>NZ_JBXYJE010000012.1:0-103451 GCF_057396285.1 Psychrobacter sp. CX97 | reverse complement strand
TAAAACAATATGTTAAATAATAATTACTATTAAAACCCATTGTTGAGATGCTTACTAAATAAGTTGAACTCAAGACTTCTCTAGCTCATTGATCCTAGCTTATACTCAAAACTGGCTTATCCAAAAATCATTACATAAGACTCATTATAACCTCATGACAAAACCCAACACTCTACACCGCTTTCCTAATAAGACTCACAACCAGATTCAAGCTATAGCCCAATTCAAGGCCTTATCAGAGATAGTGTTAACGACTCTACAAAAGGACATCGAAACCGTCCTAAAACATGCCAATATGCCCAGTCCCTTAAGGGATGCTTGTGCTTATGCAATCCAAGGCAATGGCAAGCGGGTTCGGCCTTTACTGGTTGCCGCCAGCTACCAAACTGTGATGAAAACCACAACAAATGCTCAAGTTGATACCCCTTTTTTAAACGACGCTTGCCGCCGTGCTATGCTAGCTGTTGAACTACTACATACCTATTCACTCATTCATGACGATCTGCCTTGTATGGATGATGATGACTTACGTCGTGGGCGAGCCACATGCCATATTAAGTTTGATGAGGCGACAGCCCTATTAGCAGGTGATGCACTGCAAACCTTAGCATTTGAAGTATTGACAGCGGACATTGCTGATTTTGAACCCGTATCAGTTACACAGTCTATTGATACCTTGCAAGTCTTTACCCCCCGTGCCCGTCGCATGGTAATGGGTCAAATGCTAGATATAAACGCAGAGAACAAAACAGTACAGCAGGATGCACTAGAGGCCATACACCATGACAAAACAGGCGCGCTGATTGAAGCGGCTACATTGATGGGTGGGTTATGTGCCTTAACTGAAGCTGATGAAAACAGTGATAAACACAGTCAATTGCTGGCTTTACAAGAGTTTGCTACTAACATTGGCTTAGCGTTTCAAGTACAGGATGATATCTTAGATGTGATTAGCAATACCCAAGATTTAGGCAAACCTGCTGGTAGCGATGAAGCGTTAAATAAATCTACCTATGTTAAGCTAATGGGTGTTGACGACGCTCAAAACTATGCCCAAACACTATTTAGTTCAGCAAACAATGCAATTACCCAAACCTTTGGCAACTATACTTACTTGCACGGATTGGCCGATTGGTTATGGACACGTCAAAAGTAATTACCCGATGAAATAACTATCTAAAATGATAATATACCAATATTAATAGTTAACAATCGATAGTTAAGATAGAGTTAAGGCATAAAGTCATAATAGGTTTTATCATATGTAGTCAAACCACTCTTACTAGTAGCGCCGTCTCGGTTGGTCTGGCTGTGAACACCGTACTTATTATTACTCACTTAATTTTTAGTCTAAGTATTTTTTTAGTAATTGTATAATGTCTTTAGTCCATTACAGTTGCACAGTATACGAACTTTACTTGGTAAACTGATTATACTACTCAGCTATATTCTCTTAGTTGTGCTCTAGTTAAATCAAGTTCAACATTGAATGTTTTATTTTTGCTACTCACTATCCGCTTTAGGGAATAGTCTATAGTCGAAGTTACCTTGATAAGAAGTTGCCTTAATAAATGGTTATAAAACAACCGAGCTTAGATAGTCGCTGATTGATTAAATTGGGTACAGCAAGCGACGTTACTAGGGTAAGCGTTTAAAATGACTTTGGTTATACTTAATTATTATCGGCTTAATCATGATATTCCTGCACCATTTAAATCCGTCTAAAACCTTCATTGAAGGCGATAATATAGGATGCGAAAACTATTTTCGTTGTGCTAGCACACGTCTGTGGGTGCGCCATTTAACTTATTTACCTAGCTCAAATAAGTCAAATAAAAAGAAAACTGGGTCTAAATATAAATTACCTGATACTCTGAAAAGTAGATTAAAAAGTCGCCGTATGTTAAAGGTTTGCTTGGTCATTACAGTTGTTGGTATAACCACTTATTCACTACCAGCCAGTGCCAGTGTGTTTGATCCGATCATACGTGTTTTACTGCCTTCTAAAGAGCATAAAAAGGCAGACTATAGAGCAAATACAAACCAAAGTTCAGGTTCAGCAGCGGAAGAGCAGTCAAAAATTGACAATCGCACTGAACCTCAAGTCACACCTGACCAAACCATAGTGCGTAAAAGACCAAGTCTTATGAATGTGATGCATGCCGAGTTCTTGGCTAATCGTGGTGACATAGACAAAGCGCTGTCTATTTATAAAGCAGAAGCATTCAAAAATGATGCCACTAGCGTTTTTGAACGCGCGCTCTCGTTATCACTGTTATATGAGCCCGTGGAAGATTCGCTAAGCTTTGCAAAATCTTGGCAGCAGCAGAATCCTGAGCATATCCCTGCTCAATTTTATGTCGCTCATTTAGCCCTCAAAGCTTATGATTATAGCTTAGCAGGTAATATACTAACTCAAATCTTAGAGTACGACCCTCAAGCAGATTTGAGCGAAATCCTCATTGGTATCTACCCAACCAACGCAGCCGATAAACGTAAGTTACTTGCAACATTGCAAGATCTACCAGACCACGAAAACTCATCCATCCAAGTGATGGAGGCGGGTTTGATGTCACAGCTTGGGCAACCAGAAAAGGCCTACGTTAGCATTAGTAAAGCCTTAAAAGCTCAACCTAATAATGCCCCTTATATTACCCTTAAGGCAGATATCATAAAACAGCTACAACCCTATCCAGAAGTATTAAGCTATATTGAAAAGGAACGAAAAAGATTTGTTAATAACAAAACTTTGTATTTATATGAAATTCGCTATCGCTTATCGCTCGGTCAAAATAAAGAGGCTTGGGCACTTCTTCTAGAAGCACACGATTTATTCCAAGATGATGAAATAACCTTACTTGCAGCTTTGGTCAGTATCGATATTGAAGCCTATGAAAAAGCTGATGAGCTCCTCTCTAGCCTAGCCTCTTCGCCTTATTATCTTGATCGAGCTTATTATTATTTAGGTATCAGTGCTGAGCGCCAAGGTAATTATGACAAAGCTGAGCGCTTCTTATCCAAAGTGATGCAAGAAAATTTGGTGTTAGAAGCCCGTAAAAAGCTTGTGGCTATTCAACTACTACAAAACGAACCTGAACGTGCTTTAGATACTCTAAAGTTATTTAGCGAGCAGTTTGATGTCTATGCGCCTGATAGTGCCATTATGCAGGCAGATATTTTACGCCAACAAAACAGAATTGATGACGCACTGAGAATATTAGCCGACACAAATCTGCGCTTCCCTGACGATACTAAATTATTATTTGCCAGGGCACAATTACTCGATAATGATAAGGATGCGACGCTAAAACGCAGCCTCTTAAATCGGTTAATTCTTCTAAACCCTGAGAATCCCGATTACAAAATTACCTTAGCTGTGCTTTTATTTGAAAGCGATAACCAGCAAGATATTGATAAATCACTTGAGATTGCGCAATCTATATTAAATTTACCTTTTGACTCAGCATTTTATAGTCAAGACAATTACTTAATGGCACTAAATTTAATAGCAGCAGACGCCTTAGCTAAACAGCGTTACCAAGCTGTGGTCAATTATTTAGAAGTACCTTATCAAGTGTCTCCAACCCTTGATACGGGTATAATTTTATTACGTGCTTATCAAGGGTTAGAGCGTGATGATGAGGTATCGAAATTACTAACCGACTTACAAAATCGTTTTGGATTGGGTCAAAAAGATATCAGTGATCGATTACAGGCTTACTAAAGGCCAGTATACCATTCGACTATCATATCATTCGACTATGCCACTACCCGAGGCTGATAAAATCTAGCAAAATAGCCCGTCACTATTGTGATTAAGACTTAGGAATTATCATGTCAATATTTTCAAAAAAATACTTATCCAAATATTCAACCACACACTCAACCAAGAGTGTATCCAAAAGCAGACTGAAAAAAGTTACCGACAGCCATTATTTACTGGCAGTTAGCTTGATCGCTTGTGCGCTTGTAACCTCAGGTTGCCAAACTATCAAACCGGTTGCACCCCATGATTCAAGTAGCCAGATAATGACGCCTACAGTGCTTCCTAAGTTTAATATACGGGGAAAAATTGGTGTAACCACACCGCAAAATGACAGCAAAGCAGCGCAGTCTGGTAGTGCTTTCTACGTCTGGGCTCAAGATAATAATCGATTTGCAATCGATCTTACCGGTGCTTTAGGCATAGGTCATACCACTATCGAGTATAACGGCAATACGGCAAAGCTGGTTAGTGAGCAGACAGGGGAGATGAGTGCTACGAGTCCTGAAGAATTATTATACAAAGCCACTGGCTGGTCTGCGCCCATATCCCAGATGCCTTACTGGATATCTGGACATCCTGCCCCTTCTGATAGTAAGAGTACGCAAGACAGTATGGGTCGTTTAAAAACTGCAACTAATACCAATTGGTTAGCAACGTTTAGTTATAATGCTCAAGACACCTTACCCAACAAGATTAAAGTACAGCGTGACGATGGACATAGAGTTATTATGACGATTATCCACACACAGCCTTAACCTTAAGAACGCTAAGTTAAGCTACTTTGAATCAATAGGGATGAACCTTCATTTTTAGCCCTCTCCATAAAGGCACGCCATTAGGGCAAGCTTTGTCACTTGGTCTATTTTACTAAGTTCATGTCACTAAGCTTATGTCACTAAGCTTATGTCACTAAGCTCATGTTATTAGACTCATAATGCAGTCATGTGAAATTACCATAAATATAGGGTGTCGCTTATGACTTCAATACCGCAGCTCAGCCTGTTTTCCCCAGCTAAAATCAATCTTTTTTTACATATTATAGGCAAGCGAGAAGATGGCTATCACAATCTGCAAACTGTGTTTCGTTTGCTCGATTGGGGTGATACCCTTGATTTTTATGTCACAGAAAAGCCGTTTCAATTATCTGAGCCTATTAGCGAGACCTACCTGCCCATAACCCTGAGCTGCAATGTTCAACTGACAGATAACCTACTCGATAACTTGATTGTTAAAGCCGCTAATGGTCTAATAAATTGGGTAAAAAATAATAATATACCACTGCCTACCAGTTCGCTACCCTCTAGCGGTTTAGAAAGCTTGCCGGTTATTCACATTCGATTAAATAAAAACTTGCCCACAGGCGCAGGCTTGGGGGGCGGCTCCTCTAACGCTGCGACCACCCTATTGGCCTTAACTAAACTATGGAGACTGCCCATAGACCAAGCCGCACTCATGGAGATTGGTGCAAGTATTGGGGCAGATGTCCCTATATTTTTATTTGGTAAAGATGCCATTGCCGAAGGTATCGGTGAGGTGCTTACTCCGATTGCGCTACCTAAGCAAAATTATCTCATTTTAAATCCAAATGCACATGCTTCAACACAAGCTTTGTTTGCTCACCCTGAGCTTAAAAGAGACGTCATTAACCTCACTCATATAGAGATCATTGAGCAACAAAGCTGCTTTGTTAGCAAGCTCAAAACACCATTTGGTAATGTTTTTGAGCCCATCGTAATAAAGCTAGTTCCAGAGGTCAGATGCGCTTTAGAGTATTTAATAGGATTAGAACGTATTACCCAAAGTAGCGCTCGAATGACCGGCACGGGTAGCAGCGTATATCTTCCTATTCCGAGTAGCAAGCTTAATGAGATAGAACATTATATTGAGCATGTCCATGTTCCACCATGCCGCTGGGTAATTACTCACTCTATTGTGGCTTAGGTCTTTTATTGGCTAGTACCGTTAGTAGATTGCATAATTTTTCTGTTGCAAAAAAACTTAAAAACAGTTGCAATCATCAATTTGTACTGTATAATAACTCGCCCATATAGGGGTATAGCCAAGTTGGTAAGGCATCAGGTTTTGATCCTGACATCCGTTGGTTCGAGTCCAGCTACCCCTACCATTTTCGTCATACTGTAAGTCGTTTTTAATAGTGGTTTTAAACGATTTAGTTTATTGACATGTCTAGTTAGTTTTCGGTATAGTTCGCCTCGAACGTTATCGAAAAGCAATATCAATATTAGAAGTTATTTTAAAAAATAAAAAACCTTCTAATAGCTAATTATCAAGAAGAATGTTAAATTTGTTCTTATAAGAGTATGAACAAGTATCTTGATGATTGTTATTTGTTATAGGGGTATAGCCAAGTTGGTAAGGCATCAGGTTTTGATCCTGACATCCGTTGGTTCGAGTCCAGCTACCCCTACCATTTTCTGAACGTTCAACTTCTCTTTTTTATTTGTGCAGTCTCTACTGCTCCTCTCTTAAGTCAAATAAATAGGACTTGAACCATGCCATATCTGGCGATTTTTACGGGTAATGCCCACCCTGAGCTGGCAAAAACGGTTGCTGACCATCTACATATTCCTCTTGGTAGAGCTGATGTTACCCGCTTTTCCGATGGCGAAATTGCAGTTGAGATAAAAGAGCATGTCCGTGGTAAAGATGTCTTCATTTTACAACCTACCTGTTCTCCAACTAACGATAACCTAATGGAAATCATGGTAATGGCCGATGCACTTCGTCGCTCAAGTGCTGGCCGAATTACTGCCGTTATGCCCTACTTTGGCTATGCTCGTCAAGACCGTCGTCCGCGTTCGGCACGTGTCCCTATCTCCGCCAAAGTAGTCGCTGACATGCTAAACATCGTTAGTATTGACCGAGTTATGACCGTTGACTTGCATTCAGACCAAATTCAGGGGTTCTTTGATATCCCAGTAGATAATATCTACGCCACCCCTGTGTTATTAAAAGACCTGCAAAAACAAGGTTATGACAATCTAATGGTTGTGTCGCCCGATGTTGGTGGTGTTGTGCGTGCTCGAGCCATGGCAAAAGAGCTTGGCGATACTGATTTAGCGATTATTGATAAACGTCGTGCCCGTGCAAACGAATCGCAAGTCATGCATATCATTGGCGATGTAAAAGATCGTGATTGTGTTATTGTTGATGATATGGTGGACACTGCTGGTACGCTTTGTAAAGCAGCACAAGCATTGAAAGACAATGGGGCGCGCCGTGTACTGGGTTATATTACTCACCCTGTCCTATCGGGTAAAGCTATTGAAACAATCAGTAACTCAGTACTGGATGAGCTTGTGGTAACTGATACCATTCCGTTGACGGCGGAAGCTGAAGCCTGTGATAAGATTCGCCAAGTTACTATAGCCTCTTTATTAGCTGAAAGCTTACGCCGTATTAATAATGAAGAGTCTATCAGCGCAATGTTTGAATACATTGATATTTAAATTCTAAAGCCGCTAATTTGCTTCTCGTTATTACTGGCGGTTATTATTTTCCGCTATTAGTCGATTGAAACCGCTATCTTATTGATAGCGGTTTTTTGTACTGGATTTTAACCAGACAAATGCGTATAATACGGCCTCTGTATCTGTGTGAAATGCATTTATTGCCTTTCTACGCAAATTCAGATTACCTGATTCTTGTACTGTCTCGTTGGTCGCAAACGTGCTGTACAACATCAACAACCTAATTTTTTCAAGGATACTCCTATGAGTAACGTATTATATACAGTTCAGGGCATTGCCCGTACTGAAGACCAGCAGGGCAAAGGTGCGAGCCGCCGCCTGCGTAAGCAAAACTTAGTTCCAGCCATTATTTATGGTGGTAACGATGAGCCCACTGCTATCTCTATTAAAAACAATGAGTTGTGGAAGCTGTTAGAGAATGAAGCCTTCTTCTCAAATATCTTAACTATTAAGATAGGCGATGACGAGCAATTAGCCGTTATTAAAGACCTACAGCGCCATCCTTCAAAGGGTTACCCAATGCATGCAGATTTCCAACGCATTGTTAAAGGCGAGAAGATCCACATGAATATCCCTGTTCATTTTGTTGGTCGTGAAGATGCCCCAGGTACTAAAGCTGGTGGTGTATTATCTACTCTAGTTTCAGATTTGGAAACTATCTGCCTACCGTCACAACTTCCAGAATATCTTGAAGTTAATGTGTCAGAAATGGAGATTGGTGATTCCCTACACCTATCAGACATCAAGCTTCCAGAAGGTGTTGTTTTAGTAGAGCTTGAAAACGAAGATGGTACAGACCGTACTGTTGCTAACATGCAGCCACCAACTGTTGAAGAAGTTGATGAAGTTGATGAAGATGCCGAAACAGTTGATGCTGCTGATGTACCAGCTACTGAACAAGGTTCTGAAGAAGAAGGTAAAGACGACGAGTAATTGTCCTCTATGACCTACTTTATAGTTATGACAAGTTTGAACCTAAGCATTTCAA
This sequence comes from Psychrobacter sp. CX97, assembly GCF_057396285.1. Lineage (NCBI taxonomy): Bacteria > Pseudomonadati > Pseudomonadota > Gammaproteobacteria > Moraxellales > Moraxellaceae > Psychrobacter > Psychrobacter sp. CX97. The sequence goes on along the minus strand of NZ_JBXYJE010000012.1, from coordinate 95,206 downwards.
GACTTAATAAAGTGAGAAAGCCATGTCCCAACTTAAACTAATCGTTGGGCTTGGTAACCCAGGCCAGCAATATGCCCAAACACGGCATAATGCTGGTTTTTGGTTTGTGTGCCAAGTTGCTGACCTGTTTAATATTGAGTTAACCAGTGATAAAAAGTTTCATGGCTTAACCGGTCGCGGACTCATATATAATACAGATGTGCGTTTACTTCTACCCACGACGTTTATGAATAAATCCGGTCAGTCCGTTGTGCCTATGGTTAATTATTATGGTATTAAGCCTCAAGAGCTCTTAATAGCTCATGATGAGCTTGACATTCCCGCTGGAAGCATCAAGCTTAAAACGGGAGGTGGGCATGGTGGTCACAATGGCCTCAAAGATATCACACCGCATTTAGGCAACGACTTTCATCGTTTGCGTATTGGTATTAGTCATCCAGGTCATAAATCTAAAGTAAGTGGGCATGTGTTATCCAAGCCCTCAACTGATGAGCAAACTGCAATTGATGCCTCATTAGATGCAGCAATAAACTCGCTTGAACTTATGGTTACTGGTAATATCGAAAAGGCGCGCACTCAAATTAATGGCTTTAGATTACCTTCGATATAAATTCAATGACTTAAACCGTATTAATTTTAATGTTAGGTTTTTGTTGATATTGATTAACCCGCTATTTAAAACTTTTATTTTTGCCCAATTTATATAAATATAGCCGTTTGCAAAACGCTCAAATGGCTAATTTAGCATGCACACCATTTAGACTATTTAATTGATTCCAAGGAACTGCTTATGTTGTTGACCCTACTTAAAGGCAAATTACACCGAGCGCGTGTTACTCATGCAGATTTACATTATGAAGGATCTTGCGGTATTGATGGCGACCTTCTTGATTTGGCAGGTATCCGTGAGAATGAATCGATTGATATTTATAATGTTAGTAATGGTAAACGTTTTCGTACTTATGCGATAAGAGCTGAAGCTGGCTCTGGCATTATTTCACTTAATGGTGCCGCCGCCTATCAAGCGGACTTAGGCGATATTGTCATTATTTGTGCCTATGCCCAAATGGACGAACAAGAAGCTGATTTACATAAGCCTAAATTGGTTTATTGTAATGAAGATAATACTGTTAAAGACACCGCTAACATTATTCCTGTGCAAGTATCTTAAAACATGACGGTAGTCAGGCTTTATAAACGCCAAACAATATGATTGTATGGCGTTTTTTATTGAAATAAACAAAAGGGGAAGCCTTATGGGGCTAGCTGTAATCGCTATTGTTATCGGTCTTGTTATTTTGGTATGGAGTGCTGATACGTTTATCGATGGAGCAACTGATTTAGCCTTACGCTTTAATATGCCTAGCTTCTTGGTAGGTGTCTTGATACTGGGTGTTGGTACTTCAGCACCTGAAATGGTGGTCTCCGCTCTTTCTGCCTATGCAGGTAGTCCGGGGTTGGCATTAGGTAATGCTTATGGGTCTAATATTATTAACATTACCTTAGTACTTGGTGCCACTGCCGTGATTAGTCCTATCTTAGTCTCCAGCTCGGTTGTAAAACACGATATGGTTTTGCTATTGATAATAACGCTATTAGCGGCTTGGCAACTAACCGATGGAAATCTATCATTAATTGATGGTGTGGTTCTTATTGCAGCCCTTATTATTGTGTTATTAACTCAAATTTTTTTGAGTATACGTAGTAATCATGATAGCAAAATTGAGCGTAGTCATAATATTAACACCACTAAAGCATTCTTTACTGTGCTTGTTGGTTTAGGGTTATTAATTGCTAGCTCGCGCGCTATTGTATGGGGCGCTGTTGAACTGGCCAGATTCTGGGGCATTAGTGAGCTTATTATAGGTTTGACAATCATAGCCATTGGCACCTCATTACCTGAACTAGTCGCTAGTATAACGGCGGCAAGACGGGGTAAACATGAGATGGCACTGGGTAATATTATTGGATCCAACCTATTTAATACATTGGCCGTGGTTGGACTCGCCGCTATTATTAGCCCCATGAGTGTTGAACCTGAAATCCTAACCCGAGATATGCTAATGGTGGGTATTTCTACTCTATTATTATTTGTGCTATCTATTTTTGCCTTTAAACATCAAAATCAACTTAAGCTAAAAAGTGGGGTTATATTAATAGCAGCCTTTATAGGATATTCTATTTGGTTAGGGTTAACTTCGCTTACTTAATTGACCAATTGCATACTATAGTCAGCGAACTACTAAACGGTTACGGCGTTAACCTCGTTAAGCCTACTCCAGTAGTACTTGCACTCGATTGCCTTGTAACCATTTTAGACTTCTTTGACTATAATAATCACTCAGCAAAAGCGCTTAATTAGAACCTCCTGATTAAAAGGCGCTACTTAACCGCCTTTACTGCGACATAAATTCTTCAAGCTTGCTAAGTATGAAGATCATAGACTAACGGTTATTAATAGAGTAAGTATTGGCATAGCTAACCCCAAAATTAAATTAAGATATAAAATGGATACAAGTAACTAAAATAGTAGGCTTAGTCAGTTTGACACACGAATACTTCAAGAATCATATTAAATCCCCATTACTGACTGAATTGACCGTTTGGCAAATGAACGAACAATACACATAAAAAAGCACCGCTATAGCTTAGCGGTGCTTTTTTATGTGTACGATCTACGCTACATATCTTTGTGGTTTAGTGCAAACTCATCATGTTCAACTTGATATAAAGCACCAAGGCGCTGCTGCAAATCGTCATCAAGTATCTGACTTGCTTCTTTGAAAAATTCGTTCTCTTCTTCTTTTAAGTGATGTCGTACTTTATGGATCAAATCGGCACAGGTATCGTTCCAATTATCAATACTAACACGTCCATCATCTAACGTTTCCATCATTTCATCCATTTCATGATGTTCAGTAATTGCATGGCGCGATAACTCCAAACCCTCATCGTGCTGCATGACTGGAACGTATAAATGACGCTCTTCAGCCGCTGCATGCGCTTGTAACTCAAGCTTAAGCTCATTATAGATAGATAGGCGCTGATCTCTATTATCAGTGGCTTCAAGCTTATCGCATAAGTCCCGTTGAACTTCATGCTTAGCTATCAACGCTGCAAAAATATCTTGCTTAAGGTTGATATTATTTTGCTTGCTCATAGTTATCTCCTAATCACACGATCGACAGTTTGTTTCATGTCTAGATTATACCGATTAATCTACGCAGTTACCGTCATAGTTAGCATAAGTTTTGTATGAACGTTTGAATAATGCTAGCAGTGCTTACTTATATCTATTCAACTGATAACAAGTCAGCAAGATGAACTACATTTAATCTCAGAATTAAGCGATCGGTATACAATTTAACTATGCACTTATGCCACTGACAAAGGCTATTGTTTCTTTCTGAGCGATTTAAATAATCCTTGGTGATGAATCTTTGGCATCTTAAGGGTAACCGTATTGGATAAAATATCATGTACCGCCAAACTACGCCGATTGAATGAGCAAAAAACATAATTAAAAATGATGCCGATAAAAGCACTCGCTAACATAGCGCTTCGCGACCCATGTAATGCTAAACCAACTAAGCCACATAATACGGGAACGAGGCATGCCGCCAAAATGCGTTTAACCGTTTGTCCCCAATTTAACAGCTGACCCGTGCTAGTTACTGTTTTTAATCGCCAAGTCTGCATACCAAGCGTTTGACCAGCTCGGCGCCAAAATAGCCCATAAAATCCGATGAGAGTGATGATGAATGCTGGCGTTAATACGAGATTTTGATACCACTGCGGTAACGTTTGTGCTTGATCTGAGGTAACTCCTGTCTCCATAGTCATCATAGTTCCTATCACAGTGAGTACTGTACCCACTAAAAATAATAGGGCGAGAATAAGCATACCATCATAAATAATTGCAATCATCCGCAAACCTGCCCCCGCCACTTCAGGTTCGCCCGATATACTCACGCCTTCAATACCACTCGGTCTAGATTTCTTAGTATCGCTTTTGCTACGATTAATAGGATCTGTATTAACCTTACTTTTTTTTATATGATGTAATTTTTTCATAAAATAAAGTTAACCTAAAATAGTATAATCATAATAAGTCTAGCATTGTAGCGTATTTTTGCTCATAAGGCGGAGTCAAAAATATTGAATAACATACAGGTATACAAAAAGCACACGCACAAAAAAATCGCCAAAACTTAGGGCGATTAAAATATAGTAACTACTTAGGTTAGAACCATAAATGTTAGGTTAGAACGATAAATAGTAGGTTGGAACAATAAATGAGATCAGGTAAATCAGCCGACAGATAAAATAGACACTTTAAAATGATAGTAAATTTTATACCAGTTCTGACTCTGTACATTAGATGGTGCGCCTTGAGAGATTCGAACTCCCGACCCCTTAGTTCGTAGCCAAGTGCTCTATCCAGCTGAGCTAAAGGCGCATAATTATCTAATAAGTTTTCTGAAACCTTCCTATAAATACACTTGATAAATAACTTTCATCTTTAATAGACTGAGATAGTTACTAATGGTATTTAAGAAGTTATTTACTTTACTTCTTACTAACAGCGATACTTCTTATTAAAGGCGATGTACTGCTATTAACAGGCTGGCTATTATAGCCAATATTTCTATTTAGTCAATCACTTTTAATTAATTATTTATTTAGCAACTGTTGAATTTAATAACTTATAACTATAAATTGCAACACTAATTAAATTATATATTTAAAAATGGCGGTGAAGGAGGGATTCGAACCCTCGATACGCGTTAACGTATACACCCTTAGCAGGGGTGCGGTTTCAGCCACTCACCCACTTCACCGTGACGATATAGACCACGACCTATGCAAAAGCTAAAGAATCCAGCTTATTGCATCATGTCGTGGGCGAGTATTATAGCAAAATAATCTAGCTTTGCAAGGTTGATTTACGCTTATTAATAACTAATTCAGTATTGTACTCATTAACACAGCACATAGAGAATCAACTTCAATAAGTTCATGTCTGTCATAAATGCTATTCAGCCATAAACACTGTACATCTATAAAATACATAACTTTTTATTAACCGAACATCGGCGCCAAATTATTTGCAATAGTAGTCACAATAATTTCAATTAATAATAAACCAAAAATAGCGATCATTGGCGATAAATCAAGCATACCAAGGTTTGGAGTAATGCGACGGAATGGAGCAAGTATCGGCTCTGCCATTTGCATGATAATACCTAAAATAGGATGCATTTTTTGGGTAAACACGACAATCCAACTAATGATAATTGAGCCAATAATTAAATAGCGAGCAGCCCGTAAGAAAGCTAAAATCAGTGACAGCGTGCCTTCAAAAAACAGCTTTACCGGAGTGTAACCATAACCCAGTAGCGCGGCATTGCCCGATATGTCAACGAGCTTTAACAAAAACAATAACATGACCGCGGCCAGACTAATACGGCCATCACCTACGGTTGGAAAGATGCGACCAAACACATCAACGACTTGGGTCGCTTTATACGCTGGCTCAACGTAAGGGTTATTACGTTCAATTCCTGAGAACTGTAACATAAACCGGATAAAAACCAGCAACATGGCAAAGTTTATAACCATATTAAATATGGTAAAAATAGGACTAGTCATTCAGCATACTCTTACTAATTGGGCTTAAAATAAATGGGATGTACTACTTTATAAAGATCTATCGGCAATCTAATTGCGTAGCTCTTCACTGATTTCTTCGCTTCTGTCATAGCAAGCCTGCATTGCTTTTTGCATTATCTGACTAAAATGACTGTCTTGTAAGGATTCAATAGCTGCTTGTGTCGTACCATTTGGCGAGGTAACTTTATGTCGAAGCTGGGCAGGTGTTTCATCACTAGCGATGGCCATTTGTGCAGAACCTAAAGCCGTTTGCATGGCAAGCGCTCCTGCTTGCTTCTCAGTTAAGCCTAACTCAATACCTGCATTGATTATCGATTCGATCATGTAAAAGAAATAAGCAGGTGCTGAACCTGATACAGCGGTTACCGCATGTAATAACACTTCGTCATCTACCCAGCTGACTAAACCTGACGTTGCCATGACGGCTTCGGCTAATTTTTTGTCTTCCTGCTTAATAATGTCGGTTGCATACAGCCCTGATGCACCCTTTTGAATTGTCGAAGGTGTGTTTGGCATAGTACGTACTATTTTTTGATATCCACCTAACATATTACTTAGGGTTTGCATTGAAAGACCAGCTGCCACTGAAACAACTAATTGAGTCTCCAATACGTCAGCAAAATCTTCTACAGCTGCTTTCATAACTTGGGGTTTTACCGCTAGTAATACCACATCAGCATCCTGAAGATATATTTTAACCTTAGGCGATTTTGGATCAATTCCAATAATGCCTCGACTTGTGACAAGGTCGTTTTTTTGGATATGTGGATCAGAAACAATAATGTTTTTAGGCTTAACCCCTCTCCCAAGCAAACCGTTTATTAAGGCTTGAGCCATATTACCGCCGCCAATAAACATAATCTTTTTTTTATCTAAAATATTTTTCATAACACCCTCAGCCATCCTTTATGTGCAGCTTATTCGGAAAAAGCCTTTCTCTATTCTTGATATGCCATTTTTGATAGGCCTATTCTTGATATTGTTGCTGGAAAATACGTACACTAAACTTTTAGCACTATTAAAATCAAAATGCTGCTTAGTGTAACATATCGCTTTGATGGTTTTCATGTGGCTATTTTTGACCGCTTATTCTCATAAAGTATCTTGGCAGATTCTCTTGCAAACTCTTTCGCAAAAATGACACCTTATAAAACTTATTTTATAGAACTCATATAGCTAACCAATGCCCAAGTACTGATTAAGTGATGATTAGCCAGTCTCAGAATATACCACTTGAGTGACAAGCTGATGATTATTCCTCAAACCTACTATCTTATCCACAAACTCACTTTGTATTGGATAAATATCATTGATTGCCACTATAAACAGCGGAAAAAGGGTTTCATTTTGATAGCAGCTTACGTTATCCCTCTGCTTGACTAAGGAACACAACACCACAGAGTCACGCATGAACGCAGGTTGATTGATTGATTGCAATAGTTTTTTGCCAGACTTTCTTCCTACCCTACCTGCTAAGGCAAGCTTTATATCACGAGGCAATAACTCAAAACGTAACACCCAATTTGAATTTTTATCAGCATCAGATGCTAACTTTTTTTCAAAAATGAATTCAATTAGTTTGGGCATGTGACCAACCCGCCACACAAAATTTGATTTATCAGCTTTTAATTCATGATACTCAGGTATAGTTGAAGCTGTATGATTAGTAACCTTTATTTCTGTTATTTCAGGCTTAACATCAAGCCAGTTGAGCCAATCCATTCTAAGTCGATATAACCGCTGTTGATAACGGCGAATCTCATATTTATATAAGCTATTGTCCCAAAATAAACAGGTTTGATGATTGTTATCTGTACGTTGAGACAGTCTCAACACATCATTTACCAAGTGTTTAGCGGGTGGTAACTCTAAACTGGTTGGACTCAACCATGCATGTATCACTGCTGACTGCATAGCAGACGATAATTTGTGCAGTTTATTGATATCAATGACCGACTGCATATCGGTAAGGGTATGAATACTTTGAGGGTTTATGGATAAGCGGTTTAATTCTATTTCAATCTGCTCATCAATAATATGACTAGCATCACGCATATGCTGGCTGGTTCTAAATATAGCTTCAACAGCGCGCGGATAACGTTCAGTAACAATCGGCATCAGTACACTACGTAGCCATGCCCTATCATTTACATTTAAAGTGGCACCAAACTCTGAATAATTAGCCTTTGAATGATTAGTCTCGCTAGTTAAGTTAACCACATTAGTTGGGTCATCTATATAGAGTAGTCTACTGGCTTTAGCATAAGCGGTAATCTGCGACCTATTTACCGTCAACCAAGGCCGCCATAAATGGATGGCTTTATCGGATGCACATTTTTTTATATCAGTATGATCTTCATTTAACATGAAACGTTTAATAGAGAAGTCAGCCATGCCGCTAAGGCCATTTACCCCTGCCCCATTAAATAGGCGCATTAATACAGTCTCGACTTGGTCATCCATGTGATGACCTAACATAAGCACATCATCCGAATTCATCGCATTTATCATAGCCTCATAACGAGCTTGCCGAGCAGATTGCTCAGTTTTAATATCGCTGTGAATGGTTAATACATGGCAAGACATGTGGTTATTATCTGCCCAGTCTTTTACCTGCTTTGCCCATGCTACATTTGATTCTTGCATACCATGGTTTACATGTAATAGCTGGGGTAGAAAAGGCAATCGACCTTCATCAAATAACTGACGACACAGCATTGCTAAGCTCAATGAGTCACGTCCACCACTACACGCCAGCCAAATACGCTTGCCGTTTAGCTGTTGTCGATGCTGATTGAGACTTGTTATTAAGGCTGATATTAAAGGGGCTGCAAAGGCAATCATAAATAAGGACTATTAAAGAAGCGTTTAAGAAATTAGCAGGTGTGCTAAAAAGACAACTAATGAGAACTATAGCTCTCTAGGAACAAAGCTTCCAGAATAATAAGTTACTCTATTATCCCTTAAGAATCCTGCTAATCCAAGACCATATTGCTGTGCTACTCGTACCGCTGTACTGGTAGGCGCCGACATACCCACTAACCAAGGTAATCGACAACGGACTGCTTTTTGAACCAGTTCAATCGACAGCCTTGAGGTCATGACCACGCAGTCAAGCTCAGCCTGATGACATAGCTGCCAGCCAATCAACTTATCCAGTGCATTATGGCGGCCCACATCTTCAAAAATTTGCAGCTCATCTTTATATAAAGTCGCTGCTGCATGAACAGCGCCAGTGAGCTGGTGCGTCTGCTGAGCCTTGGTTATCTGGTCACGCAGTCTGAGCAGTTCATCTAAATTAGGCTTAGAGGCAAAATCGTGCTGATATGCACTTAAATCGGGTAGAGCTTGCTTCAGCCCTGTGATACCACACATACCACAACCAGTACGCCCAGCAAGTTGACGGCGCTGTGCTTGAATACGCTGATGACGGCGCTGGCTTAAGGTTAGCTGAACCACATAGGCATCATAATACTGTAATTGTTGCACCAGAGCCGCAAATGTCGCCGGCTCATCAAAGCTTCGACTGGTAAAGTCTTGCAAGCTTGAAGAGGGCGTTAGCTGGGTAATTTCCCAATCTAGCAGCTCATGGCTATGTTCAATCAGACCTTCACTGAATAAAAACCCAATAGCCAGATACTCAAGCTCACTAGGACTTGCCATAAGCACCGCATAATGGATACCATTGATCACAATGGCTATTGCCGCTTCTACTGCCAGACTTTCAGGGGTCAAGCTGACATTTAACTGAGCCGATCTCGCTTGCTTTAACTCAGTTAAGCGATAAAAATCTCGCTGCGTCATGTGCTGACGAGCAAGAGGCACCTGTTTATGAGCAGCATCTAATGCAAGCTCTTCATCAACACTCTTTTTTATAGGATGTGATTTTACACTGTCAACTATCATCGCATTGTCTGCTATCGAAATACCGTTGTATAGGGTAATTGTGGGGCGCCAATGTTTGGAAATGTGTGGTGCAAGAAACATAGTCATGAAGCGTACGGCCATTAAGCACATAGGCATGAAGCGGCTTACGACCTACATTGACGCTAACCTTGTTAAGAAAACTTTCGGTCAAGAAGCTGGCTAAGCAGATGCTGCCTCCGTAATGTGCTGTAGCTCAACGGTTACCGATTTATAGGAAGGAATATGCGACTCAGGTGCATGGCTGTCTAAATCCATTAAGTCATTACATTCTGGGTAGTAGGCAGCGACCGCATTGGCTGCGATATCCATTTTAGTCAATATTAATGGCCCTAGGGTACGCCGTTTACCTTGGCTATCCTCACGGATGACCTTGATTTTATCGCCTTCACTCCAACCCATTCTACTCATCTCATCAGGATGCATAAATAGTACATCTCGGCGTTTGGTCTGCCGGTAACGGTCTTCATGACCAAAGATAGTGGTATTAAACTGGGTGTGACTACGGACACTGGTAAATTGCCAAATGGATTGCTGCGAGCCTTGATTCTCAACTTCGTGTTGAGGTAATGACTTCTGAGTGTATGCCACTGTTTTATCATGCATCTCTTTAGCCACATAAGTGATAGGATACAGGGGCACTTCGAACTGCGCTTTACCACTCTCTGTATGCCATTCATAATGGCGGGCAGGATGATACAAATGAAATCCACGCTTGTTTTCTCGTATACGCACATTAAAATTTTCAAACCCATCGATAGTCTGGGCAATATAATCACGCACCAGATCGTAATCCTCACTCAGTGCTTTCCAGTCAATAACGCTATCTTCTCCGAATAAATGCATCGCAATTCCAGCGACAATCTGTGCTTCAGATTTAAGGGAGTCACTAATAGGGGATAATCGCCCCTGCGTCGGCACAATCTGGCACATAGAGTCTTCAATTGTGGCAAACTGATTCCCATTAACTGTGCTAAAGCGTTCAGTACGACTCAAACAAGGCAATATAATATTATTTACACCTGGATACAGCATGGTCTCATTGAGTTTAGTGGCCACAAACACGTTCAGCTGATTATTAGCGAGCGCCTGCTGGATTGCTTTGTTATCTGGTGCGGCAACTGAGTAGTTCCCACCCATCGCAATAAAGGCTTTTATCTTACCTTGCGTCATTGCCTGAGCACCTTTGACAACATCATAGCCAGGTTCTTGGGGCATGGGCGACTTGAAAATACGCTCCAAGCTATCTAATAGTGTTTGGGCGGGACTCTCGTGAATCCCCATAGTACGATCGCCCTGTACATTAGAATGTCCGCGTACCGGTGAAGCACCAGCACCTTCTATACCTATCATTCCCATAAGCAGTAACAGGTTCGTAATCATTGCCACATTGTCTTCACCTTGCACATGCTGGGTAATACCCATTCCCCACGTACAAATAGTAGCTGGACTATCAGCTACTAAGCGAGCCAAACTAATGATATCAGCTTGTTTAATACCGCATCCTAGTTGGATATCAGCCCAACTCTGTGCTTGTACCCACTGGCTAAACTCGTTAAAGCCTGCTGTCTGCTTATCAATAAAATCTTGGTTGATTTTGTTATTTTCAATAAGCCACTTTGCCATGCCGGTAAGCAACGCAGTGTCACCCCCAATTTGGATTTGTATTACCTCATCCACCATCTCATCACTGCCTCCCGCCACCATATGGGTTACTTTTTGCGGGTTTCTAAAGCGGCGTAACCCTTGCTCACGCATTGGGTTAATTGAAATGATTCGGCACCCTTGTTCATGAGCATACGCTAACATCTCAAGCATACGCGGGTGATTGGTTGCTGGATTTTGACCAAACATTAAAATGAGTTTTGCCTTCTCAAAATCTTCCAGAACGACAGTGGCCTTACCTACCCCTATTTGCTTAGACAGCATTACCGAGGTTGGCTCGTGACACATATTAGAGCAGTCAGGTAGGTTATTGGTACCGAATAGACGCACAAACAGTTGATACATAAATGCCGGCTCATTGGTCACTCGACCCGACGTATAAAATAGCGCCTCATTTGGCGAGCCCAAACTGTTTAATTGCTGTGCGATACATGAAAAAGCATCCTCCCATGATATAGCCACATACTTATCTTGCTCGGCATCATAGCGCATAGGCTGTGATAGTCGACCTGCCTGATCTAGCTGATAACCTGACCATGTTTGCAGCTCTTTAACACGGTGCTTAGCAAAAAATGCGGAATCTGCACACGTACTCATGGTCTCACTGGCAAGTACCTTGATACCCGATTCACAAACATCAATCGTTTTGGGTGTTTTATGATCTGGCCATGCGCACCCCGGGCAATCAAAGCCGCCTTCAGGTTGATTACTGCTTAAAACACTATAGCTACCACGTAGAAAGGCTTTGTAATCCATCAACACACCAGCACATTCAACTAAAGCAGACCAGCCAGCAGCAGGATGATTATAAACAGGTATTTTACGCATGGTAAACCTCATCGGTATATCATATTTAGAAAAAGGTATAATCGAGCAATTGATAGGTAGTTTAGGGATGAACACTACCCAATACACTTCTCATTGCAATCATGAATGAGTATATATATTTAGTCAGAAATTATATTTAGTATAGGTCAAACTACCAATCAATGTCAGTTCTATTAGCAATTTGAATACATTTAAATAAGTACCAAGGATATACGGGTATAAAACAGGAACGTTTATAAGACAGGATTATTTATAGAATAGATAAGGTGCTACATTCGCCATTAAAAAAGACAGGCTCAAAACCTGTCTTCATAAAGAATATAGTTTAATAAAATAGTTTCGCAGTTAAGCCTAGCGAGGCAAAACTTACAGACTTACTAGGGAATCGAAGCCTTTTAAACGTTGATAACGCTGCTCGACTAACTCATCAGTAGTCAATGCTTTTAATTCTGCTAGTTGCTCTGTTAATAGATTTTTAAGCTTATCCATTATGGGTTTAGCGTCAATATGAGCGCCCTTACCTTCTTCAATGACCGCATCGATCAATCCAAGTTGATACAAGTTGCTTGCATTCAATTTCAACGCATCAGATGCTTCAGACGCTTTTTCAGCAGTCTTCCATAAGATGGAAGCACAGCCTTCTGGCGATATAACGGAATAAATACTATTTTGGAGCATATTTACTTTATCGCCCACGCCTATCGCCAGTGCACCGCCAGAGCCACCTTCACCAATAATCGTGACAATGATAGGCGTTTTCAGGCTACTAAAGGTAGCAATACTCTCTGCAATCGCCTGCGCTTGACCACGCTCTTCTGCCCCAACACCAGGATAAGCCCCCTGCGTATCGATAAAAGTCATAACTGGTAAATTAAAGCGTTCAGCAAGCTTCACTAATCGAATTGCTTTACGGTAACCCTCTGGATATGCCATGCCAAAGTTATGAGCAATACGCTCACGAGTACTACGCCCCCGATGTTGTCCAATAATTACGACAGGCTCACCATTAAATCTCGCTAAACCACCAATAACAGCCCTATCGTCAGCAAATGCTCTATCGCCGTGCAATTCATCAAATTCTGTAAATATCTGGCTAGCATAGTCCATAAATAAAGGACGCTTTGTATGTCTTGCTAAACCAACACTTTCCCAAACAACACTCATTATATATCCTTATATTTTCCTTTTTTCTCTCTGCCAACTTTAGGTTCTTTCTAAATCTTGGCGAACAGTTGTAAACTTATTATATATCATTCATCCTGTTGATGAGTGATTTATTGATTAATTTATGTGTCTTAGCCAGTGCTTAAACTAGCCGCCATCATTCTCGGTATTAACGATAAGATCAATCCCCCATCTCTTAAACTGATCGACTTCTTCATTTAAATCAGCAAATATTAATGGACGAGAGTCACTAGAAGCATTAAGGCATATTTGCCATCGGTCATTATCTTTTATAGAAAGAGAGAGTAAATCTTGATCATTATCACTACGGCTGTGGTGTGCTAAAACAGCGAGGCGTAATAATAAACATAAATTAACTAAGCTACTCCCCCCGATCATCTGGGCCTGATCAAACATCTCTGCTTTTAGCTTGCGTCGATGATTAAGCACCAGTTGAGCCATGCGCATCTGATCGACTTGTGAAAAACCTGGTACATCGGAATGCTCAAGTAAATAGGCACTATGACGGTGATAGCCGCTATGGCTAATAGCCAATCCTATTTCATGTAAATAAGCAGCACGCCGTAATAAATCGGCATCTTCATTATTAAGCCCTAAACGATGCTGAACTTGCTGAAATAGCTGGTGGCAGGTTTTCACAACTCGTTTTGCTTGTATCTTATCAACGGAATAACGTTCTATTAAAGCCTGAACACTTCTGTCTCTGACATCTTCACTGGCAAACCTACCAAGCATGTCATACATGACACCTTCTCGTAAAGCGCCATCTGAATAGGTTATTTTATCTATCCCCATTACTTTCATAGTAGCACGCAGTACCGCAACGCCAGCGGGGAAAACTGCTTTACGATGCTCTTTAACCCCTTCTAAATCGATATTATCAATATGTCCACACTTAATCAGTTGGTGTTGTAAAGATTTTACACCTTGATACGTAATTCGTTCTTGATCATCTGTAAGACCTTGGGATACCAACACATTACGCACCGCTTTGATAGTGCCACTTGAGCCTACCACACTCGTCCAACCTGTTTTTTGGTAGGCACTACTGATCGCTAGAATTTCTTTGCGAGCAGCAACCACGGCTTTATCAAACTGCTTTTCATTAATCTCACCCTCATCGAAGTATTTCTTAGTATAAGCAACACAGCCCATTTGCAAACTTTCAGTTAATATCGGCTCGAACTCTTGACCAATAATAAATTCGGTTGAACCACCACCAATATCAATGACTAATCGCTTATCACTACTGGCATTCGTATGTGATACCCCTAAATAAATTAAACGGGCTTCTTCGCGCCCAGCAATAATCTCTATCGGTTTTGGCAGGATTTTGTTAGCACGGCTAATAAAGTCTTTAGAGTTTTTGGCCTGACGCAGCGCATTCGTAGCAACAATACGCAGTCTATCTGGGGATACAGACTCCAAACGCCCCATAAATCTAGTCAGACAGTCAAGTCCACGCTGCTGAGCGTCTTCATCTAATATGTCATTCTCATCTAGACCTGCCGCTAGTTGCACCTTTTCAGACATCGACGCAACTTTGCGTACTTCTCCATGATCTAAGCGAGCAATCGCAAGGTGGAAACTGTTTGAGCCAATATCAATAGCGGCCATGAGTTCATTATTAGCGAGAAAATTAGTAGACATGTGAAAATAAGATACCTCTAATGCGTAAAAATAAGGGGACGATAAGATGAGTGAGAGACTCTTTCAAAGACTTTTTAAAAAAATTTTAGGTACTTTATGTTCAAAAGATTTAACGTTAATGGACGACACTAATATTAAATCACTTATGCTAAAAAGTGGCAAGGTAACTTAGACGCAATTAGAGACTAATTATAATTTAATTAAATTTTGGGAGGTTGTTGAAGCTTTACCAGTATTAAATTTACGATAATTTAATTTTCAGCTTAACATTGAACAATAAAAACTGATAAGAATAAAACTTGATATACATAAAATCTAACTGGATTTATCATATTATTAGATTTGCCCCATTATTTATTACCCTGTCATGTTTATTCACACATAATATGCCGTCATGATTTATTAACAACCGCAAAAAGGCCATCCAAAATTTGGATGGCCTTTTAATGACTCAGTACGTTGAAATAGTGTTAGCTTTTAGCCATTTCAGTAAATACATCTTTAGCCGCTTTTATGCTAATGTCTAAATCCTCAGTTGAATGTTTAGATGACATAAAACCGGCCTCATAAGCAGATGGCGCTAAATAAATGCCTCGCTCTAACATACCATGGAAAAAGGTGTTAAATTTATTCATATCGCAAGCGGTAACATCGTCAAAATTTTGCGGCGTACCTATATGGCTATCTTTAACAAAGAATACCCCAAACATACCACCAAGCTTATTGGTACGTAAATTGATACCCTGTTTATCGGCTGCGGATTGAATGCCATCTACTAAATAATCTACCTTTTGAGCAACTGTATCGTAAAAGCCATCCGCTGTTAAGTCCTCAAACATGGCAATACCAGCTCGCATAGCAAGTGGATTGCCTGATAGCGTGCCCGCTTGATATACACCGCCCATGGGGGCAATACATTCCATGATATCTTTTTTACCCCCAAATGCACCGACAGGCAAACCTGCCCCAATAATCTTACCAAAACAGGTTAAGTCAGGATCTATACCGAAGTGAGCTTGTGCACCACCTAACCCTACTCTAAACCCGGTCATTACTTCATCAAATATAAGTACCGCCCCGCCTTTAGTACACTCTGCACGTAAGGTATTATGAAACTCTTGCGTTGGAATAACCATGTTCATATTACCGGCGATTGGCTCAACGATAACACAGGCTATCTCATCGCCCCACTTCTCAAAGCACTCTATGATGGCTTGGGGATTATTATAAGGCAGGGTAATGGTATGTTTTGCAAAGTCAGCGGGCACCCCTTTTGATGTCGGCTCGCCAATATCTAACATGCCAGAGCCTGCCTTAACCAATAAGCTATCTGAGTGACCATGATAACAGCCTTCAAACTTAACAATTTTATCTCGGCCGGTATATCCACGTGCCAAACGGATGGCACTCATAGTCGCTTCCGTACCTGAGTTGGTCATACGAATGAGATCAACACTCGGTACAATATTGCAAATGATATCAGCGATTGTGGTCTCAAACGGCGTCGGTGTACCAAAGCTTAAACCATCGTCGGCAGCGGCTTTAACAGCATTAATCACTTTTGGATGTGCGTGTCCTAAAATCATTGGACCCCACGAGCCAACATAGTCAATATAAGGGTTATCTTCAGTATCATAAATTTTGCTACCGGCAGCTTTGTGTATAAAGATAGGTGTGCCGCCCACGCCTGAAAAAGCACGAACTGGCGAATTAACCCCACCTGGAATATGTTTTTTGGCTTGTAAAAATAATTGTTCATTTTTAGTACTCATATCAAAACTCTTTTTATTAATTAAATGGGTTAGTCTCATTCACAATGTGGTAGCTTTCGTTAATTGAATTTAATGCTGTTATAGGCCATCGAGAAATGTGTCGATGTTATACATTTGAATAGGCTACTACTGTTACAGGCTTTAAATGTGATGACTATATATTATGTTAACCTTCAATACCAACAGCTATTACTAAGGTCTGCTATCAATATCATACCAAAAAAAAGTGAACCCTTAAGAGCTCACTTTTTATCTATTCATCATTTATCAAAAATTTCACGATAATTTAATGACAATCATTAGTCACGATTCAGGTTTTTTCTACGTTCCCTTTCGGCCTTAACAGAATCTAGACGACCTTGCTCGTTTTCCAGCCATATAGCGTTAACAATGGCAAGGAGGACAGCAAAACCTAATCCTAATATCCAAGCAAAGTACCACATATAGTGTTCTCCATTTAATCTTATATTTAAATTTAGTTATACCAATGCCAAAAATTAAGGCTAAACGAGTTTGTCAAAGCTCCTTTAGCTTTTGGTTTGGTATTAATATGCGGTATGATCATTTTCACGTATATAAGCAACGGTAACTTTACCGCGCATCACACTATAGGCCCAGCCAGTATAAAAAACCACAAGCGGGAGTAATAGAACCACCACATATAACATAATCATCAAAGTAAGATGACTAGACACACTATCCCAAATAGTTAAGCTGGCACTTGGATAGGTTGATGACGGCATAATAAATGGAAACAAAGCAATACCCGCTGTCATAATGACACCAAGAACAGCAACGCTTGAAGTGACAAAGGCAGTTAAGGTTTTGCCTACTTTTAATAACGCTACTGTTATCAACGGCATCACTACACCCAGTACTGGGAATGCCCATGCCCAAGGGTACGTCTCAAAGTTTGCCATCCATGCACCAGATTGCAGCACCACTTCTTTGGTTAGTGGGTTCGGCTGAGCAGCGGGATCAATTTGCGATACAATAGCGTAGCCATCAATAGACTGGATCCAGAAACCTGCTGCGACAAATAATACCACCATCGCTATCGCAGTAATCATGGTGTATTTCTTTGTGCGTGCTTGAATTCCATTTTCAGTTCGATGCGCCAGAAAAGTCCCCCCCTGCATAATAAGCATAGTGGCACTAACCAGACCACAGAGGATAGCGAATGGATTTAATAAATTCCAGAACGTACCGGTATAGGTTGAGCGCATCGTATTATCAAAGCTAAACGGCACCCCTAAAAATAGGTTCCCAAACGCCACACCGAACACCACTGCTGGAACGAATGAGCCAACAAACAGACCCCAGTCCCATGCGTTACGCCACCGTTGGTCTTTAATCAAATTGCGATATTTAAAGCCAACTGGTCGGAAAAATAATGCCCACAGTACCGCCATCATTGCCCAATAAAAGCCACTAAATGCCAATGCATATACCATTGGCCAAGCTGCAAATAGGGCACCACCAGCAGTGATAAACCAGACTTGGTTACCTTCCCAATGAGGACCTATTGTATTGACAATGACACGGCGTTCATCATCATTCTTACCGACAAAAGGGAGCAGAGAACACACACCCATATCGTGCCCATCCATAATAGCAAAGCCGATAAGTAATGCGCCAACAAGTAACCACCAAATTATTTTTAGGGTTTCATAATCAAACAACATGGTCGATCTCCTCTTTGACACTAACAGGAGTAACATCATGTGGTGTCTCACCATCATAACGGCCGGTACCTAAACTTGCTGGCCCTAGCTTTACATACTTAACCATTAAGTAAACTTCAATGATAAGTAGAATCGTATAGAAACCGACAAACCCAGCCAGCGACCCATAGACATTCGCCACACTAAAGTTTGTCACTGATAAGTGAGTAGGTAGCACACCATAGATAGTCCAAGGTTGACGCCCATATTCCGCTACAAACCAGCCTAGTTCAATGGCAATCCAAGGGGCAGGTAGCATAATCACTGCCCATCTTAATAACCATTTTTTCTCAGCAAAAGTACCTTTAACGGTAGACCACATGCTGACTATGAATAGGGCGAGCATTAAGAAGCCTAGGCCGACCATACCGCGAAAAGACCAGAACATAGGCAGCACTGAAGGAATCGTATCGTCCACCGCTTTTTGAATCATTTCAGGGGTTGCTTGTGACACATCTTCGGTATATTTCTTGAGCAATAACCCAAAGCCCAGATCATCTTTTACGACTTCAAACTGTGCCTTTAACGTCTCATCTTTAGGGTTTTCACGCAGTTGTTCAAGTAGCCCAACTGCGGCTATACCATGTTTAATACGCTCCCGATTGACCTCTTTAATCTCATGAATACCCGGAATCTCTTTATCAAAAGAGCGAGTACCTATAATACCCATTGCATACGGTATTTGGATTTGCCAATCGTTTTTCCCTTCTGCCTCATTAATACCGGCAACTAAATTAAACGCCGCTGGGGCTGGCTCGGTGTGCCACATCGCTTCAATAGTTGCCATTTTAGTCTGCTGTGCAGCGCCGATTGAATAACCCGATTCGTCTCCCAATACAATGACACTTAGAATTGAGGCAATACCGAATGCTGAAGCAACTTGAAAGCTACGCTTTGCAAACGCTACATCTCGTTTTTTCAGCAAGTAAAGTGCGGAAATTGATAGAACAAACATGGAAGCAGCCACATAGCCCGCCGATACCGTATGCACAAATTTATTTTGAGCGTCTGGATTAAATAGGATCTCAGTGAAGCTGACCATCTCCATTCGCATGGTTTGGTAGTTAAACGCTGCACCAACAGGACTTTGCATCCAACCATTGGCAATCAAAATCCATAGAGCTGATAAATTGGTACCTAGCGCCATTAGCATAGTGACCACAAGATGCTGGGCTCGTGAAAGTCTGTCCCAACCAAAAAAGAAAAGACCCACCATGGTGGACTCTAAAAAGAATGCCATGAGACCTTCAATTGCCAGAGGTGCCCCAAAAATATCGCCCACATAGTGTGAATAATAAGCCCAGTTAGTACCAAACTGGAACTCCATTGTGATACCCGTTGTTACCCCCAATGCAAAGTTAATACCGAAGAGCTTTCCCCAGTATTTGGTCATATCTTTCCATATCTGATTACCCGTAGAGACATATACAGACTCCATGATAACCAGAATCCAAACCATGCCCAAGGTTAAAGGTACAAATAAAAAGTGGTAAAGTGCAGTTACCGCAAACTGCAAGCGGGATATATCTACTAGATGTTCAGTAATCATACTAAACCTCCTAAAAAGAAGGGCCTAATAGATGGTTAAACAATACTTAGTTGAATAAAGAAAATAACCTTTACATGCCCCTTGTGTCGTAAAGCCATCATCCCTCTAACTAACTATATGATCTAACTTTGAACCCTACTGTAAGCCCTACATACCCATAAGATTTAACGACTTTAAAAGTGATCATTTTCGGCAATAAATATATATGCTGCTGGCATATTTACACCCTAAACTACCCTATTTTTAAAGAAGCCAACAATAAATGACTCTATCAACACCTCACAATTTAATGAAATGCTTATTTATATAGTGAGAATAGACCAATACACATTTAACGGATAATATACATATTAGTATATTATTTGCCATACCCTAACTCAAGAACTAAAAACCTAACCTGTTCAACTAGTTAAAACCTTTATATGGGCTAATACTTATCCATTAGATTAAGCAATTGTGCCCATATCGCTTATAACCTCAGTGATAGGGTGTATGAACAAACAGTTTACTGCCGATATTGAGAAGAAAATAAAAAATTAATGAACACTAACCAGTCACTATTGAGTGGTAAATAAAGCAAGATTGATAATCAAGATTAAATACACCTAGTTAGATAATCTAAAACTTGAATGAGTAACGCCACTTGACGCATCATATATCGTACGAATCATTGTTGAAAATAGTAGGTATGTCTCTATAATCAATAACACATAAAAAACTCATGCTACATATGTAGCCAATCCTTTGCGATAGACAACCTTATGGCAACTCTCTCAAACGCCGAAAAACGGTTTTTAAAGCAACTTGTCTCTACGGTCAGTCGTCCACTCAATTTAGCTTGGTTACTTACCGTAGTCAGCACCCTCTTATTTGTATGGCAGACTTATTTGCTTGCTCGCATTTTTAGTACATGGCTTACCAACTACTTCAATGCTTTTCCTTTATCAACTGATGTCTCTAACTACTGGTTTTTAGGGCTTATATTTTGTTTTCTAATGCGCCCTTTACTTAATAGCGGACGACAGTTAATCAGTAGCCGTGCTAGCCTTAAATTACGTAGCCAGTTGCGAGAGTCTCTATTAACGACTATGGCAGCTCTCGGCCCCAATTTAAAACACTTTGGTAGCGATGGCAGTTTATCTAGCCAAATAATCGACCAAACCGATGCGCTAGATGGATTTATAAGCAGCTTCAGCGTACAAAAAAAGGTGGCCACAAGCACGCCCCTTATTTTATTAATCGCAGTAGGCTCACAAAGTTTATTGGCTGCAATACTACTGCTGATGACAGCTCCATTAGTCCCTATTTTTATGATTTTAATCGGACATTTAACCGCACGTAAAAGTGCAAATCAATTTACCGCTCTAGCACAGTTAAGCGGACGCTTTTTAGACTGGGTACGCGGTATGCCCACCCTAAAGAGATTACAAGCGACTGAAACAGCAAGTCTCAACCTTGCCGTGAGCAGTGAAGACTATCGGCGCCGTACTATGGAGGTACTAAAAATTGCGTTTTTAAATGGCGCTGTACTCGAGTTATTAGCAGCACTGAGTATTGCTTTGGTAGCGGTTTATCTTGGCTTTGGATTGATAGGTATTTTACCTTGGGATAAAGGTCACATACCTGTTCACTATTTTTCTGCTTTATTTATATTATTACTGGCGCCTGAATTCTACTTACCGCTGCGCCAGTTAGGAGCAGATTATCATGCAAAAGCACAAGCTGAAGGTGCTGTGCAGAGCTTACTACCAATAATTACTGCCGCCGAACAAGCTCAGTTATCTAAATCGACCCAAATAGATAGTAACGGCACGTCCACAGTTAGCATTGTCAACCATAAAGCCGCTAATCAAGAAGAGACGTCTAACACCATTGATGTTTCTAAAGCATTCGGACTACAACTGCGTCATCTAAGTATTCATAGTTCCATATTAACAGCAGCAGATGACAGTCATAAGGCACAATCAAACAAAAACGTTAGTGACTTACCCATTTACAGAACCCGCTTAGCGCCTGTCAGCTTAGATATTAAAGCAGGCGAGAGAGTGGCTTTGGTCGGCGATAGTGGTAGCGGTAAGTCTAGCTTATTACAAGCACTAATGGGATTTGTTAAATATGAGGGAGATATTTACTTAGTAAGTTCTGATAGTAATCAAAGCTTCCCTTACAAAGCTTTTGATACTGATATGATACGTCAAAATGTGGGGTATCTCGCTCAGCAAGTAGCACTGATGCCCATAACCATACGTAATAACCTGCTCTTAGCAAACCCCAATGCAACGGAACAACAATTAATTAATGCGCTTGAAGTAGTAGGATTATGGCAATTAATTCAACGGTTACCAGACGGTATGGATACCCAACTTGGCGATAGGGGACAAGGCTTGTCAGGGGGGCAACAACAACGCTTAGGTATTGCCCAGCTTTTACTACGTGACGATAGCCTTTGGCTGCTTGATGAACCCACAGAGCATTTAGATCCAGATACCGCACAACATATTAATCGTTTATTAGAGCGCCTTAGCAGAAATAAAACCGTCATTTGGGTCACGCATGCAGTTGAGCAATTAGACTGGATTGATAAAGTCGTTAAGCTGTCTATAACGTCGCCTATTGATGCTCAGCCTACGGTTCAGAACACCTCTGCTACCCTAGCATTGTCAAATTCTGGAGTAGTTAGATGAACCAATCAAATGAGACTATAAAAAACGACCGCTATCAAGGCATCCAGCCCGTATTTCGCTTACGGGATATGTTTAAACCATCACTGGATTTATGGGTGTTTTCGTGGATTTTAGGTCTCGTTTTTACCCTTTCTATGATAGCTCTATTAATGGTTTCTGGATGGTTCATTACTAGTGCCGCTCTAGCAGGCATGGTTGCAGTAGGTTCACATACGTTTAATTACATGTTGCCTGCTGGTATTATTCGTATGCTAGCAATCGCTCGGACTGCTGGCCGCTATGGTGAACTTATGGTGTCTCATCATGCAGTATTTGACTTATTGAAAACACTCAGGCTGCGCTTTTTTAATCAAATGGCTGCTCTACCCCTATCACAACAACGTCATGCACTGCATGCCTCACAATATATGCATAGATTAGTCAGTGATATTGATAAACTTGACCAATTTATTTTGCGTGTGGTTTCGCCTTGGTTAATTAGCACCCTTACTGTTGTCTTATTAGCATTATTTATTGGTATAGTATTGCCACTACCTTTGCCAGTAAAACTTATTATTTTCTCTTTATTGGCATTCGCTTTGATATTGCCTCTACTTGGCACTATTTTGGGTATTAATCAAGCCCAACAGATGTTAGCAATATCCGAATCACGCCGTCATAAACTTCTCGCACCGTTATCTATCATCACACAGTTACTACTATGGCAACAATGGCAGGCCCAAACCAAGCCCTATACCGATCGAGATATTGCTTTACAAGAGCTTGAGTGGCAGGCACAAAAAAGACGCTCATTTTATATGTTAGGCATCCAGTGGCTGTTTTATATAAGCTTAATGGTGGTGTTATTTACGGCCGCTAAACAGTCGCAAAGTCAACTAGATCCTTCAACGATTGATGTCCCCTTAGTACTCGCTGTTACCCTTGGTTTATTAGGTATTCAAGAAGTCGTTGTCCCATTAGGTCAGCACTACTTATCACTCGGTAATAGTATTGCTGCTAAAAACCGTTTAAACGCTCTTTTAACACCTAGTTCCGGCTCTCCAGAGAGTAATAAAGCCCAGCAGCTTGTGAATCAACCTGAACAAAAAGGGGGTAATAATCCATTGACACCATTACCCAATGGTAAATTGTACGCTGAGTTAAAACATGTCTATGCGAAAATCTCTAATGCTTTGGTAGGTGCTCAAGATGTGAATATTGATATTGTCTCAGGCACACCTCTTATTATTAAAGGGCCATCTGGCTGTGGTAAATCTACATTGCTACACATGTTAGCGTGCGAACTGCCTGTTCTTTCTGGTAGAGTCCTCTTAAATGGTGCCCTATGGCAGGATTATGATTGGCAAGATCAACTTGGTTATTTGGGTCAACAGCTTGATATTTTTGACCAAAGCTTAGCTGCTAATCTACGTCTAGGTAAGTCTGATGCCACTGATAATGAACTTGTCGAAGCGTTAGAAAAAGTGGGATTAGCGAATTGGCTGCAGGCACAGCCGCAAGGTTTAGATACGCCTCTCGGCGAGTATGGCGCTGCTATTTCAGGTGGTCAGGCAAGGCGTATCGCTCTAGCGAGGCTTTTGTTAAAACCACGCCGTGTCTTACTACTCGATGAACCTTTTGCTGGGCTCGATAATAAAACTCAGAATCAGGTGTGGCAGAATATACAAAAACATCAAAAAGATGACATTTTAGTGATTATCAGCCATCAAGATTGGGATATGGGTAGCGTAGATATCTTAAGGTTAAAAGAAGGCATTTTTACACATTAAATCAGGGAACTATTATTAAATCTAATGACTACTAAAAGCGCATAATTAAGAAAAACGCTATCAAAGTATGCTTATGGCTACAGATTATATGACGTCAAAATCCGTTAGCATTCGCATAAAAACACCCCATAAGTTGTGTCCAACTTATGGGGGTTAGTTCAAAATGACAGGATTTTTTATAGGATATTTGAAATATATCTATTTAAGCAACCGCTAAATCATCTTTCTCGCCTAGCTCATACAGTGCACCAGCACGACCAACGATTAATGGGTCTGGTTTACCCACTTGTTTCATATCTTTACCATCGTATGACAGCTTATTTAAAACATAACGCATGGCATTCAAACGAGCCCGCTTTTTACAATCAGACTTAATCACAATCCAAGGCGATTCGGCAGTATCTGTGTTATAAAACATTGCTTCTTTAGCTAAAGTATAATCATCCCACTTATCCAATGAGGCCATATCAATGGGTGATAATTTCCACTGTTTTAAAGGATGGGCTTCACGTTGCTTGAATCGGCGACGCTGTTCATCACGACTGACTGAAAACCAGAACTTAATTAAGTGAATGCCTGATTCGATAAGATGTTTTTCGAAATCCGGCACTTGCTTCATAAACATCTCATACTGCTCATCAGTACAGAACCCCATAACACGTTCAACACCGGCACGGTTGTACCAAGAACGGTCGAAAAACACCATCTCTCCCGATGTAGGTAAGTGCTGTACGTAACGCTGAAAGTACCACTGACCCATTTCACGCTCAGTAGGCTTTTCAAGGGCAATAACTCGGGCACTCCGTGGGTTTAAGTGTTCCATGAATCGCTTGATTGACCCCCCCTTACCCGCTGCGTCTCGACCTTCAAAAATAATAACCACTTTCTGATCGTTCTGTCGAACCCACTTTTGCAGTTTTAATAGTTCAACTTGTAAATGATATTTTTGCTTTTCATAGTTTTTACGTGACAAACGATTTTTATAAGGATATCCTCCTTCACGCCAATTATCTGACAACTCGTCATCTTTTTTTGAACCTGTTTTAACATGGTTAGCAAGGGCGTGTTTCGCAAATAAATTCTTAAGCTTAATTAAATCATCCGCAGAGGCATCTTCGATAAGCGATTGCAGATGTTCCGACATGCCATCGATATTGCCATCTTTCAAATCTTTCAATAATACGTCATCAATAGCTTCTTTAGTCGCTATATTAGCACCAGACTTTTTCTTTTTTGTTTCGTATTTTTCAATACCTTTTTCATCTGTAATATAGTCATCATCAGTGTGTTCAATTTTCTTTGATTTGCTAGACATTATCCACCTCCAGTTATAAATAAAACTTCAAAGCTTTTCAGCCTTTAATTTATTATAGCAAGATTGAGCAAAGTATATAGTACCCTTTAAAGACTAAGTCATCACATTTCTAAAATTGCATTATGTTAAATCAAGTAATGTAATGAAAAATAATTGACTATTGATACTATTGTGTTTTAAGGGAAACTAAGATAACTTACTCATCAATTACCTAAAATAAATTACTGAATAATGATGACGGATAGTATCCACTTGATAAAATCAAGCTTAGACTGTGAACCATTAATATTATCTAGATAATATCGGTGCCATACTAAAATATACTAGGATGATATATAATTATTTTTTATACATCATAAGAACTTTAGTTATTAGTTAAAGATGTGATTAACATACTTATTACTAAGCAGCGGAACCCCTTATATGAGTCGCATCGTTTTAAGCACCTCTTCCACTGGACTTGATAATCTTAATATTCGGAATGATATTCAAACCATTCAACTAAGAATATATATCAATAATGTGGAATTTGTGGATGGCAAAAATATTAATACTCAATCCTTGCAGTATATGATGCAAGAAGTAAGTAAGTCGCCTATATATATAGCATCCGCACCCGCTATTGAAGTTGCTGAAATTTTGACCAAATTACAGAGTGCTAATGTTAAAGAGGTTTTTGTTACAACCCTATCCTCAGCAATGTGTAATAGCTATAACCTTATAAAAAAAGTATCTCAAAGCTTTCAAGATAGCATGGCGATAACGGTCTATGACTGCAAAGACTTAGGCAGCTGCGAATCACTCTTTGCGTTAGAAGCAGAGTCTTTAATGAATCAAGGCCATAGTATGCCTGGGATTGTAGACCGTTTGGATGAGCTGCGTGCTAGCTACCAGATGTTATTTGCGGTTGAAGATTTAGCAAGTTTCAATCGAAATTCAACAAACTATCAACCCTATGTATCTGGAGATTTTTTTAACAATTTATTAGGAATTAAGCCTATTTTACAAGCCACCCAAGAGGGTCAAGTCATTCCGGTCAGTAAAGCCCGCAATTTGAATAGAGCGCTAGAGTATATTATTCACGAATTAGGCGATATTGTACAAAGAGTTGACTCATTTGCCTATGTAATAAGTAGTGGCCAAAAAAGCTTAGATGACCAATTCGTCAATCTACTTAAGAAAAAAACAGGCATAAATAGCATTGCTGTTGTACCCGCTTCAACTATTGGGCTGACCAATTATGGACCCACTGGGGTTGGGCTAGGTGTATTTTACGGGCAAATACCCTACGCTGCTAGGCTATGTACACTCTACTAAATTGATGCTGATACTTGAATGACAACCAATCTACTAGCATTGATGGTTCTATGAATCTAATAATTTCTATAAGGATATAACCGTCGATTCATGATTACCTGCTATAAATCTCGCCTTAGCCTTACCTAAGCCTTAAGAGTAAACGTAAGCTAGAACGCTACTAAACTTAATTCCCGTATCGCTATAATTGACTGATATTGCTAACCTATGGTAGTTTTTTATAGTTTCATTTAGTTAGTAGTTATGCATTAATAGTAATCAATAAATACTAACTGTCTTGGATCTTCGCACCTGTATTCACGACCTATAATTGGCTATTATCGCCTAAAGCAAACCCCTACTTCGTTAAAATTAGGATTAAATAGAGTGACTACTCAACCCCAACTTTTAACTTAATAGTGCCTTGTATTGATTCATTTTATTCTTAAAACTCTCTGAGTTTAGCTTTTGAATAAAGGCTCTAAGCCTTTTTAACGACTGATGACTTCAACTTCATTTGACCAAAACCATCAATCTTGCAATCTATATCGTGATCATCAGGCGCATCATATAGTAGGCGAATGCTTTTAGCTTTAGTACCTACTTTAAGAGGGGTGGATGAGCCTTTTACCTTTAAATCTTTAATAACGGTTACCGCATCGCCATCTTGCAGTACATTACCAACGGCATCACGGATAATTGGCGCTGCATCTTCAGCTTCTTCTGCTTCAGAAGTTGTCCATTCATGTGCACACATTGGGCAAACATATAATGCCCCATCTTCATAGGTTAAATCTGAATCACAGCTTGGGCAATTAGGTAAGCTCATCTTATCCTCGCTAATAGTGTTGAGTTAATTTTGGCTTGTATTGTATATTAATTAGTAATACTTTGCTTAACTGCGCTCAATACCTTTTTCATTTTTAGGTAGAGTTTATTTAGAAAATATGTATTTTACTCAAACAAATATCTTTATGTACAATATGGACTGACAATCGACGCTAATAACCATAATAATAATAAACAATAAACTAGGATATCTAACTATGAACATACCAACTTTTAAACAAATAACTTTACAAGGTAAAGATGCTGCCACTTTTTTACAGTCGCAACTTACTGCAAATATCAATAAACTTAACTCAAGATATCAAGCCACAGCAATTGCTAATTTAAAAGGGCGGATAGAGTTTGGCGTCTGGGTAAAGAAACTTGATGATACACAGTTTATGGTCGTGATCAGTGAGGACTGTTTGTCCGACCTGCAAAGCCATCTAAAAAAATTTGGGGCATTTTCAAAATTTACCACTTCTGAGCCGGAGAACATTTACCCCTATGTAAAAGAGGAAGTAGCTACTTTCACGCCCAATGAAGCTGAATCAAATATATCGGCTTGGATGAGTCAAAGCATAGCGACAGGCAACTATTGGATTACCAAGGCCACACAAGGCATTTTTCAGCCACAAGAGCTGCGTCTACATCAACGTGGGGGCGTGCATTACGACAAAGGTTGTTACCTTGGACAAGAAGTGATTGCCCGTATTTACTTTAAGGCAGCCCCCAAAGCTTTTTTACATCGAGTCCAAGGAGAAGGGAAAACACCTAACGCAGGTAACACCTTAGATAAAATACAAGTAGTTAATGCCGTTGCCAATCATGATGACTCAGGATATGAAGCATTGGTCGTTGCTCGCCCCGAGCACATAGCGGAAAGTGAACTAAGCGTTTTAGATCTCCCATCAGCCTTACAGGTAAGTGTCGGACGTAATAGCTAAGTCAGGAAATTCCGAGCATTAAAACTTAGGTCGTTAAAACTTAGATCATTAAAATTAAAGGTAGCCTGATAATATTCTAAAGCTATCTTTAATATTTGATATATTCATCAGCTAAAATAAGGAAGTTTTTAGAATGAAATGAGTCCATACGAGGCATCATTCAGTTAAAAGCTCGGGTTGAATCGTCACTCTATTTAATCGTGAATTTAATCCTAATTTTAACGAAGTAATGGTTTATTTTATTCTAAGATAGCCAATTGTAGATTGTGGAAACAGGTTTTTAAATGACCTATGCAACTAAATGACTTATGCAAATAGTGCTTTTTTACCCTTAAACTTATTTACTATTATTTCAAATGCCTATTGTCTTATCCTGTTGCAATGGTCTCATTTATCGGTATTCTCTGGACTTCTTTTCAATGGTTTGACTAAGGCTCACGCCTTATCTTTTGAAGGCTATCTTACTTTGATTTTGCAATGTCAATATTAATGTTTATATTGATACCAACAAATTCTACTGATCATAAGAAGAGAATTACTATGAACAAAGAAACCATTAAAGGCGACTGGAACCAGCTTAAAGGTAGCGTTAAACAGCAATGGGCTGAACTGACAGAAGATGACTTATCTCATATCGAAGGTAGTTTCGATAAATTGGTCGGGAAAGTTCAGGAACGCTATGGTTTAGCGAAAGATAAAGTTGAACAAGAAGTGCGTGAATGGCGTGCTAAACACGACCGATAACTGTTTATTGGTCTAATTAAAGTTTATATTTTATAGATATCCCGAAGGTATACTAATGGTTATCTTAAATATGATTAAACCTTAGGGCTAATTTTAATCAATATTGAGTAGTCTTTAATATTTAATATACTTATTAAATCGCTAATCATTGTATTGCACTTCTATCAGTTATATACGTGCTTAGTTATAATTGCTATAAGTATACCGATTCAGTTCTGCATTGCACGGGGTAATAAATGAATTTGTTACCTCTCCCACAGTTTATCTAAACACAACAAAGCCGTATGATCTAAATCATACGGCTTTTGTTTTAATCATCCTAATTACTTATCATTTAATATTCCATCCTAGATTATTAAATGATAAATGAGCATCCTGCTCGGCTTGCTTAAAACCAGTTCTAGGTTATTAAAACTTAAAACTAACATCCTTGCTAATTATCATCGTACCTAATCATACTAGATCTGGTACTCATGACCGCTATTTCAAACGCTCATGTTAACAGTAAGTTAACATAAATGTTCAAATAGTAGTTATCCATAATACGGTACTCACGTTACTGAGCGCTCAATCCTTGAGTCATCATCCTTGATGCCGTAGAGCTATAGTCTCAAATTATCTGCAGTGTTAGTAGTGGCAATAGCGTCTTGTTGTGTAAGCATATGCTTACACAACAAGATGCTATTGCCATTACCATTATTTATATAACCTCAACTGAATTTAACATTGAAATTATTTATTATTTTTTGAGTTTAACTTATCAGCGGCTAACATAATTTTAGCAGCTTCAACAACATAAGCTTCATTTTCTGGAAGTTGAGGACGTTCACTATCTTTTAAACGGCTTCTTTCTTCAAAACGTGCTTCCACTGCTGCCTGATAAGCTATCCAATTGGGGTATGGTTTTTCGCCTGTAGCAATACGACGTGCGTTTTCAGCTTGCAGGGTTTTATTCTCGATTTCTTTTTGATACGCTCGTCGATTATCAATATTTAGTTGAATAGGTTTCTTATCATCTTCCATGTTACGTATTTGGTTAAGTCTATTTAAATAGACAAACTGAGGATTTGTAGTCTGACGTATAGATGACTGATCATTTAACGTCGCTAAAGTCTCGCTTGTAAACTTACCTTCAGGCTTATAAGGCGCTGTTTTTATAGTATCCCATGCCATTGCATTTTTTTGATCACTTTCACTAAACTCTGCTCCCTCATAAATATTTACCAGTTTTACATCAGGTATAACCCCTTTGTTTTGAGTACTACCTCCTGTAATACGATAAAATTTACGCTGTGTCAACGTTGCAGAACCAAGGGCTAAATTATCAAGCTGAATTTGTGCGGTGCCCTTACCCGTTGTACTGCTACCTACCACTAAACCACGACCATAATCTTGAATAGCCGCAGCAAAAATCTCAGAAGCGGATGCCGAAGCTAAGTTGGTAATAACCACCATATTGCCTGTGTATAATTGTTTCCCACCATCTTCATCTTGATAAACCTGAACATTACCACGATTATCACGGATCTGAACCAGTGGTCCTTCTTTAATGAACAGTCCCAGCATTTTGGCAACTTCATCAAGCGAGCCACCTGGGTTATTCCGTAAGTCGACTACCAAACCATCAATATGTTGTTTGTTTAGAACCTGAAGTGCATTTTGAGTATCAATGCTGACACTACGATAATTCTGACCATTCCGACGTGCTTGATAGTTTAAATAAAAGCTTGGAATCTCAAGTACCCCAATGCGTTTTTCTGTATCATTGCCATCAGGCTTCACTGTAATAATACGATGATCTACGCCAGAGTCTTCCTGCTCTATCACATCACGAGTAATGACCACATTGCGAGCAGCAGATTCAGGGCTGTTAGGCTGCTTTACCTTAACTGTCACATCGGTCCCACGTTTACCACGAATAAGAGCAACCACCTCCCGCGTTGACCAACCTACGACGTCTTGCATAGTTTCGCCATCTTTTGACACACCGATAATAAGATCATTTGGCTGGATCTGACCGGATTTCGCTGCTGGACCGCCATCGACTAAAGTAACAATCTGAGTATAATCAGGATTTTTACGATATGGTCGGATAGATACACCAATGCCTTCAAGCTGCAAGCTAGACTGTACTTTCATCTCCACTGATTGTACAGGCGCATAATAATTACTATGAGGGTCATAGGTTAAAGTAGCCGTATTTAATATAGACTCCATGATTTCATCACTTTTAATTCGCTCCATCTGCTCTTTCTGACGGTTTAAGCGATTTAAAAGTATCTCACTTGGTGTTCTATCTTCTCCCAGCACTAAATCATTACCGCGAGTTAACTCTGGGTTTTTTAAATAAAGCTCATCACGGGCTTTGTCCTCTTCTTGACCTAAGGTCAGGTTAATGACCTGAAATGCCAGTTGACGCTCCCAGTAACTACGCTGCTCATCCTTCGTTTTAAATCTAGGCGCCTCTTCTCTATCTACCACGATAAAATCTTTACGATTTAAATTAATGTCTTTTTTCAAAAAAGCATCAGCAAACTGATAAAACTCCTTTGAGCGTTGACGATAGCGATTAAATATCTGCTGGGCAGCACTCAGATCACCTTGCTTTAATAACCTAGCAAATGAAGCACCATAACGTCTGGTCATCTCATCAATATCAGATTGTAAAAACAGAGTATGATTCGGATCTAACCGATCAAAATACATATTTAAGATCTTGCGGCCCATCTCTTCATCGAGTCTGATATTAGAGTAATGCCCTCTATCAAGCAGCGCAGCAACTTGACGAGTGGTTTGTTTTTGCTCAGGGGTAGCCACAAACTCAGCATAGTCGGCAGCAGCAGCAATAGAGTAACTTTGAGAAAAGACAATACCTGCCACACCAATTGCAGCTACACTTAATACCAATTGTGATGGTTTAAAATTCATGAAAAGCTCTCTTATTTTTATATAAACACTCAATTATGCTCAAATATTATCATAATACTTGAGGATTGACTGTCTTAAACTGTATTAGCATTCTTACAAAATACTATATCATTTGGTCTTAGCAACTTTTATTGTAATAATAACTCAATAGATTTAAATAGTTGATAAATTTGACTCAGAAAAACGTAAAACTATAAATTTATTAAACTCAAGATAGCGGGTTTACTAACTAAAATCAGCTATTAGCATTATTCCAAAATAGCGGATGCTAATCGATTAAAATACAAAAGGTAATAAGTATGTTCGGCTCAATAATGATTGATGTGGCAAGCACTTGTTTAAGCAGTGATGATATATCTATATTAAAAAACCCTGAAGTTGGCGGCATTATTTTGTTTTCTCGAAATGTTGAGACGCCCGAACAAATACGTGCATTGTGCGATAACATTCGCCAAATTGACAGCCATATTATAATAGGTGTCGATCAAGAAGGGGGGCGAGTTGCCAGACTTCGTCAAGGGTTTACCCCGCTTCCTGCAATGGGTAAATTAGGTAGCCTATTTAATGAGGATCCTTGTAGGGCGTTAAGTTTAGCATACGACTGTGGTTATTTAATGGCGGCAGAAGTTATGGCTGTTGGTATCGATATTAGCTTTGCACCAGTGTTGGATATAGATAATATTAGTCAGGTAATTGGCGATCGTAGTTTTCATCAATGTACTGAAGGCGTAGTGGCTTTATCTATGCAGTTTATGCGGGGCATGAAAGCGGCAGGTATGGCAACGACAGGAAAACATTTCCCTGGCCATGGCGCTACTGCTGCAGATTCTCATGTAGCGGATGCTATCGATGAGCGGAGTTTTGAACAAATCGAAACGGTCGACTTACAGCCCTTTATTCAATGTATGCCTTGGTTAGATGCGTTAATGCCTGCTCATGTTATTTTTAACAAAGTAGACAATAAACCAGCGGGATTTTCAAAAATATGGCTACAAGATATCGCTCGTAAGCGACTTGGCTTCGATGGGGTGTTATTCTCAGATGATTTATCCATGAAGGCTGCGCAAGTTGCAGGCAATGTAGGTGATAGGGTTTTCGCAGCGCTTACTGCGGGATGTGATATGGCTTTAGTATGTAATGACAGAGAATCTGCGCTACTCGCAATTCAAACTGCAAAAGACCTACCCAAACCCAATCAAACCCGCCTTGGTACCATGCGTAGTCGTATACCAAAGTGGTTAGGTAACTTAGAGAGCACCTGCTTACAGTTTGAATATTGGGAAAAAGCAAAAGTAAACGTGACTAAGGCTTTTTTTAACGACAATAGCAACTATGACACACTAAAAGATCCTACTCACTATCGTACTTAAGCGTAAACTTGAGTTATCGAAATTATGAAAATTGTTGTTACTACATATTAAGTTAGTCTCACACCATATAGTCAAAGTTGTCTAAAGGGGCTCATTGCTAAATACGAGCGCTTTACTAACTGGGCTAGATTGTGTTATCAGTGTTTACCAAGTAACTGGTTGCAAGGTAACTGTTATAAACTTATTATCAAGATTAAGACTCATCTAAATCACTTTTAGATCTCTTCTTCAAGTCATTTCAATAATAACAAGCTGATCGTTGGATCACTATCACAAAAAAACCGCCTAACAAATGTTAGGCGGTTTAAAATTAATCTTATGATTGATCAGTTAGTTTTAAATCAATGACCTTTAAGAGCAATAATTAAATAGGATCAGTGATTTAATAACAGCAATGATTTATTGACTATTAAATCCTAACAGATTATTGAGTTTTAGAAGGATCATCTTGATCCGGCATAATATCGTCATTATCAGCATCTAATGGATTCATGTCTGGATCAGGCATAACATCATTATTATTCGCATCAAGAGGCTTCATGTCTGGATCAGCTTTAATATTAGAGTCTTCAGCGACTAAAATGGCATTATCTGCCTCCATAGTTTCATCATATACTTTAAATTCGATACGACGATTACGGAAACGACCTTGCTCAGTTTCATTGGTTGCAATTGGGTCTGCCTCGCCCATACCTTTGGTCATTAATTTAGACTCATCAGCCCCTTTTGCTACAAGGTAATCTTTCACTGCTTGAGCACGGCGCTGTGATAACTCATTGTTATAGGCGTCAGATGCTTGGCTATCAGTATGACCCAAAATCATCAATTCCATTTCAGGTACTTGCTTCATAACATCAACTGCACGGTCTAAAACCGCTTTATTAACATCAGGAATAATCGCTTTATCTACTTCAAAGTTGATTACCTGTAAGCTTAGAGCGCGAGCAACATCTCTAGGATCTGGATTATCGCCTAGTCTATCCATAGCAGCAGTAGCCGCATCAATACTAGATTGAATTTCATTGTCTAAGTTAAGTGGGCCTTCTGCTACCACGTTCATATCTGGCGCAGCGGCTTGTAAATCTGAAACAAGCTTATCTAGCTGTGTTGCATCTGGGGCATCTACTCTGATTTCATTACCTTTAATAACGACATTTGCGTTAGGGGTGTTTTTAACTAGAGGCAGGATTTTATCTAAATGAGCAGCAGCTGGCATATCAGTAGCATAGTCATCATTGATATCAGCACGACATTTGTCTGCTTCATCAGCAAACACATTTTTAACGGCATCCGTAACTGAAGTCGCTAAACCATCGTTACCTGCGTTAATACGACAAGCATACAGATCACTACCTTCCCCTGTAGCAAGGGTTAGAACTGCTGGCTCTAATAAAGTTTCGCCAGCAACTTCCTCTTCAGCTGACTGTTCAACCGTATCGACTGGTGCTGCTACAGGTTGAGGATTTTCTTGACATCCCTTTAACAGTGCCCAAGCCAGTGCGCCTAAAATGATTAAACCAATAATCGGTAATAGCGCTTTTAAAAATCCACCTTCTTTCTTTTCTTCACGATGAAGGGGTGCCGTACTTGTAGTGTTAGAAATACGTTCACCAGTCTGAACATGAGCAGCTGTAGAATCAACGCCTGTAACAGGGGGTACTTCGTCAAGATGACCTGCCAGATAACTCGCGGGCAGGATTGCTGCTGCCCAAGCTGGTATAAGGTCACGGTATGTAGATAGATTATTTCTTAAAAACTGTGGTACTGTTGTCGCACCAGCTAAGGTTTTTAGCTCGTTAAAAACCAAAGGTGC
This sequence comes from Psychrobacter sp. CX97, assembly GCF_057396285.1. Lineage (NCBI taxonomy): Bacteria > Pseudomonadati > Pseudomonadota > Gammaproteobacteria > Moraxellales > Moraxellaceae > Psychrobacter > Psychrobacter sp. CX97. The sequence continues at coordinate 59,542 of NZ_JBXYJE010000012.1, read as the reverse complement.
TGCTGTTGCAATTAAGCCTTTAACTGACGACTCTTCAACATTATTAGCCGCTGCAAGTTCATGGGTAATACTGTTTTTATGAACCTCATCGGTCCAAACACGATCAAATAGTCCAAGGTCGTCATTAGATACTTCTTGGGTCGAAATATGACTATATGAATCATCATCTGCTAATTTTGCTGCGAATATAGCGTAAAACTGTTCAAGCAAACTTTCGCTTTTTGGATCTCGATTATTACCTAAAACAGCAGGGGTAACGGTTCGTGTTAAATGACCAATAATATCCATAAAAAATTCTCCTAAATTGGTTAAAAATATATGATGACGATAAATTATACCGTTGTACATTTACCAGTTCTTACTGATAAAGCAGTAATAAATTGCAACTATCTCATTAATAAATCGTTAACATAATAATAAACTTGCTAGTTGATAATTAAGTCAATGTAAGCATATATCATAGAGCAGGATAACATCAACGAATATGCATATAAATTTATCTAAAACGATTTATGAACAAGCTAGTTATGAACAAGTCAGTAATTTACGTAAAACTTTCAGTACTAAGTATCTATTCATCATTCTTATGAATTACAATACCTGAAATTAAAATCTACTCCGTTACATTTAGGTTAATAGTCAGTTAACCCTTGTTACAAATATATGAATAATACAAATTAAACCATTACTGGGGAAGTTAATTGGAACGTTTATTAAATAATCATACAACTATTATCGTCGTCATTACCGTTATTATCAGTCTATTAGCATGGCAAAATAAAACCTTGTTAAACAAACTGATCTTTTATCCGCCAGAAGTTAATAAGGGCCAATGGTACCGATTTTTATCGCACGGGTTTATTCATGCTGACAGCTTCCATCTACTGTTTAATATGTTTACGCTGTTCTCCTTTGGTATATTCATGGAGAGTTTTTTTAACCAGTATTTAGGCGGATTTGGTTTTGTTGTTATGTATCTTTTGGCAATTATCGTCGCCATAATTCCGAGTTATTTACAGAATAAAGACAATCCTCGTTATCGAAGTCTAGGAGCATCTGGAGGTGTCTCCGCTGTACTTTTTGCTTTTATTTTAATTAAACCTTGGAGTACGCTTCTGATATTTGGGGTTATCCCGATCCCTGCCATTGTTTTTGCTATTGCTTATGTTGGCTATAGTGTTTATGCCAATCACAAAGGCAATTCAAATATCAATCATTTAGCTCACTTATGGGGCGGTGCTTTTGGTATGGCTGCTACGATAGCTTTAGAGCCAAACGTCATTCCGCACTTTATTTCAGCTCTATTAAACCCAAGCTTTTGATGACTGGTCATAAAGAACACCTAATTTGTCAATATAGTTCATAAATAAATATAGTTGAAATAATCAACGTGTTAAAACTATTACTGCCAATGATCTAACGACTCCGCTTATTAAGTTTGATTGAGTTAAAGGATAATAAGCGCGGACTACCAGTCTAAATGACATAAAAAAGCACTTATAAAGTCAGACGCCTTTATAAGTGCTTTTTTTATAAGTGCTTTTTTTTATAAGTATCTTGTTTATGTTGCCCCGCTATACGCTATATTATATACGACCTAATATAACCTACTTACTACGGTACGCCTCTTTTAAACCTGAAATGACCATTTCTAGTAACTCAGGGTTACCATCACGTGCTGCTTTACGCATTAAGGTGGAAGGTGGATGAGATAGCATTTGTGTCAAGCTACGTGTTAGTTCTGCCATTACATCTTCAACCGGCTCATCAGTGGTATGCAAACGATATAATGATTTAGCAAGTACATCTGCTGCTTTTTGTTCCGCCAACATACGATAGTCATAAATATCGTGCCCCACTTTGCGTACCTGATAGCGTCGCTCAATCTCAACCACCAAGTGACTAACCAATAGCTCAGCTTCAACGGCTGCCTGTCGACGTTTTTCCAAGTTGCCTGCAATAACATGTTGCAAATCATCAATAGAGTAAAGATAAACATCATCAAGCTTACCAACGCTTGAATCGATATCCCGAGGTACCGCCAAATCAACCATTAACATCGGCTTATAACGGCGCATTTTAAGCGCACGTTTTGTCATTTTTTTGTCAATCAATACGTTCATGCTACCACTACAGCTACTGACAATATCAGCATGAGGCAGTAATTCTGATAACTCAGATAGTGAATGAACTTCAATCTGTAAATTAGGATGTTTCAACTCTGCAGCAAGCCGTTGTGCCCGCTCAGGTGTGCGATTGCATATCAAAATGCGACTTACCCCTAGCTCTGCAATGTGCTGAGTAACCAAACGATTCATTTCGCCCGCAGCAATAACTAACAGTGTAGTCTCGGTTGGATCATCAAATATTTGCGTGACTAGTTTTGCAGCGGCAAACCCAAGAGAGATTGCCTGTGTACCCACATCAGTGTCATTACGCACACTCTTAGCCGCCGCAAAAACCTGCTCAACTACCCAATTTAAATGATTGGTAAGGTAACCCTCTGCTTTTGCCTGATTGACTGACTTTTTGATTTGCCCAAAAATCTGAGGTTCACCCAAAATCATAGAATCTAGTCCAGCCGCTACACGCACCCAATGCGTTAACGCCTGAGAGTCAATAAAATCATATAAGTAGGGTTGTACTTCAGTCAGAGGTAGGTGTTTAAAATCTGCTAACCACTGGGTCAGCTGCTCAGCAAATGAATGAACAGCACGAGTGGTGGTATCCGTTGATTTAGTATGTTTCGATTTTCGCTTCGCCATCTCGGTATCTGGTGCTAACGCATAAATTTCAGTACGGTTGCACGTTGATATAATCACGCTTCCAGCGCTAATTTTCTTCAACTCTGCTTGGGCAATACGAATATCATCATCCGCAAACGCTAGTCGCTCCCGCAAGGCGACGGGCGCAGTTTTATGATTAACACCGATGACCACAAAATTCATGTACAGTTTACCAAACTAACGAAGTTGAAAGCTTACAACACAGTTCGTTCAAACATGCTATGGATTGCATATTTATCACTAAACCAAGATCTATTAAGTATTTAAAAATCAGGACTACTGATAGCTAAATGTTTGAATATTCAACAGACACTAAGAACCTGTCTCATAAGCTATAATTGGCTATTTTCGCCTAGAATAAACCACTACTTCGTTAAAATTAGGATTAAATAGAGTGACTATTCAACCCAAGGTTTAACTTAATGGTGCCTCGTATTGACTCAAATTATTCTAAAAATCCCCTAACTTTCGCTTATAAATACAGGTTCTAACAATTATTAGCCAATTAAATACTTTATTGAAAATTTACACCATAAATTCTGATGCTAAGCAATAAAACTGTGAATTATATCATTGAATGCTAATTCAATCATGAAAACTATAGCCAATCTATAATATAGTTGATATAAACATAACTCATTCAACAAAATACCGGTTAATGACACTGATGTTTCCCACAACTCTTTGTTCAGTCAGATGAACAACTTATAATTTTGACCCAAATATGCATTTATAATTCAACTACAGAGTCATCTTTTAGCAATTATTACTACTATTACTCCACTTAAAGATGACAATCAAATAAACTCAAACGTGAGCAACCCACCAATGTCCTATTCTAAGCACGATAAACATAGACCAAACTTAGGCTCTAAAGCCGTTGAAAATTATGCAAGTAGCTCAAAAGGTAAGGCCGGTTTTAATCGTATTCTTAATGCTGCTAGATTTTCTATAGATGGTTTTTTAGCGGCCTATAAGAATGAAGCAGCATTTCGCCAAGTCTTTTGGTTAAATCTAGTTTTGTTTATCGCACTGGTGTTTATTCCATTTGTCATGAGCATTAAAATGGTTTTGGTATTTGCCTCCTTTTTATCCCTCATTGTAGAGCTGTTTAACACAGGACTTGAAGCCAGTATTGACCATACTTCTACTGAGCGTCATCCACTTGCAAAAATAGGTAAAGATGTTGGATCAGCAGCTCAGTTTTTAGCATTAACTTTGTTAAGCATACTATGGATAATGGCACTCCGGTCAACCTATGTGTAATTTGAGGCATGCTCTTTATTTGTTATTGAATAACGTCATACTCTATTAAACAGTACTCATTAAATCCATAGCCTATGAAACAGCATTTGTCATTAACATCATGTTCCTATAACGAGCTTATATTATGAGTACCTCAATATTGACTGCCCCATCAGCTGACCTAAGTACTACTATCTGTCCTACTGTTTATCTAGGCACAGGTGGCTACAGTGATACTGATATGCTCGGAACACTATACCCTGTTGGCACAAAGAAAACGGATTTTTTGGCTGAATACGCCAAACAGTATGGTGCGGTTGAGATTAATAGCACCTTTTACGCGCCAATAGGGCATAAAGCTTTCGAGGGTATGCTAAGAAAATCTGAGGCCCGTATAAGATTTGCTATTAAACTGCATCAGGACTTTAGTCATGCGCGCAATGCGACGGCTGAACACGCCTCAGCATTTATTAGTGCTCTACAGCCAATTATTGAAGCGGACTGCTTAGCACCATTACTAATTCAATTCCCGCATGGATTTGATAGAACGGTTGCCAATCGTTTGTACTTAGCAAAATTAACGGATTGGTTCAGTGATTATCCGTTAGCGGTTGAGTTTCGTCATGCCAGCTGGCACACTGCACAGGTTGAGCACAGCTTTCAGAAACATGGGTTAATTTGGTGTAGTGTTGATTACCCAAAAGTAAGTGGATTACCTAGCTCACGTTTGTTATTCACTCAAACCAATAATCAATCAAGAGTTCATCAGAGTCGAAAACGCACTGGCTACCTACGTATGCATGGCAATAATTTAAACTGGTGGAATGTTATGTCTGCCAGTGAGCGCCATGATTATCGTTATTCAAATGACGAAATGAAAGCATGGGCTCAAGCGATTGCTAACCAACGCCAACACTTTGATGAGCTATATGTATTTTTTCAAAACTCAACCAAAGCTCATGCTTATTATAATATAGCCATGTTACGAGATGCTTTGACTGATTTAGAGTTTAAAGTTTTATGACCTTCTTTTGATTTTTTTAGTCAGACCTGAAATTATTTAACCCTTACATTCCAATAACATACACTACCTTACCAATAACATACTTAATATCTACCCACCCCATATCATCCTCACTGACACTTGCCGCTGGATTATCACCGCGTAACCTTAGCCTGACCAATCGAGACTTAGCTGACTGTAGATTTAATAGCTCTGAAGTTATTGGCTTTAAATCAATGAGTTGCTGCTGTTTAATCGCACCACATTTATTCATAGCACATTTATCAATAGCATAATCAAGCTTTGTCACTCGTTTGATAATCTGTCCGTATTTCGGATGATTGACCACCACTATATCCCCGACTTTAAGCGCTGTTGCTAATGCTAAATAATGACTTATAAAATGACCTATAAACGGCAGTTTGTTCAATAGGTGTATAGGCTTATTAAACCGTTTTGATTGCCATACCAATACAAAAGCACCCGACTCAAGGGACGGGTGCATGCTACTACCAGTTACTTTTAAAATACTTAACTTCATTAGGTGGATGATCCTTTTAAGGGGAAATTACCCTGGCTTAACTTAGCCTAACCTTGGATAAACTGTTTCGACTTTTGGCTCATAAGGACAAGTCGCTCGATACGTTTCGATCCCTTTTGAATCCCAAAAAACTTCAGCGAATTCATTGACCAAGGCGACTAGCTTTTCAGCTTTTTCAATACTGGTATTTTGCTTTGCGGCAGAGCCTGCCAGCATAATGTCATGTGCTAGTTTATGAATATTCGGGTACTTATCTAATAAGTTACCTTTAAAGTAATCGCCCCAGATAATACGAATTTCATGTTTAACAGATTCTGCGTGCTTTTCTTTATCCTCGACTAAACGCACAAATTTTGCCATGTCTTCACGGCTATCACTTAAGCCGTCAATTTGTTGACAATAACGTAGTACGCTTAAAGCAAAAATCTGAGCTGGTGTCGTGTCATATATACCGCATGGGATATCGCAATGAGCCGATACTTGATTAAAAGGTATAATTCTATCAATCTTATGTAATAGAGCATGTAACATAATAACTTCCTTATATTAAGTTTAAAGTGGCTTTACTACTTTGTTATTTTATTTTTTTTGTTTCGCAAACTGACGATAAACAAACCAACCACAAACAGCAATTGCTAAGGTAATTGAACCGTAAAATAGAATATGCATAAGCATAGATTCATTAGCATCATGATCATGGCCTGGATGGGCTATTGCGCTGTTAGCCATGACAACATAAGCAAATACCACCATGACTGTGGCAGATAATAGCTGAGGGAACCTTTGTTTTTTCATAATAGTCTCATTCATAATAGTGTCTTCCATAGATAACAGATGGACATTAAGGTAAGTCGTACGATTTATTAATTTCTATTGTGAGCGGATTTAAAAGTAAACCAGAGCCCCCCAACAAAGGGGCTAACTTTTGAAACAGTAAAATTTAGATTTAGCACGATTAACTACTTATTAAACTCTTAATACCCACATAATCTAAAAACTGTTGAATTTACCTTACTAAAATACCATAACCTGAATAATTAAAAATGTAAATGATAATTATTAATGTTTGAGAATATTATATATAAAATTTTGCCAAACTATAAACCAAAAAAAGGATGCTCTAAGGCATCCTTTTTTGGTTAAACTAATGGTTAATAAGGTTTTAAGCTAGGACATGTATTAAACTGGTACTTGACACATCGTTCAAATATCTAAATACAATTTACTCTTCAACCCCAGCGTCTTGACCTTTATATTTCGCATTCGCATAATCCCAGTTTACTAACTTATCTAAAAAAGTGTCGACATAGTCAGGACGGCGATTACGGTAATCAATGTAATAAGCATGCTCCCAAACATCACATGTTAGAACGGCAACTTTATCATGAGCAAGTGGTGTGTCTGCATTAGCCGTTTTCATGATAGAAAGCTTACCGCCTTCAGAATCAGCAACTAACCAAGCCCAACCTGACCCGAATTGGGAAGTAGCAGCATTTTTAAACTCTTCACGGAATTTATCATATGAACCAAAATCTTCTTCGATTTTAGCTTTCAAATCACCAGTAGGTTCGCCCCCACCATTCTGTGGAGTCATGCAGTTCCAGTAGAAAGTGTGGTTCCAAACTTGAGCAGCTTGGTTAAACATAGTTTGCTTACTATCATCTTTTGCTGTTGCTTTGATGATTTCAGATAACTCTTTATCCTCAAGACCAGAGCCAGGTAATAGTTCATTGAGTTTGTTCACATAAGCTGCATGGTGTTTGTCATGATGGAATTCCAAAGTTTCAGCACTAATGTGTGGCTCTAAGGCATCTTTTGCATAAGGTAGATCTGGTAGAGAAATCTTTGACATATTATTTTATCCTTGGCTGATTTAGTCTTCTGTTATACAGACTGTGCTCTGTTATAAAGTTATATAAACAGGTTACACAAGCTAAAGTGGCTATTTTTTGTTAATGTCTCTGTTTTAACGTATTGGTCACACGTCTATTAAAAAATAGAACTTCTGAGTGATAGTTTTTGATCACTGCAAAAGCAATACTATCATAACTTGATAAACGTTTTAATTAAATACCAGTTTCTAATCACGCTCACTCTAATCACGCTAAGCAATACGTTTTTTAATTAATCAATGTTTTAATGAATCATGGTAAGTGCTTAACAAGTCATATTTTCATTATAGCAATTGATGTTGGCAAACTCAGTTACACAATGTTATCCACTGTAACTTGTTAACATCAACGACTAGAACAGCCCTTTTATTTAAAAAATTTCAAACAAAAGCAACCATATATAGCAGACCTTTTTTATAGGTAATGACTTTTGAATGGTCATTCAATATTTTTAAAGCTTTATGCACTTTTTTCTATGTAAAATAACTTAAATGCAATAATTATATGGAGACAATAACAATAAGGATATCGAAAGCAAAACTAACAATCTAATAATTAAAATAATGGGTGTGTTTATGATCGCTAAAACAAAGGTTAAACCTAACTTTAACAATGATATTAAAAATGAAGAAGCTTGTTGGGTGCTGGCTAGCAACAACAAAGGCAAGTTAGCAGAATTTAAGCGGATGTTTGATGAGGCTCATTTAAACATCAACATTTTGCCTCAGGGCGAACTGGGTATTAAAGAGGCTGTAGAAGATGGCTTGAGCTTTGTTGAAAACGCAATTATTAAAGCGCGACATGCTAGCCGTATCAGCGGTTTGCCAGCAATAGCCGATGATTCAGGGCTTTGCGTGCCTGTGCTGGGTAATGCGCCTGGTATTCATTCAGCGAGATACGCAGGCGAACATGGTAATGATGCCAAAAATAACACCAAGCTTATTGCGGACTTACTGCCCTTTAGAAACTCTAATAGAAGCCGTGACTCCGATAGTGGTAAATCACTTAATTCTACAGTCATGGGCTTCACTACTGCAAAGACTGCTACTGCAATAAGTCCTATTCCGATTAGCTCTAGCCCAATCAAAGCGTACTTTGTTTGTGTATTAGTTATGGTGCGACATGCCAATGACCCACTTCCCATTATTGCTCATGGTTTATGGCAAGGTGAAATATTAGATAGCCCACTAGGCGAACATGGCTTTGGTTATGACCCACTATTTTGGATACCTGAGCTACAGAAATCTTCCGCCCAACTCGATGCCGCAACTAAGAACCAAATGAGTCATCGTGCTCGTGCTATGCAAAGTTTGTTGCAACAACTCAAAGATTAATTGTGCTTATAGGGCAATACTTATACCACCATCTTCATAGCACTACTTAACGGATAGAACCATTAATAATTATGATTTATATAGATGTATTAGTGACTTAATAGCAAATATTTCATTATAGAGCTGTCATAGCACCTCGTTTAAATATCTCTTATATTCACTACTGGTACTAGCCGTTGATAATAGAGTTAATAATAGTTATGGGAAATGTGATGAACATGGCGAGTTGAAAAAGTAGATTATTTTTTACTTTGATACACAGATAGACTATACTGTTCTACTTTTAAAATTTTACGGAAATTTTGTTCAAGCTCATAAGACATATGGCGTATGCTTAATTGTCCAAGTTTGCCGTTTTCAAATACTTAAGTTTGAATAAAAACTCCTTCAATAAACATATCTACACTTAAAAGTTATGATGATTATAATCAAACTTTTAAGCGTTTAGAGTATATGCAGTGATAGAGAAGTGATAGTTCCACTTATGATTTTTATGGCAGCGTAGGCGCTCATATTATATAAAGCCTATATCTATATATGATGCATACTACCACTATTCAACCTGTTAACATTTAAATACTTATCAACTAACGACTAATCAACATTAAGGGTTATCCTCCATGGCTAAAGACTTACAAATTACCACAAACAAGCTAAGCGAAAATCAGACTCAACTAACCGTTAAAGTGCCTGTTGAACAAATTCAAAACAAAGTTGAAGGCCGTATTCGTAACGTCGCAAAAACTGCAAAAATTGATGGTTTCCGTAAAGGCAAAGTGCCTATGTCGCACATCCGCTCACAATATGGTGCTGGCATCCAGCAAGAAGTTATTAACGACGTCATCCGTGACACTGTGTTTGAAGCCATTAAAGCCGAAGACGTTCGTGCTGTGGGTATGCCAAACATTGATGACGTAAAACTTGAAGATGAATTCTTAGTCTATCAAGCAACGGTTGAAATTTTCCCAGAAATAGCAGTTGAAAGCATTAAAGATGTTGAAGTTGAACATCACACGGCATCAATCAGTGATGAAGACGTTGAGACTATGGTTGAAAATCTTCGTAAACAACGTCAAGAATTTGCGGATAAAGAAGGCGCTGCTGAAGAAGGGGATCAAGTCACTTTTGATTTTGAAGGGTCTATTGATGGCGAAAAGTTTGAAGGCGGTTCAGCTGAGGACTTCAAACTTGTATTAGGTAGTGGTCAGATGATTCCTGGCTTTGAAGACGGTATCAAAGGCATGAGTGCTGATGAAGAGAAAACCATCGATGTTACCTTTCCAGAAGATTACCAAGCTGAAAACCTAGCGGGTAAAGAAGCACAGTTTAAAATTAACGTGAAAAAAGTTGAAGAGTCAAAACTTCCAGAGATCAATGAAGAGTTCTTAGAACTATTTGGTGTGAAAGAAGGTGGCGTTGAAAAACTTAAAGAAGACGTTCGTAAAAACATGGAACGTGAAATCAAAAATGCCTCACGTAGCCAAGTAAAACAAGCCGCTTTTGATGCTCTATTAGAGAAAAACGAATTTGAAGTACCGCAAGCAATGATTGCTCAAGAAACAGAACGTCAACGCAATATGATGATGCAACGTTTTGCCCAGCAGTTTGGTGGCAGTACTGATAACTTTAGTAAAGACATGCTTCCTGATGAGCTTTTTGCAGAGCAAGCATTGCGTGCTGCCCGTCTTGGCATTCTAGTGGCTCGTGTTATCGAAGAAAACGATCTTAAAGTGGATCAAGAACGTGTTGATACCTTTATTAAAGAAGCCGCTGAAAACTACGAAGACCCAGCTGAGGTTATTGAGTTCTACACCAATGACAAACAACAACGTGCAAACATTGAGTCCGTCGTTCTAGAAGATCAAGTCGTAGACTTTTTACTCAAAGACGCTAAAGTAACTGAAAAAGAAGTCGGTTATCAAGAGCTTATCGCTGCTCAACAACAAGCTGCACAAGCAATGTAATCGATGCAAATAACTTGATTAATAAATAGTTTATTGACGCAACACTCTATTTGTTAATAATGTTAAAAAAGCCCTAACCTATCTAGTTAGGGCTTTTTTTCTAAACGCATCGTACCCTTTTATATAGTTAAAGAAGTCTAAAATGGTTACAAGGCAACCGAGTGCAAGTACCACTGGAGTAGGCTTAACGAGGTTAACGCCGTAACCGTTTAGTAGTTCGCTGACTATAGTAGGCAGTTCTTAGTAGGTCATTAAGTATGGTATACAGTGACTTACCGTTAAAGATATAAGTAATATATCTTGACAGATCAACAACCTAACTCGTTATCTTGCCTTTGATGATAGCTGTTTTTTAGTAGCGCTTATGCCCCATTACCCAAATAATGTGTTCAAAGATGTCTTAACAGGGTTATGGGAGCCCTATGTCGTCATTGAGCTGATTGGTTTGCTATAAATGATTTCAAGTTGTTTAAAGATAAAATGGTAAGATAAAGAATGGCTATAAGCATCACTGATTCGAAGGTAGACTTTAACATTTGAAAGCTAACAATCTCAGCTTAAAATTATTATAATCATCACCGCGCTTGATTTATCTGATAATACCCCAAATTATAAGAAACAGATTCACACCTCATATACCTAGTTTTTAATAATATTAATTTATAAATTGAAGAACTGAAAAGACCTAAAGGATTATTTATGACCCAGTCTCAAGCTCAGCAAGATTTCAACCGCATTACCAACAACCCTCACTTCGATAGCTTAGTAAGCGCCCACGATAAGGTGTTGCGTGACCTACAAGACGCTACCATAAGCACTCCCCAAGCAGCTCTAGTACCTATGGTTGTTGAGCAGTCAGCTCGAGGTGAGCGATCGTTTGACATTTACTCTCGCCTACTGCGTGAGCGCGTTATCTTCTTAACAGGTCAAGTTGAAGATAATATGGCCAACTTAATTGTGGCACAAATGCTATTTTTAGAAGCTGAAAACCCAGATAAAGACATTCACTTGTATATTAACTCGCCAGGTGGCTCTGTCAGCGCTGGTTTAGCCGTTTTTGATACCATGAACTTTATCAAGCCAGAGGTATCTACCATTTGCATGGGCGGTGCTTACAGCATGGGATCATTCTTATTAGCAGCTGGCGAAAAAGGCAAGCGTTATGCACTTGCCAATTCTCGCGTAATGATTCACCAGCCATCTGGTGGTGCTCAAGGTCAAGCAAGTGATATCGAGATTAATGCCCGTGAAATTCTAAAAATTCGTGACCGTCTAAATCGAATTTTAGCTGAGCGCACTGGGCAACCTCTTGAAAAAATTGCGCAAGATGTTGAACGTGATTACTGGTTAGATGCTGTCGAAGCCAAAGAGTATGGTCTGATTGATGAGGTATTAGAACGTCGCCCTGAAGATCTGAAATAAACCTTCTTAGACCTTTATCTTATATGGCTCTAAAACTCATCAACTCGATGTTATTTAGAGGTTATTTAATCAGCGAGCTTATTTAAATTAGCTTAATCGAATTGGCTTAATAAACATGAGCCAATCCACTTAAGCTAATAAGACTAAGCTTTTTTGCTTTATCAGATCAAAAGTTATGAATTACTGTCGCTACTGACACATATTGCTTAACCGTTAATGTCAATTTTATAAAAATTCAAGCAGTCATCAAGTGTTATGCAGTGAAATGACAGACCTATTATTGAGGAGCGCCAAGCATGGCTAAAGACAAAACACCACAGTGTTCATTTTGTGGTAAGAAAAAAAATGAAGTAACCCAGCTCATTGCCGCCGACGATGCCAATATTTGTAATGAGTGTGTAGCGCTATGCACTGATTTGATTGAAGACAGTCGTCAGACTGAAGCCAATGAAGAAGGTGACGATACGGTTATAAGTTCATGGTTAGATAAAAAACTACCCACGCCAAAAGAGATTCGTGAACATTTAGATGGTTACGTTATTGGTCAAGAGACTGCTAAAAAAGCGCTGTCTGTCGCTGTTTATAACCACTACAAACGCTTAAAAGTAAGTGCTAAAGATGCAGCCAATAAGCGAGATAACAAGGTCAATAACGAAAAGGTCGAGCTTACCAAGAGCAACATATTACTCATCGGCCCAACGGGATCTGGTAAAACGCTTCTGGCTCAAACCCTTGCTCGCATGCTGGATGTCCCCTTTGCTATGGCGGATGCCACCACGTTAACTGAAGCGGGCTATGTAGGCGAGGATGTTGAGAACATTGTACAGAAGCTACTCCAAGCCGCTGATTATGATGTTGAGAAAGCAGAGCAAGGCATCATTTACGTTGATGAGATTGATAAAATCAGCAAGAAAGGTGAAAACATGTCCATTACCCGTGATGTCTCGGGTGAAGGTGTTCAGCAAGCTCTGCTTAAGCTAATCGAGGGAACCGTCGCCGCCATTCCCCCTCATGGCGGACGTAAACACCCAAATCAAGAGTTAATTCAGGTAAATACCAGCAATATTTTAGTCATTGTTGGCGGTGCCTTCTCAGGCCTTGATAAAGTCATTCAGCAGCGCACTGAAAAAACAGGCATTGGCTTCAATGCTGAGGTTAAGTCTAAGGATGAAGGCAAGCAAATCTCTGAACTCTTTAAACAAGTAGAGCCTGAAGATTTAATCAAGTTTGGGTTAATCCCTGAGTTAATTGGTCGTTTACCCGTCATTGCCACACTTGAAGAGCTTGATGAAGATGCGTTAATGCAGATTCTAACTGAACCAAAAAATGCCATCGTTAAGCAGTATCAATACCTATTCGAGATGGAAGATGCGGAACTTAAATTTACCGATGATGCTTTAGAAGCCATTGCTAAAAAAGCAATGGCACGAAAAACAGGAGCACGTGGACTGCGCTCCATTGTCGAAAATGCCTTGTTAGATACTATGTATGACCTACCTTCAATGACTAATGTGACCTCTGTGCTGGTTGATGAAACCGTCATCAACGATGGTGCAATGCCCAAAATAGCGTAATACAGCTTTAACTTTACACTGTATAGTGGTTTATGGAAGCGCTTATCATCAAGATAAGCGCTTCTTTTTAGCTATACTCGAACTATTTTAAGAAGGGTATAAATCCAGTGAGATTAACACCGAGGCGACTTATACATATTTCGACCATATTAGCTTAATTAAACAGTGGAGTGCCTATGCAACCATTGAAAACAGCAAACCCAGTATCTCCAAACGCTAATACATTCACTTTTGTGCTTAAATTGACAGTAATGCTTATTGGCGCATTTGCCTTTTTACAGGTCTACTCAATTCAATCCATTTTGCCAATATTGATGGTGGATTTTGACGCCAGCGAAGTCCAAGTCGGAATGGCGGTTGGCGCAACTGTAATGGCGGTTGCCGTTATGTCTCCTTTTTTGGGTATGGTATCAGATGCCATAGGACGTAAATCCATCATTGTCGCAGCCCTTATATTTTTGGCACTGCCTACCGCTTTAATTGCCACAAGTAATACCGTAGAAACCCTTACTATCTGGCGGTTTTTACAGGGGTTGTCTGTACCTGGCATTACCGTCGTTACTATTGCCTATATAGGTGAAGAATTTAAAGGTCGTGCCGTTGCTGATCTGATGGCTTATTATGTTTCAGGATCAGTATTTGGCGGATTTTCTGGTCGATTTATATTAGGACACTTACATGAGTGGATAGGTTGGCGTATGGCCTACTACGTTATGGCAGCCTTAACTTTAGTTGGCGCACTGTGGGTAGCCAAGACCTTACCAGCGTCAACAAACTTTGTGCCAAGTCCTAGATTTCGGGACACATTAATCACGTTTGCTCATCATTTAAAAAACCGCTACGTCATCTCTGCTTGCCTATTGGGGTTTTGTGTGCTGTTTTCTCTAGTAGGTTGCTTTACTTTTATCAATCTACACTTAGCTGTCGAACCCTACACCTTAAGCACGGGGCAGCTGGCTAATATATTCGTGGTATATCTTATTGGGGTGTTTATTACCCCACTCTCTACAAAAATCGTGCACCGCTTTGGTTCAGCTCGCAGCATTATTTTCGCTGTTTTCGTGTCTATGTGTGGTGTTTTGCTGACCCTAGCATCTCCCCTTTGGTTAATTATTGTTGGTTTATCTATTATGTCTTCGGGTGTGTTTATTACTCAGTCCGCCACTATTGGTTATATTGCGACGAATGTTTCAGAAGGACGTTCTTTAGCTTCTGGAATATATTACATGAGTTATTATGCCGGAGGCACATTTGGTGCTTGGCTGTGTGGACTTGCTTATGCGAGAGGTCAATGGTCTTATACCGTTTGGTTGTTGGTAGCAGTGCAAGGATTGGCTTTATTCATTGCTGGTTTCGGTATGATAAAGACAAAACTTAGCCATTGAGCTATTATTTTTTAAAATGCTATTATTCGGCTAAGTTACCAAATAATACAATTGCGTATTGTAAAAGAGTTTGTCAACACTGATGTTTTTATAGCAATTGGTTAATTTGTTATACGATTGACCTGTTATGCCATTGACCTGTAATCAATACTCTGTTAAATTCAAACGATACGATCTGTATCATTAAAACCATTAATCAATATTCTTTAAAACAGTTTAAAATAGTCGAACTTTTTAACACTGTTATTATGCGCAATAAACTGTTATAAAATAAATTGTTATAACGCTAAAAAATTTCGTATTAACAGTGAATTAGCAAGGAATGCTAATTTCAGGCAACCTCAAAATAGCTGTCTACTTTGTCACTTTTTTATCTTGTGATTATATCTATCACTTTTGCTAGCTAAGGAAGGCAATATGCACAACCAATATACGAACTATACCGCTACCTCTACTGAGTCATATTCAGATATCTATAACTCTTCTATAAGTAACCCAACCGAGTTTTGGCGTCAGCAAGCCGAGCGTATTTACTGGCACAAACGCCCTGATCAGATACTAGATGACAGCAATCTACCCTTTGCCAAATGGTTTGTTGGCGGCGAAACCAACCTTTGTTACAACTGCATTGACCGCCATCTGGAAGATCGAGCTGAGCAAGATGCTTTTATTTGGGTTTCTTCAGAAATTAATCAAGAATTACTTGATAATCATCCTGACGTTAAAAAGGCGTTTAGAGCCCTTGATAACTATGTCGAATACTACACCGATTATGCCAAACGTCGACTCACTTATAACACGCTTTATAAAGAAGTGAATTACTTTGCCGATGTATTACAGCGTATGGGAGTTGGCAGAGGTGACCGAGTAATTATATACATGCCCATGATTTTAGAAGCCACTTATGCGATGTTAGCTTGTACACGTATTGGTGCCATCCATTCCGTAGTATTTGGTGGCTTTGCCTCTCACAACTTAGCCGTACGTATGGATGATGCGGAAGCCAAAGTGCTGATTACTGTGGATGCCGGATTACGTGCGGGTAAAGTCATTAACTATAAAAACTTAGTGAATCAAGGTATTAAAGAAGCTAAGTGTAAGCCTGAAAAAGTTATAGTAGTAGACCGCGGTATTATGCCATATAAACCTGAAGACAGAGATGTGGATTATGCTACCGAGCGGCGCATCAGTTGCGATGCAGATGCTCGAGTAGCGCCAGTATGGTTGGAGTCAAGCGAGCCTTCTTATCTACTTTATACCTCAGGCACAACGGGAACCCCAAAAGGTGTACAGCGGGATACGGGGGGTCATGCTGTTGCCCTAGCTACCTCAATGGACTACATCTATGATGGTAATCCCGGCGAAACATTTTGGGCTATTTCTGACATCGGCTGGGCCGTTGGGCATTCTTATACCATCTACGCCCCTCTCTTACGTGGCATGACCAGTGTCGTGTACGAAGGTCTTCCTCATAAACCCAACCCAGGTATGTGGTGGCGTATTGTGGAAGCCAATAAAGTAAACATTATCTTTACCGCTCCTACTGGCATTCGTATGTTGAAGAAACAAGATGAAAGTTGGATAACACGTTATGATTTAAGTAGCGTCAAATCCTTCTTTTTAGCAGGCGAGCCGCTTGATGAGCCAACTGCTGATTGGCTAACAGGTCATATGGGTGTACCAATTTTAGACCACTACTGGCAAACTGAATCCGGTTGGCCAATTCTGAGTCATGTTCCTAAATTTAATCATAAAGCGCACAAATCTGGTTCTCCAGGCTATCCCATGTATGGCTATAACGCCAAAGTGGTTAACGAAGAAACAGGGGAAGACTGTGCCCCTCACGAAAAAGGCATGTTGGTTATTACAGCACCTTTACCCCCAGGTTGTTTAAGTACTGTTTGGCGAAATGATGAGCGCTTCATAAAGAGCTATTTTAACTTGTTGGATGGTAGACAATACTCCACCTCTGACTATGCCATGACCGATGAAAACGGCTATTTTTATATCCTCGGTCGCACTGATGATGTGATTAACGTGGCAGGGCATCGTCTTGGCACTCAAGAGATTGAAGCGGCAATTAGCCAGCATCTAGAAGTTGCCGAGGTCGGCGTTGTCGGTATTAAGGATGAGTTAAAAGGCGAATTACCGATTGCATTCTGTATATTACGAGATCCTTCTATCATTTCAGATACCGAAAATCGTTTTCGTGTTGAACAACAAATTATCGGTACTGTCGTAAAATCTTTAGGAGGTCTGGCTCGTCCTGCGGCTGTTTATTTCCCGAAAGCTCTACCAAAAACCCGGTCTGGTAAAATCTTACGCCGAGCTATTCGGGCGCTTGCCGAGGGTAAGTCGACAGGAGATATGTCAACACTTGATGATCCAACAGCCATTGATGCGGTAAAAGAAGCGTTAGAGCATTATTAAGTTTTGTTCACTATCAGAAATTAAGTTTTGTAAACTATCAGAGAAAGTTAAAGGCGTTATCTTTATTAAAATGCACACTATTAAAATGCACACTGTAAATGATTCATATATTTCCTAACTTCAAGGTAATTCTATTTTACTAGTGGCTAATTATTTAACGCCTCTAAAACTAGATAGCCCTGAGAAATACTTTACTTCTACATTTTTGCAAGGAAGCAATAAATGACCATTTTCGCGATTGTTTTATCTCTTGGTCTGCTGATGTATTTTGCCTATAAAGGGGTTAGTGTGCTAATACTAGCACCTATTCTCGCATTGCTTGCCGTCGTTTTAAGCGGTCAAGCAAACGAATCAATGGGCATTTATACTCAAGTATTTATGAAAGGCATGGGTAGTTTTGCTGTTAAATATTTCCCATTATTTATACTTGGTGCCATCTTCGGAAAGTTAATGGAAGATTCAGGATATGCCTATAGCATCGCCAAAAGTATCGTCGATAAGTTAGGCAGTCATCATGCGTTACTCGCTATTGTGTTAGCGTGTGCCATTTTAACCTATGGCGGTGTTTCCGTTTTTGTCGTCGCATTTGCAGTCTACCCAATTGCAGCAGCCTTATTTAAAGAAGCAAATATTCCTAAGCGTCTTATTCCCGGTGCCATTAGTATCGGTGCATTTACGTTTACTATGACCGCACTACCGGGCACACCCGCCATTCACAATGCCATTCCCATGCCCTACTTTCAAACCGATGCCTTTGCGGCACCCGGCATTGGCATCATTGCTGCTGTCATAATGTTAGGCGGAGGTATGCTTTGGATGAATTATCAGCTTCGCAAAGCTAAATCCGCAGATGAAGGCTATGGTAGCCATATCCTAAACGAAAAAGACTTTGATGTATCCGGCAAAGTCCAAAACTTTTGGCTCGCTTTACTCCCTATTGTTATCGTGGTAGTCGGCAACTATCTTTTCTCAAAAATAATCATACCTATGTGGGACAACAGCTATTTAGCGGGAGAACAGTTTGGCGGAGTGGAGATTAGTTCATTAATCGGGATTTGGTCTATCATTATTTCACTCGCCATTGCCTGCCTTTTTGTTATTATCCTAAACTTTTCTAGAATTAAAAGTTTATCGGAGACCCTAAACGAAGGAGCAATGGGATCATTATTGCCAATATTTAATACCGCATCTGAAGTTGGCTACGGTTCAGTAATAGCGAGCTTAGCGGGATTTGCGGTTATACAGCATTTCTTAATGGGTATCGCCTCAAGTAACCCTCTTATTTCAGAAGCCATTATCATAAACGTATTGGCAGGTATTACAGGATCAGCCTCTGGTGGTTTGGGAATTGCCTTAGAGGTCATGGGTGAAAATTATATGCTTTTGGCCCAACAGTACAATATCAATCCTGAACTAATGCATCGCATTGCTTCGTTGGCTTGCGGTGGCTTAGATGCCCTACCGCATAATGGCGCCGTTATTACCATGCTGACAATCTGTGGTCTAACCCATAAACAGTCCTATGTTGATGTCTTTATTACAGCCGTCGTCGTTCCTATTTTGGCAACTATTGCGGTTATCATACTAGGCACTATGTTTGGCTCTTTTTAAAAATACAATGAAAAGAAAGTTACAAACACATAAGTCACTAAATTTTAAAAAATAACAACGCTATTTATAAAAATTTCCTTGTAAAATGATTTTATATGTATCATTATTTACTAAATTTATTCATTTAATTTCAATAATCTCAATGATATCAGGTCTAATATCATGAGACTTAGTTTAATAAGATTAGTGTAACAAGACTTGGCTTTATATCATTATTTATAAAGAACTAAAACTTTAACAGTTAAAAGATAAGGACATCCTATGCAACAAGTAAAACAACTCATTAACGGTCAATTTATTGACTCAAAAACGCAACAGTGGATTGAGCTAACCGATCCAGCTACCCAAGAAGTCATTGCTAAAGTGCCTCAAACTACCGATGATGAAATTAATGAAGCAGTAGCAGCAGCTAAGGAAGCGTTTAAAACGTGGCGCAAGACCCCTATCTCTACTCGTGCCCGTATTTTCTTAACTTATCAAGCACTTATCCGTGAACATATGGATGAGCTTGCCGAGCTACTAACATCAGAGCAAGGTAAAACTATCGCCGATGCTCGTGGCGATGTGTTCCGTGGATTAGAAGTGGTCGAGCATGCTGCTGCTATTGGCAACTTACAACAAGGCGACTTTGTTGAAAATGTAGGCAGTGGCGTCGATACTTATAGTATTTGGCAACCACTGGGCGTTTGCGCTGGTATTACCCCCTTTAATTTCCCCGCCATGATTCCGTTATGGATGTTCCCGATGGCTATTGCCACTGGTAATACCTTTATATTAAAACCTTCAGAACAAGACCCAATGGTAACCATGCGTTTGGTTGAGCTTGCTGTTGAAGCAGGCGTGCCTAAGGGCGTTTTAAATGTGGTGCATGGTGCCAAACCTACGGTTGATGCGATATGTAATCATCCTGATATCAAAGCGGTATCTTTTGTGGGATCAAGCCATGTGGGCCGTCATGTATATGACCTTGCTAGCAAGGCTGGAAAGCGCGTACAGTGTATGATGGGTGCAAAAAACCATGCGGTTATCCTACCTGATGCGAATAAAGAACAAACCCTAAATCAATTGGCTGGCGCAGCATTTGGCGCAGCAGGTCAGCGCTGTATGGCATTGCCTGTTGTTGTGCTTGTTGGTGAGGCCAAACAGTGGGTAAATGACATCAAGGCTAAGGCAGAAACACTGGTGGTTGCAGCGGGTAAAGATGACAAAGATTTAGGGCCGCTAATTAGTAAATCCGCCAAAGAGCGTGTTGAAGGTTTGATTCAATCAGGTGTGGATGAAGGTGCTAACCTAATTTTAGATGGTCGTGGCGTGGTCGTCGAAGGTTATGAGAATGGTAACTTTGTTGGTCCTACCATCTTTGATAATGTCACTACTGACATGCAGATTTATACGCAAGAAATCTTTGGCCCGGTCATGTGTATCATGCATGTCGATTCTCTAGATGATGCCATTGAGCTAGTCAATGCCAATCCATATGGTAATGGTACCGCAATCTTTACCCAGTCTGGTGCGGCAGCGCATAAGTTCCAGCAAGATATTGATGTTGGTCAAGTCGGTATTAATTTACCCATTCCTGTGCCACTACCTATGTTCTCATTCTCAGGCTCTCGTGGCAGCAAACTTGGCGATTTAGGCCCTTATGGTAAGCAAGCAGTGCAGTTCTATACCCAAACCAAAACTGTTACCGCCCGTTGGTTTGATGATGAGGCCAGTAAAGGTAAAGTAAATACGACTATTTCGATGTAAACATCGGCTATATTCTGCTAGAACGAAATAGCTTTTTTAGCGATAGATTGAAGAAAAATAGTTCTGGATAATTTAGAATATGCTTATTAATGAAAAGTAACTTTTATGAATCAGCTGTTTATGAATCAGCTGTTGACGAGTAGCTTAAAAGAGGTATTTCTTTACAAGTGGCTTGTTGAAAAACAGCTACCAAAAGACAGTCTTTGAAAGAGCAACTTTAGAAAAATATCTGTCAAAATTTGTTGCCCACTGTTCATTATTAGCATTGATTATTAGCATTGATTCAATTGTTTTTTATCAGCTAATCCTATTAATTAACCTTGGGCAGCACCTCTATATAGGACACTTCATGGATTTTAAATTAAATGATGATCAATTAGCATTTCAACAAGCAGCCCGTCAGTTTGCAATAAAAGAACTAAGACCCAACGCCGCAGAATGGGATAGAAATAGCCATTTCCCCATTGATGTGATTAAAAAAACAGGCGAATTGGGCTTTCTGGGCCTGTACACCAATCCAGACTATGGCGGATTAGGACTACCCCGTCTTGACTCTGCTATTGTTTTTGAAGAACTGGCGTGGGGGGACACATCTGTCGCATCCTATATCAGTATTCATAATATGGTTACATGGATGATTGGCGAGTATGCGAAAGATGACATACGTAGTGAAATTATACCTAAATTAGTGAGTGGCGAGCTTTTAAGTAGCTATTGCTTGACCGAGCCTAATGCAGGTTCTGACGCAGGATCCCTAACCACAAAAGCAGTAAAAGAAGGCAGTGGCGATGACAGCTATTATATCTTAAACGGTGAGAAAACCTTTATTTCAGGTGCTGGCTCTACTGATATTTTAGTGGTCATGACTCGTACTGGTGCTGAGGGCCCAAAAGGTGTTTCTGCTCTGGTAGTCGATGCCCATAGTGAAGGTATTAGCTATGGTAAAAACGAGCACAAGATGGGCTGGAAATCTCAACCCACCCGTACCATCCATTTTAAAAATGTAAAAGTACCTGCTAAAAACTTACTGGGTAATGAGGGCGAAGGCTTTAAGTTTGCCATGAAGGGCTTAGATGGCGGTCGTATCAACATTGGTATTTGTGCAGTTGGCACCGCACAGTCGGCATTAGAAACAGCCTTAAACTATGTACAAGAGCGCAAGCAATTTGGCAGTACGCTTGCAGAATTACAATCCGTTCAGTTTAAGCTGGCAGATATGCTGACGCAAACGGTAGCTGCACGTCAAATGCTATACCTTGCGGCAAGCAAAGTTGATAGCAATGATGCGAATGCCACCACTTTTTGCGCGATGGCAAAACGCCTCGCTACCGATTTAAGTTTTGATGTGGCTAATCAAGCGTTACAGCTGCATGGTGGTTATGGCTATCTGAATGAATATCCGCTTGAACGACATGTGCGTGACCTACGCGTGCATCAAATACTTGAAGGGACAAACGAGATTATGCGAGTAATCGTTTCTCGTAAAATGATGGCAGACGATGCGCTAATGAGCTTACGTTAGACTATAAATCATATAGAAACTATATAATAAACAAAAGGTGCAACATGACAACTTATACAAACCTAGACCTATCCATTGACGGTCATATCGCCACATTAACACTGAACAATCCGCCAGCTCACACATGGACTTATGACAGTCTTATGTCATTAAAACAGCTTGTAGAAGACTTAAACAAGAATGATGAGGTTTATGCCTTAGTCGTGCATGGGGATGGTGAGAAATTCTTTTCAGCAGGGGCAGACTTAAACAGTTTTGCTGATGGCGAAAAAGGCAATGCAATTTCTATGGCTATCGCTTTTGGCGAAGCGTTTGAAGCCTTATCAAACTACCGCGGAGTAACAATTGCCGCAATTAACGGCTATGCCATGGGTGGTGGATTAGAAACTGCATTAGCTTGTGATATTCGTATCGCTGAGGCGCATGCAGTAATGGCGTTACCTGAAGCCAGTGTAGGCTTGCTACCTTGTGCCGGCGGTACACAAAACTTACCCTTGTTAGTCGGTGAAGGCTGGGCAAAACGTATGATTCTGTGTGGCGAGCGAGTGGATGCTGAAACAGCATTACGCATTGGCTTAGTCGAGGAAGTAGTAGAAAAAGGAGAAGGGGTTAACGCTGCTCTTGATCTTGCTAAAAAAGTTGCTAAACAATCACCTGTTGCCGTAACTTATTCAAAGCAACTTATTCAAGCCGGTAGACATCAACCTATTGCAAAGAACTTAATCAACGAACGTGAAGCATTTGTTAAGTTGTTTGATACAGCTGATCAAGCTGAAGGAGTTAATGCATTTTTAGAGAAACGTAAGCCAACATGGAAAAACAAGTAGATTAAGCGAGATATCTTAAGTTAAATCGTTGAAATCATTTATATTTAACCCCTTCATTAATATCAGTAATGATCTTAATATGATCTTGATATATAGGTAGGGGTTAGTTAAGCGCCAGCTTATTGGTTTACATACATGCTATTTTAGAGACCACATTAATTAAAGTGTATGATTAAAAAAAGAATGATTAGCCATAAGCCAAATAAGTAAAAGTGCTGTATTGAGTAGAGTAAACGCATTTAATAACCCTACTCTCATGTTGGAATAGTATGATTTTTACCAAAGATCTTTTTTAATTCAACCGTTTAAAATGGTAACCTATATGCAAAACGATTCTAGCCCAACTTCTATCAACGATGACTCTGTATTATTTCACACCTACCCAACCGATTGCGGACACCTCATAGGTGAAATGACTTTAAACTCACCAAAATCACTCAATGCATTGAGTGTAGATATGTGTGAGCGGATGGCAAGTCAACTAGCGCAGTGGCAACAAAATGAAAAGGTTGTTGCTGTATTGCTAAGAGGTAGTGGCGACAAAGCATTTTGTGCAGGTGGTGATATCCGTAAACTATATGACAGCATGGTAGATCATCCACCCTCGCCAAATCCCTATGCCACTGAGTTTTTTAGTACAGAGTACGATTTGTATCGACAGATGCACTTTTATACTAAACCCCTTATTTTATGGGGCAATGGTATTGTCATGGGTGGCGGTATGGGTCTTATGGCGGGTTGTAGCCATCGCGTTGTTACTGAAACCACAAAGTTTGCCATGCCAGAAATAACCATTGGTTTGTTCCCAGATGCTACAGGAAGCTGGTTTTTACAACGTATGCCCGCCAAGTCGGGATTGTTTTTAGGTTTGACTGGCGCTATGTGTAACGCAAGTGATGCGCTACTGGTTAATCTTGCGGAATACGCTATATCGAGTGAGAGTTATGAGCAAATGGTTAAAGCGTTAACCTCAACATCGTGGCACAGCGATTCTGTAAAGCCAGACACGGCGCATATCATTACAAGCCGCTGTTTAGCAACGCTATCAAGCTCCACTAAAGTTGATTTAAAGCCAAGTAAACTGGCCCAATACTGGCAACCCATTCATAAATTAATGACTACTGGGGGGCTAAAAGATATTGATGCTGTATTACAAGATGACAGCAAACTACACCAGTTAGACTCAGACTTTGCTGAAGATAAATGGACTCAAAGAGCAGTGGCAACGTATCGACACGGGTGCCCAGTATCAGCAGCATTAACTCACGCGCTGTATGAGCGTGTCAGTAATTTATCACTTGAGCAGGTGTTATACTTAGAAACAAACGTGGCTGTTCACTGTGCCAATAATCCAGATTTCCAAGAAGGTGTACGGGCCCTGCTTATTGATAAAGATAGAAACCCAAGCTGGTCTCGAACACTTGATGAGTGTTTAACTGCTGAGGGGCAGCAGTACATTGCCAATCATTTCAGTAACCCTTATCCCGAGGCAGCCCACCCGTTTACTAGTTGGCTAAGTGCCGATGCTTTTGGTAATAAAGTGGTTCGATAAGCTAGCCACCCGGTAATTAAACTCATTAATCTTCAATTTATTTTCATCCTATATTCATCAGGGAGTGATGACATGACAACCAATAACAATACGCATATTGCCTTTATTGGCCTAGGTAACATGGGTGGCCCCATGGCTAAAAACCTATTGCAGAGTGGCTATCAAGTTACTGTATTTGACTTATCTGATACGGCCCAGCAAGCTCTAGAAGAAATAGGCGCTAAGATATCCAATTCGCCACAGGAAGCGGTTAGAGGCGCTCAAGTTGTTATCAGTATGTTGCCTGCCGGCAAACACGTAAAAAGCGTTTATTTAGGCGACTCAGAAAGCGGTAAGCTAACTGAAGATGGCTTACTCAATCATTTAGAAAAAGGTACTTTAGTGATTGATAGTAGCACCATTGCAGCGGCAGACGCCCGTATTGTTGCTGAGAATGTGCAAGCACTTGATATAGAGTTTATGGATGCTCCAGTCTCGGGAGGAACAGCAGGTGCAGCAGCAGGCACGCTTACGTTTATCGTTGGGGGCGATGCCGACACCTTTAAACGTGCTAAACCCATACTGAGTGCCATGGGCAAAAATATTTTCCATGCGGGGTCTCATGGTGCAGGTCAGGTTGCCAAAATATGTAACAACATGCTGCTTGGCGTACTCATGAGCGGGACCTCTGAGGCGATAAACCTTGGCGTGCAAAATGGCCTAGACCCCAAAGTGTTATCGGATATTATGTTGCAAAGTTCAGGTCGCAACTGGACACTTGAGGTTTATAACCCCTACCCTAACGTATCCGCTGATGTACCTTCAAGCAAGGGCTATACAGGCGGTTTCATGAGTAAACTTATGCACAAAGACTTAAACCTAGCCTTACAAACAGCTAAAGACACAGGTGTTGATGTCCCCATGGGTACTAAGGCAATGGAACTGTATGATGAACATATTGAAGCACATGGTAATAAAGACTTTTCAAGCATCATAGCCCGTTTTGATAAAAGTCTTTTGAATAAATAAGTTAACTATAGTCAACGCGGTTTGTTATCGCCGTTGAGTTATAAGAATAGTAAACGCTTATAATAGCTGCGGGTTAAAAAAAAGCTCATATCGAATCGATATGAGCTTTTTTATACAAATCCAAAAGGGCATATATAATCTAACCCATTTAACCTGACTTTAAGGAAACCCAGCGCAGCCTATGCAGTAAAATGGCTAGCAAGGGTGACACCATAGTATTTAAAATTAGTTAGATTATACATCAGTGTGACAAAACCCATGGTCAATATGTCTAAACTAAGCGGCTATTAGAAATATATTAACCCTACAAATCATAGAGTAACGCCTTTATATCGCTTGCTGCTCTTTGTAACCTTGGTACCATATTGAGTAAATCATCAACCGACACACGAATAGTCGGTGCATGCACATATAAAGAGGCGACGTAACGCTCTTTTTTATCTAAAATAGGAACTGCGACAGCCACCATTTCAGAAATAAACTCTTCGTTATCAACACTTATGCCTGTTTTTGCAAAGTCATCAAGCTCTGCATTTAATTTATCTGCTTCTACAATGGTATTTTTAGTAAACCTATCGAGCGACATATTATTTAGCATTTTTTTGCGGCTGCGCTGAGACAACTGACTTAAATACAATTTACCGGTAGCCGTACACCACATGGGCGATTTTGCGCCTACAGGTAAATTAATTTGAATAGGCAGCTTGGTTTTTACTCTATTGGTATAAATCATATGCATATTATGAGGCACACCAATTCCACAAGTCTCTTTGACATCACTGACTAAACGCTCAAGCACCACCTGCCGCTCACCGTAAAATTGACGCTGTTGCCATAACTCTACACTTAAGTCTCTGACTCGCCTGCCCGCAATGATACCACCACCGATATCTACAGCGACATAGCCCTCATCTATGAGCTGCTGTAATAAGCGGTGAATCGTTGGTTTAGGTATATCAAGGTCTTGGGATAACTCTAAAGGCGTTATTGGCTTTGCCGAATAAGAGACGGCTTCAATAATTTGTAAGACACGGGTAATCGAGGAAACTTTAGGCATAACACACTCAAACTCTTTAGATTATTGATTGTAATAAGAATACTAGCGACGTTGCTCAACAATCAAAGAGTCTATGCCATTATTCTGTAGCTTTTGCTGTGCGGAGATGACCGTTTGGCGACTATTCATTGGTGAGGATATTACCTGATAAAACACTTGACCATTAGCCATTTTAGTTTTAACAACTCTTGCATCTACTCCTGCCATTAAAACTTGAGCGCGGCGTTTATCAGCCTCTTGTGCGCTACTAAAACTATTGATCTGTAAAATATAAGTCTGTTTCGGTGCGGTGGCCTTAATCGAAGCTGAGGAAGCACCCACTTGCGAACGACTGCTATTCCCAGCACCTTGTGCATTTTGATTAGCAGCATTACTAGGATTGTCGTTCATTGGCTCATCATAGGTGCCTTCTTCCTCAACAATAACCATTTCTTGCTCGCCATCTGCCGCCTGTGGGCTTTGAGACTGCATCGGATCACGTATGATATCTTCAGAGATACCATAGTTATCTGGGTCTTTACTCGTATTATTATCAGTGCGGGGTTCGGTCACTACCACGTCTGGTTCAAGCTCAGCACCATTATTACTGGGCTCTATACTCACTATCGCTTCGTCTGGAATACTGGTAATTTCTTGTTCAGGCAGTAATTCATAAAATTCATAATCATCAGATTCAGATTCTGGCTGATTGATAGGCGCTACGGTTCGCTCTTCAGGTGTACCCGTTGAACCCATATCAATTGGATTAAATAGATACAAAGCAAGGCCTATCATCAAAGTTAGAATCGCCCCAACAAACATCCACAATAAACCTGATGCTCCACTGCTCTTTCTCTTTTCTGTCGCACCCTTTGGTTTTTTTGCTAACATCCACTCTCTCCGTTTTTGAAACTGTCTACTGGTTACTATCTAACTTTAGCATGATTAACTTTAGCATTATTAACGTTAACAATCCAAGCCGAAAATAGCAGTTTGCCTTCCTATCTATTTTACTTACGCCATTGTATATAACCCATCTTTGATCTTTTATTTAGGCCATCATCATGCCAATATATCAGACAACTGCAAGTTAATTTACCAGTCATTTAATTGACAACTTACTACATGCTTGTTGGTGCGGATAGCCCAAGCAGATTTAACCCATTAGCAATCACTTGGCGTACCGCTTTTGACAGACGCAGACGAGCCTGCATCAGTGACAGCTCCTCTTCACTTGGTATCTCATCAGCAATAATACTGACTGGTAGAATACGATTATCGTTATACCAACCATGGAACAATGCTGCTAAATCTTTAAGATAATTGGTCAAAACATGTGGCTCATAGCCTATTGCCGCACGTTTTAACGTCGCAGGGTATGCAGCCAATAATTTTATCAACTCACTTTCAGCCTCGGTCGTCAACAGCTGTTGATGGGCAGCACCTTTAGCATCATCGACTGTAAAACCTTTGTCGACAAGCTTTTCTAGAACACTGCACACGCGGGCATGTGCATATTGGATGTAATACACGACGTTGTCTTTGCTTTGTGATTTGGCAAGTTCTAAATCAAAATCAATATGTACTTCTGGTTTACGCGCCACATAGTAGAAGCGTGCTGCATCGTTGCCGACCTCATGACGCAGTTCACGTAATGTCACAAACTTGCCTGAACGTGATGACATTTGAATTTTTTCATCGCCACGCCATAGTGCCACAAACTGAACCAAGATAACTTCTAGACGTGTCTCATCAATACCTAGGGCAGTTAGCGCTGCTTTTACCCGAGGAATATAACCATGATGGTCTGCACCCCAAACATTAATGACCGTATCAAATCCGCGTTCAAACTTATTTTTGTGGTAAGCAATATCAGAGGCAAAGTAGGTAGTCAAGCCATTAGCACGGCGCACTACTCGGTCTTTCTCATCGCCAAATTCGGTTGATTTAAACCAGGTGTTGCCATCCTTTTCGTATAAGTAGCCTTTTTTATCAAGTTCAGCCAAAACCGGCTCAATGTCATCAGCAATGGACTTTTCACTAAACCAATTTTGAAAATGTACGCCAAAGTCGCCTAGGTCATCTTTGATATCATCCAAAATGGTATTGAGTGCCGCATTTAGAAACAGCTCATAACCGTCATGACCTAATAGTTTTTTGCTATTGGCAATCAGTCCATCAATGTGCGCATTTTTATCGCCAGATACCAAGACTTCCTCGCCATCGGCGCCATCAAGTTCAAATTTAGCATCTTCGGCCACACTGTCACTAATGTCAGCATAGGCATGTACATATTTAGCACCATGCTCATCTTTAACAGACTTAGCAATGTCAGACACATAATCGCCTTTGTAGCCATTCACTGGAAACGTTAACTTCTCTCCATTCAGCTGTAGATAACGCATATACGTACTGGTTGCCAATATATCCATTTGACGGCCAGCATCGTTGACATAATACTCGCGAGTTACCTCATAGCCCACCGCTTCAAGCAAATTTGCCACGCTCATGCCAAATGCAGCACCACGCCCATGACCGACGTGTAAGCTTGAAGTTGGGTTAGCAGAAACAAACTCAACTTGAATCTTCTTGCCCGCAAAATCATTGGTTAACCCATATCGCTCATGTTTATTAAATATGGCGTCCAACACGGCAAACTTAGCATCGCTGTTTAAAAATATATTAATAAAACCCGGTCCTGCCACTTCAAACTTAGCAATACTATCGTTATCGGGCACCGCTTGAATCAGCTGTTCTGCTAAGGCACGAGGGTTGATTTTAGCCGCTTTTGCTGCGGTTAGTGCGATATTACAAGCGTAATCCCCATGTTCAGGATTTTTACTGCGGGTAATTTGACTATGATTTTCCCAACCTTCTGGCAAAACATGGTTTGCAATGAGTGAACTAACGGCAGTGTTAAATAACGACGCAATTTCATCAATTTGAGCTTGTGACATAATTTAATAAACTCTAGTAGGTGTTTAAGTAAGTAATCAGTTAAATATTTACAATAATTTGTGTTAGCGATAGGCTGTTATCAACAGTTGGGGCAAATATTTTTAGCAAACCTGTTAATATATCAAGGTTTGGCTTACATTACCATACTCTTACAACTATGTTAATTTGTAGCGATGTACCTTTCTTCATAGAATTGCCATCTGTGACTGCTTATAATAGTATCAAACCACATTAACGGGACTGATTTATGATTGCTACCCTCTTTGCTGTATCTGCTGACACCATTACCAGTTTAGGCTTATATATTCTCTTGCCTATTTTTATTGGTACGCTGGTTTTCATTATGTTTGACATCTCTAAAAAATCAAATGCAGGTAAAGCAGGGACTTTCTGGATCTTTTTAGCACTGGGTGCAGGATTTGCTGGCTTTATTTTGAAATTAATACTTGAATTTGTATTTGACCGTTGGGTATTGTAACGGTTTAATCACTGCCTATTTTTTCTACTTCTCTACCCTCCTATTATAAAGTATATAGATAATGGAGAAGAACGTTGCAAAGCTTTTAAGGTTCTACAGCCTCCTATATGCAGCTCCTACCTATATGTAGCTATAGTTACTTACACTTTGCATAAGTGATACTCATAAAAGTCAGATGAATGACGCTTGTAATGCATGACGCTTATTTAGTAGCAATCAAGGTTGCTCGCATTGGTGCAGGATAGCCTTCCACTGTTTTAGTCGAATCATTCGGGTCTAAAAAGTCTTTCAGCGATTGATAAGTCATCCACTCCGTTGCCCGTTGTTCATCGACGGACGTTACATCAACATCGACACATGTCACATCACTAAACCCAACCTTCTCAAGCCAGCCTATCAAGGCATCAACTGACGGAATGAAGTACACATTGTTCATTTTGGCATAGCGGTCATGCGGTACTAATACCGTATTTTTATCTCCTTCAACTACTAAGGTTTCTAATACCAGTTGCCCACCTTTAATCAGCTGATTTTTTAGCTGATTGAGGTGCTCAAAAGGCGATTGACGATGATATAACACCCCCATACAAAACACCGTATCAAATAACTGATTGCCTTGGTCGGAGCTGGCTGGCAAGTCCTCTAACCCGACTGGAATATAATGGGTACGATACCCTACCCCAGTCTTGCCAATATCCTTATCCGCATCAAAACCACCGACAAAATGGCGAATCGCCATAAACTGATGATAAAACAAACATGACGGATCAATCACAATTACCTGTTTAGCACCTGCTCCTGCCATACGCCAACCGTGATAGCCAGATCCACCGCCCACATCCAGCACATAACGCCCTTCAAGCGTACCAATATGAGTAGCAATACGCTGCCATTTCCAATCACTGTGCCATTCGGTGTCTATATAAACCTTGTTCTTACCTGACCCAATTTGAAACGGCCCTTTGCGCCACGGCATCAATTGTTTCATCAATGCCTGTATCTGCTTACCTTGTCCGACGGTCAACTCAGCATCAATGGTTAACACATCACTGCTTAAATCGACACTTTTGGCATCGATTTTCGGGAGATTTTCAACAGAAGACAAATAAGCAGGGGCATGCGCATATCGACGCTTGTCTTTGATATCGCTGAGCCATTTTGGCAGGTGTGCCAACCATTCGTTGGCAATAGGACGATACTTCGCTCGTCCTATTAAGGCAAGATAGAGCTCACGTTCGGCAGTGGCGATGGTTTGGTTTGTCATAGGTAGGTCATTATGTCTTTGAATGTAAGATGGCTATTATAAAATATAGTATAGTAATGGCTAAATTTCTAATAATAACAGTAAAAATGCAAGACTAAAAAAGCATAGCCTCGGTATCGTCGTTCCGTCAAAGGGGAGAAATATGCGAGTCATCATTAGGCGTTTCTTTAATAGCTATGTCCGCCCCTCGTCCCTCGGGAAGAGCAGGCATCGGCATAAATTTTAGACTTTATTTAAGATGTTGGGGGCGGCAAGCCCCACCCAACCTACAAATGGAGTATGAATTTAAGAATATCACAAAGTTGGTGTCGAGGTACGTAACCCAACAACTTTTTATATTAAGATAATATTCTTCTATTAACTCCTAACCATGTCGCAATAGTTGTCTTGGGAGCTGTTTATCCCCAACCTACTTAAACGCCACCATCGATGCAAAGTTTAAAAACTGAAACCACGTTAAACTACGGTTAAAGCCGACTTCTGCCAGGCGTTTGTGATGGGCATCTAAGGTGTCGGTGATGAGTACGTTTTCTAAGGCATTGCGTTTGCCACTAATCTCAAGCTCGCTATAGCCATTGGCACGTTTGAAGTCGTAATAGCGCTCAACCAGCCAAGCGTCATCTTGCTCATCACCAGTGTGGTTTTTTTCGGTAAGTACCAAAATACCGCTGTCATTTAGGGCGTTGTAGACGGCTTGTAGGACTTGCGTTCTATCTTCAGGCGGTAAAAACTGCAAGGTAAGATTTAATATCACCATGTCACAAGGCTCAAACTTAAGCTCGCGGATGTCTGCGGTAATGACGTCGATGTCATGTTCAGGATAATTGTCGTGGAGTAGCGTTGCGGCTTTTTTGGTCATGGCAGGAGAGATGTCCACTGCTTTGATTTGCAATTCGTCTGGGGCAAATCCGCCAGTGTCATTGAGTAATGCCATCGTCGCACCGCCCAATGAACAGCCCAAATCATAAACACGGCTGACACGCTGCCCGTCATCATTGGTCTGCCCAAACTGACAGTGACGTTTGGCAAATATGGGCAACATGGCGAGCATCTGCCCGTAACCGGGCACACTACGTCGTATCATATCAGGGAAGCAGGCCACCACTTGTTCATCGAAAGAAAACCGAGCGGCTTTGTCGAGCGGTGTTGTGAAGACGTTGTCGTAAACCACAGTATCTTTAGCCATATTTTCGCTATCAATGGCTGGGCGCTTAACGTCGGCATCTACTGTATTAGACATATTGAGTCTCTTATTCACTGTTGAACACGCTGTATTATATCATTACTGTTTTTAACTTATTGGCAGTTTGTATTTTGATAGAATTAAGACCAAGCTAATTAATTACAAGGATAACTTATGCAAACATTAGTATTAGGTGGCGGTTGCTTTTGGTGCACCGAATCTGTCTTTCAATCGGTAAAAGGGGTCGAAGAAGTTACCTCAGGCTATATGGGTGGTGATGAAGCCTCGGCCAATTACAAAGATGTGTGTACGGGAGAGACGGATCATATCGAAGTGGTACGAGTTGATTTTGATGAGTCTGTCGTGCCGTTAGAGGTCATATTGGATATCTTTTTTGCTACACATGACCCCACCACACGGGACCGCCAAGGTAATGATGTGGGCAGTCAATATCGCTCAGTGGTGTTTTATACCGATGAAGAAAAACAAAAACCGACCATCGATAGAGTGATTGGTAAGCTGCGGGATGAGCTGGGTCTGAATGTGGTCACAGAAGTACAACCTGTGCATGAATTTTACGCTGCAGAAGACTATCATCAAGACTATTTTAATAAGAACCCAACCCAAGGCTACTGCCAAGCGGTTATCCCACCTAAGCTAGGCAAGCTGCGTAAAGAGTTTAAACAGTATATGGTGAAATAAGTCACTACTATTATCGGCAAAGGCTGGGGTTATTGATAATAACGCCAGCCTTTTTTTGACTTTAAAATTAGCCCTATACTTATCAAAATTCGGTACAATTAAAAAGAATCGTTTAATACCCTTAAACCTTATACCAATTTAATAAGAGCCCCAATATGACTCCTGACTTTTGGCAAGATAAATGGCAAAGTAAACAAATAGGCTTTAATCAATCGGAGCCAAATTCACTACTTACTAAACACTTTTCAACGCTTAACCTTGCGCCTAAGAGCCGAGTTTTCGTGCCATTGTGCGGCAAAAGTATTGATATGGTTTGGCTGGCAGAGCAAGGCTATGATGTTGTGGGTGTTGAGCTAATTGAAACGGCGGTGGTTGAGTTTTTTGAAGAAAATGCCATTGTTTCGTCTATTACCCAACATCCCAAACATCCTGATATCAAAATTTATAAGGGAAGCTATGGGGGTGAAACCATTACTATCTGGGTGGCTGATATTTTTAAATTGACGGCTCAAGATATCGGTCAGGTCGATGCTATTTATGATCGAGCGGCGCTAGTCGCTCTGCCTGATGATGGTGCGGACGCTTTGAACAATCATTCGCTACGAGTACGGTATACCCAGCATTTAATGTCTATAACGAAATGTGCAGATCAGTTATTATTAACCTTTGGTTTGGGGGATGAGTTTGAAGATAAATATGACAAAATATCTGGTCCGCCCTTTTTTATCACTAAGGCCAAGATACATTCGTATTATGCAGACAGCTATACCATAGACATAGCAGAAGAACAGCAAGCGCCAGCGCTCACTACGAAAGGTAGACCCTATTTAAATATTGCTTGGGTTTTAACCACTAAATTCACAAGCCGCTAAACTTATAAACCACTATACTTGCAAACTACTAGACGCTAAGACTAAGTACTTAATCAAACTCCTTAATACCTACTTAAAAGAGGTTGTATGGCTACCCAAACATCCCTTCCCAATGTACAACTGCATCACCATAAAATAGATGAGCTTGACACAGTCACTATAACGGGTAAGGACTATCGAGCTGTGGTGTTATTGCAAGGTGCTCAGCTGATTCATTTTTCTAATAATAAAGTTGATGAGGACGGGTTAGAGGACGGCTTAAAGGATGACGCTGAAGTTAGGAATACAAGTTGCTCCATAAATTCTCCAGACAACTGGTTATGGGTCAGTAACAAAGCCGAATATAAACAGGGTGAGTCAGTTCGGGGCGGTGTGCCTATATGTTGGCCCGTCTTTGGGCAATTTAATGCCAATCCACAAGCTGTAATAGATAGCTTTAAACACTGCCTCCTCGACTTAACTCAACACGGTTATGCCCGTGTGCTGCCCTTTATGCTTGATAGCTTTCAGCCATCGGTTAGGATTAACACAACAGGTATTAAAGACGAAACCGATAAAAGCGCAATTCTTGAAACACTGGGGGAGACTTCACAGCTGATTTTGAATTTGCAACAGTCTGCCACAATTACCCCACATCTTGATTTAAAAGTGCAGTTTAATTTTAGTCAGCAAGGCTTTGCCATTACCTTGATTACTCAAAATAATAGTGATGATACGGTTCACTTTTCTCAGGCATTGCATACTTATCTGCCGACTGAAGATATTAAGCAAACGTCGATTACTGGCTTTGGTGGCATACCTTATAGCGATACCTTAGATCACTGGCATACCAAGACTCAGGAAGGTAATATCACATTTGCAAGCGAGGTAGATCGTATTTATCACAGCGCTCCGGATATTACTTTAAACACGCCAGCGCAGACTTATCATCTTCATGCCGAAGGTAGCAATAGCACGGTTGTTTGGAACCCTTGGATTGAGACCGCAAAAAAAGTGTCTCAGTTTGCCGAAGATGACTATCAGCGTATGTTGTGTATTGAGACGGCCAATACCCATTTGGATGTGGTGACCTTAGAGGCTGGAGAGGTGCATAATATGTCTGTCAAAATACAGCGCAATACATATAATGAAGCCTACAACCAATAACACACATTCGTTGTTACCCTCGACAGTCGGTATCGCCCTACTTTCACTAAGCTCTATCGCACAAGCCTGCTTACCTGCATCGCCTCATGATGTGTTTATAGGTAGACTAAATACGTCAGATACTCAATCTATCTCTTCAATACCCGATCATCAAACAACCTTCCCCATATTAACAGTGGATAAGTCTAAGTTTGTCTTTCGTCCCTTTAACTGGTTGTCTTTATTTCAATCAATCGATGGTTGGCAAACCAGACTACCGTTAGACCGCCTGCATGATGACAGTTTGATCATAGGTCTAGCATATGATGCCAATGGTGGAGACGATAAAAATATTTATACCATTGAAAATTTTGCACTTTTAACCTGCAATAACAATATTATTTCTGTTAGCGAGCCTGTGACCAAACACTACGGATGGAATAGAGAAAACGAGAGTTGTCGTCATGATGACCCTACAGGTGTGGGTCTGTTAGATGGCTTTATGGATAATGATGAGGCATATTATCTCAGGAAGCTACAAGAGAAATATCCCACTTGTGCAAAGTTGGAAGCGGCTTTTCCCAACATTAATGATTCTGCCAATGCTACCCCCAGTTTGACGATTTGGAATAGGGTTAAGGGGTGGTTTGGTTTTTGATATTTGAGAAAATTTAAACACTACTCTCTTAAAACTTACCTAAAGGTTATCGCTGATAGAATATAAGTAACTAACTTTAGAATTTTAGATCTGTCTGCTTTATCAAAGTTACCATAGCACGTTAAGCGTAACTTTTAAACTTCATGGTTTGTCTTCCTACCTTCAAAGCCTATTACCCTGAATAAGGGACTAAACTTAGGCAAGTTTTAGGAAAAGTGATAAAAAACCATCACAACCAAACCGCCACGTTATCAAAGCCCGATTGTAAGGAGCTATCCGCCACCATTAACGCCCGCTGACCACTCATACAAGTAAATACCAAGCGTTTATCTTTGGGGAGTTGTTTTAGCTGTTCTGGGTGCATGAGCACCTCACTTACTGGCAAATGCTGATGGCAAAACTTGGGCGACTGTTCAACTTCAGCAAGGCTACGCACATCAACTACCCAGTCTTGACTGCTCTGCTTATTATGATGTTTGTTTTGCGATTTATGGATGTCCGCTTCAGCAATAATACGCACATAATTATCAGGCTCTGGCGCACCAGTGAAATCAATAATGGTTTGGCGATAGCGCCATAAATCCATGCTTAATAGCCGCCCTGCAAGCTGTTGCTCATCGCCTAAAATGACCTTTATGACTTCTTGCGCTTGTAGCGTTCCCATAATGCCTGCTGCCGTACCAATCACGCCGACACTGTTACAATCTTGACCAACAGGGGGTGGATTAGGAAACACCGCTCGCATACTTGGGCAAGCCGAGCCCTCGCTTTTAGATGAATTCAATACAGTTGACGGCAAGGTTGAATGGCAAAACACACCCACATAACCTGTTACGCCCATAACCGACGCTGATATTAATGGTTTGCTATGCTGTATACAGTAATCACTGAGCATATAGCTTATGGCAAAGTTGTCTGTCGCATCCACTATTATTTCGGCATCTGATAATAATGCTGTTATATTATCCGCATTAATTCTTTGCGCATGTTTAACAACATCAATGTCACTATTTAGCTCTGTCAGGGTGCGATGAGCAGCATCAACCTTTAATAGTCCTACATCACTTTCACGATACAACACTTGACGATGTAAATTGGTTAAGCTAACGCTATCATGATCAATTAAGGTAAGCTTTCCCACGCCTGCCCCCGCCAAAAAAATGCTGGCGGGACAACCCAGGCCGCCCATACCGACAATAGCCACATGGCTTGTTATCAGCTTTGTTTGCCCTTGTATACCTAGTTGCGATACCATCATTTGACGTTGGTAGCGCTCTAAATTATCAGCAACATTGGCACTATTTTTTATGCCATTTAAAATTGGGCTATCGGGCTTGAGCTGAGGGGCAATACTCATCACTTTATTCTTCAAACTCATTAAACCAAAATGGCGTACCAATAATGGGGGTAGAAGGACTTGCCATATCGCGAGGCAAAATTGGTGTTGATTGGTAAGCCTGCCTGCCTGATGTGATTGCACTGGCAAAGGCAGTTGCCATGGTAATGGGATTACCAGATTTAGCCACTGCTGTATTGAGCAGAACGGCATCATAGCCCATTTCCATCGCTTGGCAAGCTTGAGAGGGCAAACCAATACCAGCATCAATAATTAAAGGGACATCTGGGAAATACGCCCGCAAAGTCTGCAAAGCTTTGGGGTTTTGTAGGCCTTGACCACTACCAATCGGAGCACCCCATGGCATGAGCACCTCACACCCAGCTTGTAATAACTTTTCTGCCACGATTAAATCGTCAGTGGTGTAAGGGAGCACTTGAAAGCCGTCATCGCTGAGTATTTTCGCAGCCTCGACTAACGCAAAAACATTGGGCTGCAAGGTATCTTCATTGCCAATCAGCTCGAGCTTAATACGCGGGGTATTAAATAACTCACGTGCCATATGTGCCGTGGTTACCGCTTCTTGCACAGTACGACAGCCTGCCGTGTTGGGCAAGATATGGGCATTTGTTTGTTTTATGAGGTTCCAAAACTGTTGCCCTGCCCCGTCGGCACCGGCTTCTCGTCTGACCGATACCGTAATCATCTGAGTACCAGACATGGCAATGGCATCGCTGAGTATTTTAGGTGAGGGGTATTGCGCCGTACCCAATAATAGACGGCTGTCTAAACTAAGGTCATACAGCTTTAATACATCGTTTTCTGCGTCAGCTTGACCATTACCATTGGCTTGCATGCTAACCTCCTTGCATGGGTGCAACAACTTCGACTTGGTCGCCGTCACTAATAGGCTGGCACTCTCGAGATGCTTTGGCGATAAACTTGCCATTAACTGCCGTAGCAACATGGCTGTTTGCCTCAAAACCTTGCTCCAATAACACCTCTAGCAGCGTGTTGGCTTCGGTTTGAATGGGTGTTCCGTTAAATTGAATAGTCATCA
Source organism: Psychrobacter sp. CX97 (assembly GCF_057396285.1). Classification (NCBI taxonomy): domain Bacteria; kingdom Pseudomonadati; phylum Pseudomonadota; class Gammaproteobacteria; order Moraxellales; family Moraxellaceae; genus Psychrobacter; species Psychrobacter sp. CX97. The sequence continues at coordinate 21,025 of NZ_JBXYJE010000012.1, read as the reverse complement.
TAAATTAAAGAGCTTTTTTGTTGGTAAATGATAAAATCGCTAACAATTTTGGCGAAGGCTGGAGACAGCAAGTACCCGTGGCGATACATACCATTAACCAGCAAATGCCTACCTTGTTTTATAATTTTTGGTAGATTGTCAGGATAGGCAGGACGAACATCAACGCCAATCTCAACAATTTCCGACTGTGAAAATGCAGGGTTAACCGCATAAACTGCTGACAACAGCTCCAAAACCGACCTCACTGAGGCACGCTCCCGTGAAGCACTTTCAATCATGGTTGCACCCAACATGAACTGACTGTTAGCACGGGGCACAAGATAAATTGGGATACGAGGGTGCAGTAAGCGCACAGGGCGAGATAATTCAAGCTCTGGGTTATAAAGATGCAACATCTCTCCGCGTACGCCTCGTAAGTCAGGCAAATCGGAACGTGCACTATAACCTCGACAGTCCAGCAACCAGCCTCCCTGCTGATTTGCTTTTTTAGCCAGCTCTTTTATCTCCGTATCACTAAGCGTAGTATCTGCTATCACTTCAGCATTAGCCTTGATTTTTCTCCACAGCGCACGTAACACTTGCCGCGGCTCAATATGTGCTTCGGTTGGATAAAACAGCGCATCACGATGTTGATGTAATATAGGCTCTAAACTATGAAGCTCATTGGCATCTATCTTTCGCCACTGCTCGGTACGCTGTGCAAAGTGAGTCAGCATATTTTGGTCACGGTTTGGCGAAATAACCAGCGTTCCATTTGCGGCGTAGTCGCAGCCCTCATTATTCTCACAAAATGACTGCCAGTACTGCATCGAAACATCAGATAACTCGCCAACCAACGGCTCAGCTGATTCCATTTCACAATAAGGAGCAAGCATACCACCTGCCCACCACGAGCATAAACTCTCATCCACACCTTTACTGGCTGTGATAACGCTTACCTCTTGTCCAGCATCAATCAGCATATCAGCACAAGTTAATCCGGCGACGCCTGTTCCTATTATTGTAATCATCTTATTTTATACTTTTAGGTTATATGCCCAGCCTCATTTTGAGTATTGGCAACAATGACTTTTGTTAGGTTCATTTCAATGAATCACGAGCAGGTAAACTGCTATGTTCATGACGTCATCCTATCTCGCATAATGACACAATCATAACTCAACACTTTTTTATAACATGGTTTTTTATATCATGGTTTTTTACAGCATAGTTCTTCACAGTATGGTTTTTCACAGCATGGTTAAATCGAGAGCTATAATAAAAAATTTAACTACGAATAAAATGTATCATAGTATGGCCTAAATCCTACTAGCTAAATAATGCTGCTTAAAGGACGACTAACTATGAAAGATTAAACATTTAGATTATAGCACGGTCATTGGAGCTGGTTACGTGGCATGGCCATGATGAAGTAGTCCACCTGCCCTATTTTGACGATATTGATTTTTAGTAAGGCTTACCTACATTTATTTGATAGCTGATTTAATAATTCGATAACTTATTTTATAATTCAATAACCTATTTCATAAAAAACTATCTGCGATCAGCAAGAAAGTCGAACTACTGACATCAGCCTGTTATTGCTGATCTCACACTTAACCTATTGCCACGTCATATTATCGTAACCAAATCGATCATTCGCTTTTATTTATAAGTCAATTTGGTTACCCTTATCTATTTGGCTTTAACTCAGATATTTAGTTTAGTAGTTGGATCTTAGTTAATTAACTCTTAATGATTCATATTGTGACTGATGTTTATGTTGTGGCTATTTTAAAGATGTCAACTTACAATATTCTCATTAGCACAACTTGAGAAATAATCAGACCGTTTGAACCAGTATACGTTTTAAAACGTAATAATGAGTTAAAAAGGGTATGAACTGCGTTGCCTTTTTACCCACATAATGACCCAGATAATAACACCCGCTTTATTACCTATATTGCAATGTTCGTAAACTTCATAATAATTGACTTATAACAGACAACTTATAACAGACAAAAGGACAATCATCATGCAACACGCAAAGACCTACTGTGTTTTAACTGCTGCCATTGGCTTTTCAATGGTTGCCACCTGTGCTCATGCCGGCAGACCTCCCGCCCAAAATTTATCAAACGCACATTTTCAGCAGTGTTTAGACGGACTAAAAGGGTCTAGACAGTTTCGAGGCGTTGATAGCTTTACCTTTAATACCTACCGCCCAACTGAACCTGATCCTAGTGTTATCCAGTCCCTCAATTACCAACCAGAATTCCAAAAAGACGTGTGGGATTACTTGTCCGTTTTAGTAGATAAAGAAAGAGTTGAAGATGGCATTCGTGCTAAGCATGAAATGGCAGACACCTTGCGACGCATTGAGTCACGTTATGGCGTTAAGGCCGAACATGTTTTAGGCGTATGGGGTGTCGAATCAAACTTCGGGCAAACTTTGGGCAAAAATGACTTATTCAAATCTCTAGCTACATTATCTTGCTTTGACCGTCGCCAAACATACTTCCGTGGCGAATTCGCCAATGCGCTAAAAATTGTTCAAAATGGGGATATCGCCCCAAGCGACATGACAGGTTCTTGGGCAGGGGCCTTTGGACAAACTCAGTTTATGCCCGGTACATTTTTAGACTTAGCAGTAGACTTTGATGGAGATGGTCGCCGAGACTTGGTAAATAGTAAGCCAGATGCGCTGGCATCCACGGCCAACTTCCTCAAAAAACGCGGGTACCGTACTGGCGAACCTTGGGGTTACGAAGTTAAAATGCCATCAGGTTTTTGGGGTTCAAATAGCCGTAAAAACAAAAAATCAATGAGCTACTGGCGTGACAAAGGTTTTACACTTGCAGATGGCCGCCCTCTACCTTACGACTTAGATCGTGCAGGTTTGTTATTGCCTGCAGGTATGGAGGGTCCTGCGTTTTTAGTGGGTAAAAACTTTGATACGTTTTATTCTTACAATGCGTCTGAAAACTATGCGTTAGCGATTGCGCATTTGTCAGACTTAATTGCTAAAGAAGACAGCAGCAAGACTGACTTTGTTAACGCTTGGCCAACTGATGACCCTGGTATTAGCCGTCGCCAAGCTAAAGAAATTCAGCAGGCACTTTTAAATGCAGGCTACGATATCGGTGATGTAGATGGTATTATCGGCGATAACACGCGTACCGCTATCCAGCAATATCAGACCACTAAGGGCGTATTCCCAGCTGACGGGCATGCTGGTCAAAAATTCTATCAGTTGATTATGGGTAATCAAGGGCAAAACAGCAATCGACCTTATCAACAGCCAATGCGGTCACAGCAGCAAACCTACAATCAGCAAAACTCGCAGATTAGTCAGTCAAATGACAGCATTGCCCAGCTTATCGAAAAGCAAGATGGTTATCGCCGTGTGGCTGATGCCAATGGCAACGTTCGTTTAGTTCGTATTGATAATGGTAAATAATCCTAAAACATACTTAATTTCATATTAGGGGCAGTATAGTCTGTAAGCTTTATGCTATAAATGATTCACATATGGCCAAAGGCAAGATCAAGAGTGACGATGTCGATCTCCCTTGATATACTATATGTATCATCTAGGGTTGGTCGCCGCGTACCGTATTTAATTGCCTCAGAATACACCTCTTACTATAGCGGGTTTAAATAGTAAAAAATAATAAAGCCATGCAATATGCATGGCTTTATTACTTTACGGTTTATATTTACACATTAAATAGAAATTTTAGACGATAGGCGGTGGGTTTGGCTTTCCGTTTTCTCCATCCCACTTTTCTTGCGCTTTTTTATCTAAGTCAGCAGGGGATTTTGGTTCCCATTTACCATTTTCTTTCCAAGTTTCATCTCCCCAGTCATCCTCTTTATCGTCGTCCCATTTTTTATAGGCCTCTTTAGGATCAATACCGCGGCGCTTCATATCTGCTATCTGCTCTTCTAATGTATGAGGTTTATCTGCCTCATGCATTGTCTCTTCAAGTTTATTTAACTCAACTTTCAACTTATCATCTTTAGGGTTGCTCATGTTGTTTTCCTCAAAATAGAACACAATGATTAATTTTTTATATCTAACACTTCGACCATTTAGGCGTAATCAAAACAGCAGTATAAATAATTTTAGAGTTTAAAAAAAACTATTCAAATTGGAATGTTTGCCTCTCTTTCGTTGATATTGACTGATATACGATATACATTGATATATCTAAGTCTGTATTCAATATTAAAGTCTACTGGATGATATTAGCCTTCACAATCTGAACACGTATACTTTATATTAATGATTTGTATATCCAGCATAAACCCCAAACAACACTATCAAAACTGACCGCCTACTAACCGTTTAACCATTTGCGAAGTAGCAGCAAAATCCCCTTTTATAGATGTCGTAACAAATGCCAACTTGGCACTAGCAGGTATCTGACCCCTTATTTTTGAGTCATCTATCACCTTTGAGGCCTCTATATTAGTGCCCTCTACCTTTAAGCTATCGCTACTATCTACAATGCCAATATAAAGATCATCATAAAGCTGATCTAATGGGCAGTTAGATTTATGAGTAGAAACCACAGGAGTATTAGAAGGCTGACTAGAGCATTGAGCAAACATTTGCCTTGCTGACAATATTTCTTTGACACGGCTGGCAATGGCCGCTCCAGAATCGACAATAGATATCCCAAGGTTATGAGCGGCGACCTCTTCCATAATAAATTCTTGAAAAAAAGGATAGTGGGTACACCCTAACACTAAATGATCGACTTGTTGTCGAGAAAACTCATGCAACTGTGCCTTAAGCTCATGAGCAGCATCACTGTCTACCCGCATGCCCGACTCAACCCAAGGCACAAGGTTTGGATTAAAACATTTAATGACATTTACTTCAGCGGGCATGGCGTAATCCCTAATAACATCATTAAGTAAAGCACCTTCAAGGGTCGCTTTAGTGGCTAAAACCGCCACATTTTTACTTTTACTGTTCAGCACCGCTGGCTTTAATGCAGGGACTAACCCCACAATGGGTAAATCAGGATATCTGCTGCGAATCACGTCCAATGCATGGGCAGACGCACTATTACAAGCGATAACAATTAATTTACATCCAGCAGCTACCAGCCAATCGACTGCAGTGACAGTCAAATGTGTTATCTCTTCACTTGAGCGCGCGCCATAAGGTACATTGAGCAAATCAGCATAATAAATATAGGACTCATTTGGCAACACCTGTTTTAGATGCGTATATACCGACAAGCCACCCACTCCTGAATCAAATAAACCTATGGGTGCTTCACTCGAATCTATACTTAAAACACTCGGGGCTAGACTGACAGCACGATCCTCTACCAACTGCTCATCATTTTGATCGATATCATAAGAGCCGGAAGGCGTGATTGATTTAGTCGATGTCTTTCCTAACATTAAGGCTGTCTCACTGTCACAAAACCTAATTTAATTTGAATTTTTGGCCGACTACTCATGGTAATTTTTTGAATTCCTATTGTTAAAGACCTGTTTTTAAAGTCCTATTTGTAAAGACCTGTTTTTAAAAACACTGTATAAAGGAATTTAGAGTTCACAGTTACCTTGAGTAGGTCAAGTTATTTTATGATACGAGACTCTATAATATTACCAACTAACTAGGAACCGATATCTCGTATTTTTTTTCACCACTTTGCAAGGTCAGCGCGGTTCTACCTTTTTGCTCACTAAGCTCGCCCAATTTAATAAGATGCATTAACACATTACGTGAAATAAGTGCTTTCATACCAAAGCGCACCTCAATATAAGGTCTGTCCTCGCCTTGATAGGTACTCATTTCAAGCGGGTGGTCGTCATCTAGATATACGATATCACCCGTACTGGTTATAAACTCAATCATTTGAACCTCATTTTTTTCAACAACATTCACTTGATTGACTAAAAACGGAACATCTTCTACGGTAATACGAATTTTTTCAACGGGAGTTTTAAGATAATACTCAGTCGATTTGCCACTATCTTCAGGATGTTCAGGCCATAGGACGGTCGAGAATAAATCTATTAATGATTGCCGAGTAATTCTACTACCCTCATGCCACCATTCCCCATTTGCTTTAATGATCAAATCCATGTTACCGCAGTTTTCAGGGTGCCACTTATCTAATGGCGGAATAGCTCGACCACGGCGCTCGCTAGTCTCTTGTTTAATATATTCTGAAATTGAGTCTAAACTAAGGTTAGACATCGGTGGTTTTGACTTAGAGTTTGTCATTGCTATTATCTCCTGATGTGAATTCTGCATAAACTTGGGAAAACAGACGACTTTTACTACTTTATCACGGCCTAGTCACAAATCGTGTCGTCTTTATCCAACTTTTATTTTATAATAGGTAACTAACTGCAAGCCTTTTTTTATATTAAGTTCTATATTTAAGCCAGCTAATGTCATGATAAGTATTGTTCATATCTGTCTGATGATAGTTGCTACTATTACTTATTTCCACTATTAGATATATTTTAATAGCGTCATACTAAATTTTCGCTAGCAAGAAATTAACATAATTTACGACCACTTATTAGCTGTGGTCGTGGCATTATTGAGCCAGCTATAAGGAGTCTGAAATGCAAGATGAACAGGTAGAACGTGAATCAATGGAGTTTGATGTTGTCATTGTTGGGGGTGGCCCCGCTGGACTTTCAGCAGCCATTCGGCTTCGTCAACTTGCTCTTGAAGCTGGCAACGACGAATTTATGGTCTGTGTGGTCGAAAAAGGCTCCGAATTTGGTGCGCATACGTTATCGGGTGCCGTTATTGAGCCACGTGCACTTAATGAGCTTATCCCTGATTGGAAAGAAAAAGGGGCACCACTTAATGTACCTGCTACAGAAGACCGTATTTATTATTTAAACTCTGCTACCCGCTCCATGAAGGTTCCTGATGCCTTTGTTCCTAAGCCTATGCATAACCATGGTAACTACATCGTATCATTAGGTAACGTGGTGCGCTGGCTTGCTGAACAAGCAGAAGAGCTTGAGGTCATGATGTTCCCAGGCTTTAGTGCGTCAGATATCTTATACAGAGATGATGGTTCCGTACGTGGTGTATTAACAGGCGATATGGGGGTGGCTGCAGATGGGTCACATAAGCCAAGTTATGAGCCAGGCTATGAGCTATTGGCTAAATATACTATCTTTGCAGAAGGTTGTCGTGGTCATCTAGGCAAGCGTTTAATCAGCCGCTTTGCTTTAGATAAAGACAGTGATCCACAGCATTATGGTATTGGCTTAAAAGAGCTTTGGGAAGTTGACCCAAGCAAACATGAGCAAGGTGTTGTCATGCATGGTCTTGGTTGGCCATTAACTGAAACAGGCTCTACGGGAGGTTGGTGGTTATACCACGATGAGAATAACCAAGTCAGCTTCGGTTTGGTTGTCGATTTATCCTATCACAATCCTTATGTTTCGCCGTTTGACGAAATGCAGCGCTTAAAAACTCATCCTGTTATTAGACAAGTGTTAGAAGGCGGAAAGCGTATCTCTTATGGTGCACGTGCGCTCACTAAAGGCGGTCTAAACTCACTGCCTAAGCTGACTTTTCCAGGTGGTGTATTGGTAGGGGATGATGCTGGATTCTTAAACCCTGCTAAAATCAAAGGCACCCACACCTCAATGAAATCAGGCATGTTAGCTGCTGAAGCGATTTTTTCAGCACTACAGGCTGGCCGTCAGCATGATGAAGTTGAAAGTTATAGTAAACTTTATAAAGAGTCATGGTTATATGAGGACAACAAGTCTGCCCGTAACTTCTCCCCTGCTATCCACCGTATGGGGCTATTTATGGGAGGCGCATTTACTTTTATCGAGCACAACTTGCTTGGTGGTAAAATGCCATTAACCCTTCATGATAATAAGCCAGATTATGACGCTTTAGACAAAGCCAGCCAAACGTATCAACCAGATTACCCAAAACCAGATGGTAAATTAACTTTTGATAAGCTATCTTCAGTGTTTGTCTCTAATACTAACCATGCTGAAGATCAGCCCAACCATTTGAAGCTGACAGATCCAACTGTGCCAATTAGCGTCAACTTACCTATCTATGCTGAGCCTGCTCAACGCTACTGTCCTGCAGGTGTATATGAGGTAGTGAAAGATGCAGAAGGTGCTAAGTTTGTGATTAATGCCCAGAATTGTGTGCATTGTAAAACCTGTGATATTAAAGACCCTTCCCAAAATATAACTTGGGTTACTCCTGAAGGCGGTGGCGGACCTAACTATCCAAATATGTAATGGTTTTGATTAACCTGGATCATTCGTTACAAATCCTCCTGCTCTATTGATAAGCTGACCCCCATAAGTTGGACACGACTTATGGGGGTTAGCTCCTTTAGGGCTTTAGGGAGACTTTTTATTATTTAGATTCAACTATAGTCAGAGAAGTCTAAAATGGTTACAAGGCAACCGAGTGCAAGTACTACTGGAGTAGGCTTAACGAGGTTAACGCTGTAACCGTTTAGTAGTTCGCTGACTATACTGAATATTAACTTATACCCTCATACTATTTGATAATTTTATAGTTCATATAATTAAAAAGTAAAAATAAAATAATGATGAGGTAAGTATATGGTTCTTATGAAGTAAATAACTCACGGTTTTTAGACAGGTACCATATGTATATATATTTACTTGTAACACCACAAATACTTGTAACACCACAAAAATAAAGGGGAATTGTAAAGAAAATCTAGATCGAAACACAACCGTAGAAATGCTAAAAAGAACCTTTTATGAATTTACCTTTAATATCAATAGTTAAGTCTAATTGATTAAATTTCTGATAGTGTTTGATTTGTCCCTTGCTATCATTTAATTGCGACTGTAAACTACAGTATGTATTGAAAAAAATACTAAAAGTTACATTGCCGATGTTTTAAGTGTAAAAACCTTAACATTGGATTACTAATTGTAAACATATGGTTTTAAATTTTGCTTGTCACCCATTTACATGACAAAAGGAGTTTGTCTCATGAGTAATTCTCGTGATGCCTCAGGCTATTGGAAAGCCAATGTGCGTCTTATCTTAATATGTTTAACCGTATGGGCAATCGTACCTTACGGATTTGCAATATTATTCCGACCTCTACTCGCCGGTATCCAGTTTGCTGGAGTTGACCTTGGTTTTTGGTTTGCCCAGCAAGGTTCAATTGCAACCTTTATGGCTATCATCTTTTTCTACGCTTGGCGAATGAACAAGCTAGATAAGCAATTTGGCGTAGAAGAGGAATAGACGCATGAGTCAGTTTTTAATTAATATTTTGTTCGTTGGTGCGTCATTTGTACTTTACTTCGGTATTGCCATTTGGGCTCGTGCTGGATCAACTAAAGAGTTTTATGTCGCTGGGGGTGGGGTCCATCCTATCGTAAATGGTATGGCTACCGGTGCTGACTGGATGAGTGCCGCATCTTTTATCTCAATGGCAGGCTTGCTAGCTGCTGGTGGTTACGGTGCGTCTACTTACCTAATGGGTTGGACGGGCGGCTATGTACTACTTGCTCTGCTACTAGCACCTTACTTACGTAAATTTGGTAAATTTACAGTACCCGACTTTATTGGCGATCGATTCTACTCCAAAACCGCAGCGCTTGTTGCGGTTGTGTGTTTGATTGTGGCATCCACTACATATGTTATTGGTCAGATGACGGGGGCAGGCGTTGCTTTCTCACGCTTTTTAGAAGTTGACAATACCACCGGCCTGATTATTGCTGCCGTTGTTGTATTCTTCTATGCAGTACTGGGTGGTATGAAAGGTATTACCTATACACAGGTCGCACAGTATGTGGTACTAATTATTGCTTATACTGTCCCTGCTGTATTCATCTCCCTTGAGTTAACCGGCAACCCGATTCCAGGTTTAGGTATGTTCTCAACGCATACTGAGTCAGGGCTTCCTTTACTGGCTAAGCTTGATCAAGTCGTTCAAGAATTAGGTTTTACAGCTTACACAGCAGATGTTCCTAATAAATTAAACATGGTTCTGTTTACCTTATCTCTAATGATTGGTACAGCTGGTCTGCCTCATGTTATCATCCGTTTTTTCACTGTCCCTAAAGTAGCTGACGCTCGTTGGTCTGCAGGTTGGGCACTCGTGTTTATTGCACTATTATACTTTACTGCACCAGCAGTAGGGTCTATGGCGCGTTTAAACCTTATCGATACGGTCTATCCTAACGGTACTGCAGAAGCGCCACTTCCCTATGACCAGCGTCCAAGCTGGATGCAAACTTGGGAAGAAACGGGTCTAATTAAGTACAACGACTTTAACGGTGATGGCCGTATTCAGATGTATAACGATGGTGGCCTTCGTGAAGCACAGTTGGCGTTGGCTGCTGCTGAAACTGATGGTGGCGATGTTGCTGCTGCTCAAGCCGCTGTTGAAGCTGCTAAAGTTGCTCAAGGCGAAATACTTGATGGTAAGTTTAATAATGCTGGATGGGAAGGAAATGAGCTTGATGTAAACAAAGACATCATGGTACTTGCTAATCCAGAAATTGCACAGCTTCCACCATGGGTTATCGGCCTTATTGCAGCGGGTGGTCTTGCCGCAGCGTTATCTACCGCAGCAGGTCTATTACTGGCAATATCTTCAGCCATTAGTCATGATTTAATTAAGCGTAATCTTAATCCTAACATCTCAGATAAAGGCGAGTTATTGGCTGCGCGTATCTCGATGGCCGTCGCCATTATTATCGCAACGTATCTTGGCTTAAATCCACCAGGTTTCGCGGCTCAGGTTGTTGCTTTAGCCTTTGGTATCGCAGGTGCATCACTATTCCCAGCCTTAATGATGGGTATATTTTCAAAGCGTATCAACAGCATTGGGGCTATCGCAGGTATGCTCGCTGGTTTAATTACTACCCTTGTTTACATCTTTGTATTCAAAGGCTGGTTCTTTGTCAGTGGCACAGCGAACTTCCCTGATACTGCTGAATACTGGTTATTAGGTATCTCGCCACTATCATTTGGTGCTATTGGAGCATTGATTAACTTTGTAGTAGCATTTGCTGTATCTTCAGTGACTGCGCCTCCTCCTGCTCATATTCAAGAGCTCGTGGAAAGCGTACGTACGCCTCATGGTGCTGGCGGTGCGGTTGATCACTAACCATTAAGTTATTCACAGTCTGTTTATTAATGAATAAGCCAGAAATTCTGGCTTATTTTTTTTCAAATTTAGGCTCTGTTGAATAGACTCAACTTTGTAGTAAATAAACCTCACTTATGTATAGCGCTAAAAACTTAAGTGAGGTTTGTTTTCAAAATCAGAATAAGTTATCAAATAACGACATTTTAAGGCCTAGTGCAATAGGTGTACTATGATTGGCATAAATAAGAGCTAGGATGGACCCACATGATTTATGAGTTTATAGCAACCATCAGTGCAGGTTTTGCCATGGCAGGACTGGCTTTAATTATTCGTCACTTGAGTAAACTGGCGGGTATAACCACCCCGAGATGGTTGATCCCCGTTTTTGCTGGTTTAGGGATGTTAGGCTTTCAAATTCATCAGGAATATAACTGGCAAGAACAACAGACTAACAGACTGCCTGAACAAGTGACTGTCGTAAAAATGGTAAAAGGCAGTGAATGGTTTCGCCCGTGGAGTTATATAAAACCTCAGACTATACGTTTTATGGCAGTAAATAACGGCCAGAATGTGAGTAATGAATTTAACAACATACCTGAACTTGCCGCTGATAGCATCAAACGAGTCAATATTTATCTATTTGAGAGACGACTAAGTACCAAAATCGTTCCACAGCTTATTAACTGCTCAAAGCAACAACATGCCGATTTAATCGGCGTTAGTGAAACATCGTCTAAGCAAGCAATAGCAGCAGATAATACAAATAACACTTCCGAACCGCAACAAGCACAAATCGCTAAAGACAAGCTGGTTTGGATGCCGTTAGAGACTCAAGATGAATTATACAAAACTGTTTGCACTGATTAACTTATAATCGGCGCACTTATAAAACGCTACGGTTTTGACCTCGTTTGCTGGACAAAAGCACCATCCAAACTCGGTTGCCTTGTAACGACTTTAAAGCTCTCTGATTATAGCTTATTGAACAGTAAGTCTGGAACGATTGTTTTCAACCGTTTTTTTGCCAATTCCTTTTACCTTAGTCAGCTCATCCACACCTCTAAAGTAGCCTAGCCCCTCTCGGTAAAGAATGATATCTTTAGCCTTGCTACTGCCAATACCTTTTAGAGTCGTCAATTCACTTTCAGTGGCGGTATTAATATTAATCATAAACACCGCTGCATCTTTACTGTATTTTTTGTCACTCTGCTCTTCGCCTATCAGATAGTTATAGGCTGCTTTGGCGTCATTAAAGCATTGCTGGGCGTGTACGGGCTGCATAACCAAACTTTGTAATAAGAGAATGACAAAAATACCTGACCTATTCATATTTTTTCGCCAAGTCCCACAAGGCATCCATGTCATCTAATGTGCTTTGTTCTGGTGTTAATCCCCGCTTCGCAAGCTCTGCTTCAATAAAACCAAAGCGAGATTTAAATTTATGCACGCAGGTTAGTGTTGCCGCCTCAGCATCTAGGTTTAACTTTCGAGCCACATTAACCAGCCCAAAAAAACAGTCGCCCATTTCCTTTTCTAGTTCGATATGCAGCTTGTCTTCTTGTTCTGTACTTCTTGCCTCATCTTTTTGTTTGATGGCCACTTTTAATTCCGCTATCTCTTCTTCTAGTTTTTCTAAGGCGCCCTCAACCCCTCCCCAATCAAAGCCCATCTTACTAGCCGCTTTCTGAATGCTTTGCGACTGCATGAGCGCGGAACCGCCTTTTACTTTGTCTAAGCGACGTTGGGGTTTGCCTCGACTTTCTCGTTCAGCATCCTCCTCGGCCTTAATTTCGTCCCAACGTTGTTTAACCCCCTGTTCATCAGCTAGCTTATCGGATTCAAACACGTGAGGATGGCGCCTTATCAATTTTTTTTGCAACAGATTAACCACATCGCCTAAATCAAATAGGCCTTGTTCTGCATAGAGTTGACAGTGGAATACCACCTGTAGTAGCACATCGCCAAGCTCGCCTTTAATGTCTTCAATATCACCAGACTGCACTGCCTCAGCCAGCTCATACGATTCTTCGATGGCATAAGGGATTAAGCTATAGTTGGTCTGCTTTATATCCCAAGGACAATCAGCTCTTAACCTTGCCATAAGGGCTAATAAGTCATTTAAATCATTAGTGGGTCTTGGCTTACCCTGTACAGGTTTCGGCACAGTAACCTTATGCGGCTCTTGCGATTCGTATGCTTGGTCTAAATATTGTCTTTGAATATCTGACATTTACCCCTCCCTTTTATCATTTAGATATTGTCAAAGTAATCTAAAGTATCCGCAAGCCAATTAGCCTAGCCAGTAACGGGCTTAGTTATTCAAGCAGCCGCAGCCAACTAGATTAACCTTGTCACTGTTTTAAATTACCTTAACTATAAGTGATTTTGCAGATCAATTTATTGCTTTTTTGATCTACAACCTGAGCTGTTATAAATTTGTCATGGTTAATGTGTATCATTTTGAGACTTGTAGGCGCGATGTGCATTATTTGAATCAGATTGAATACATTGAATAAGAAGATAACTATGATAGATATGAATGATATTAAAAACCCTAACTTAAAGCGGCAATCAGATTCTCAATTAAATCCACAACCTTCGTTATCACGCATTGTGATCATTGGGGCGGGCTATGTTGGTTTATCAAACGCTATCTTATTAGCGCAATCTAGCCTTAATACCAATGTTACTTTATTCGATATAGACACTCATAAAGTTAACTTACTCCAACAGCGTCAATCACCCTTAAAAGATAACGACATTTGCAATTTTTTAGCAAATAAGCAGCTGAATCTTAATGTGACAAATGATGCCTCAAAAATCTATACAAACTGTGATTTAGTCATCATTGCAACGCCCACAAATTATGATGTCGCTTCAGGCGAGTTTGATACCAGCTCAGTGCAAACTAGCATTAAAGCGGTTAGAGCACAAAACAGCAGTGTGCCAATCGTCATTAAATCAACCATTCCCATTGGCTTTACTCAAACTATGCATCAGCAGTTTGACAACAATATTATGTTTATGCCAGAGTTTCTGCGTGAAGGTCAGGCGTTGTACGATAACCTGCATCCTTCTCGTATCATATTAGGCTGCACCCCTGAACAAAAAAACGACGCTACCGCCTTGATGAAACTTTACCAACAAGCCAGTCAAGAGGAAACTATTGAGCAGTTGTTAATGACCCCTACTGAAGCAGAAGCAGTTAAGTTGTTTGCCAATAGCTATCTGGCAACTCGCATTGCCTTTTTTAATGAACTCGATAGCTTTGCAGAAAAGTACAACTTAGATAGCCAGTCTATCATCACAGGGGTAGGACTTGATCCACGCATTGGCCAACATTATAACAACCCCTCTTTTGGTTATGGGGGTTATTGCCTACCTAAAGACACTCAGCAGCTAAAAGCAAACTATAAAGGGATTCCCGCCAATCTAATCCACGCTATTATTGATGCAAACAATACGCGCAAACGCTTTATTGCTCGGCAAATTATTGATAAAAACCCAAATAGCGTCGGTATCTATCGACTGAGCATGAAAAAAGATGCCGATAATTTCCGAGATTCTGCCGTCCTTGATATTCTGCAAATTCTAAAACAACACGGTATTACCATCTCAGTTTATGAGCCTGCATTAAAAGAAGCCAGCTTTGAAGGTTGTGATGTGGATAACAATTTGACGACTTTCAAACAAAACAACGACTTAATTATTGCAAACCGTTGGCATGATGAATTAACCGATGTGAAAGATAAGGTTTATAGTCGAGATATCTTCGGGGTCAGTTAAACTAACGCTAAACTGTTAGAATAAGACTTCTATAGTATATTTATGACATCACAACATTAATAACTTCACAACTAGAGCCTAACAGGATTGCAACGATGACGACCGTATTTCCGCCCAAACCAATTACCTCTTTTAAAGCGTACGACATTCGCGGTCAGCTTGGGGTCAACCTTGATGAAGACATCGCCTACCGGATTGGTAGAGCATTTGCCCAGATTCTGGTTAAACAGCGAACCGCTAACCAAGTTGCTGATACGATTAAAAATGCTATTGTCATAGGCTGTGACATTCGAGACTCTAGCGAAGCCCTTAAAAAAGCAGCCACACAAGGTATCTTGGATGCAGGCGTAGACGTTATCGACCTAGGCATGGCCGGTACAGAAGAAGTTTATTTTGCGACCAGCCATTACGATACATTAGGGGGTATTGAAGTAACAGCCAGTCATAACCCCATTAATTACAATGGATTAAAACTGGTGCGTGAAGGCTCAAGACCCATTAGTGCTGACTCAGGACTCGCAGAGATTCAAGCGGCTGCTGAACGAGGTCAGTTCGCTGAAACAAGTACACAAGGCAACCTCATCTCTAAGCTTGATAAAACGGCCTATATCGACCATTTAATGAGTTTTATAGACACCAACAAGCTTACACCGTTAAAAGTTGTCATCAATTCTGGCAATGGTAGCGCAGGTCCCGTTGTTGACTTGATAGAACAACGATTGGCAGATTGCGGCGCACCCATTACACTCATTAAAGTGCATCACACACCTGACGGAGGCTTTCCAAACGGCATACCAAACCCAATGATTTTGGCAAATCGTCAATCAACCAAACAAGCCATCATCCACCATCAAGCTGATCTCGGTATCGCCTTTGATGGCGACTTTGATCGCTGCTTTTTGTTTGATGCTCGAGGAGAGTTTGTTGAAGGCAGCTATGTCGTTGGTATGCTGGCACAAGCATTTTTACAAAAGCATCAGGGCGAGAGTATTGTTTATGACCCTCGTGTCCTCTACAACACTGAAGCCATTATTCAAGAAGCTGGTGGACAAGCCATTATCAGTAAGTCGGGGCACTCGTTTATCAAACAAGTTATGCGTGAATCAGGCGCTATCTATGGCGGAGAGATGAGCGCACACCACTACTTTCGTGACTTCTTTTACTGCGACAGCGGCATGATACCTTGGCTGCTAACCATTGAACTGCTATCAACAACCGGAAAATCTCTTGGTCAGCTTGTCGATGAGCGTATCAGCGCCTATCCTAGCTCAGGCGAGATTAATTTTAGATTGACCGATGTGAGTAGTGGCGACATTATCAACCGTATTGAAAACCAATATGCCCATGCCGCACCAAGTACAAACACACTCGATGGACTCAGTCTCGACTTTGGAGAATGGCGTTTCAACTTGCGTGCCTCTAACACCGAACCCCTCATTCGACTTAATATTGAAACCAAAGGGGATGAGGCGTTACTAGAAGACAAAATCACAGAGATAAAAGAATGGTTAGAGGGTCAAGGCGCTGTATTGGCCTAACGTTCAATATTAATACCAACAAAACATAAAAAAGTCAAAAACAAAAAATGAGCCTCAACATCGGAGACTCATTAAAAGGGAGAAATATGCAGTGGATGGGTAGTATCTCTTTAGACACTATGGCCGTGCCTCGTCCCTCGGCGAAAAGCAAAAGCCTGACTTTAGCTGTAGACCTAGGCTTTAGCCCAGCTGGCGACTCGACTCACTTACCTCGTCCAATCCCAGTATAGCTCCCTACCAACGCCTGTATCTCTGCTTTGCTAAACGCATTTTGCGCATCAAAAACGGGCAATACAACCTCATTTATTGCGGCAATTGGTAGGTGTTGAGCATTAGACCATGCCATCAAAAATAACGCATCGACTTCGTTCAACTTATCTGTTGGCTTATCAATAAACTCTAGTAAAGGCTGATCTGGATACAATCCAACCAACTCAATTTGAGCCTCAGCCGCATAGACATAAGTGGTTATATTGTAAGACCATAGCAAACGCAATAGAGGGTGGATAGCAGAAGATGAGGTACGCCCTGAACCTGACTTATAACTCGCACCCCAAATACACACTGATTTCCCCTCTATCATGCCATCAAAGTATTGCCAAAACTTGCGGAATATCAGCTCTTTCTGATCATCGTTGATGTCTTGCACAGTTTGCATTAATCGATGCTCTACTTGCGTGCTCGCTAATGTATCCGTTAATGCCGATAGTTCAGCGGGTAACGTATGGCCACCAAATCCCCACCCTGCTTTAAGATAGCTTTTACCAATACGCGGGTCTAAACCCATGATTGTGGCTACTTCTGTAATATCAACGCCTTGGTGATCTGCCAGTCTCGACCACTCATTCATAAAGCTGACACGAGTGGCCAGCATACTCATTATGGCACTACGAGCAAACTCAATGGTCGCAATATCTGATATGTAACTCTGGTTGGCTTGGGATATGAAGGGCTGTAATGTCTGGATTTTATCTAATGAGTCTGGCGTTTTTTCTCCCATCAACCATAGCATCGGAGTAAGCATAGAGTCATACGTACGCCCGTCTTGCATAAACACAAAAGGAACGTAATATACCCAAGGTCTTTTACACTGCTGAGCAATATTATCAAAGACACCAAGCGTAGAAATGCCACTTAAAACCACGGGTATTTGTGCGGAAACTTGGCTTTGATTTAGCTTGGTTACCCAATCGGGTTGCTCATCTTTTTGTGCCTGCCAGTGATTGGGCAACTCAGGGTAAAATAGCCAAAATAAACTGGGTGTCGTATCTTGTGTGAAATTCTGACTAAACAGCATAGAGGCATCTTCAGGTATTGCGCTTACTATTAGCTTTTGTTGACTAATATAAAGTTGCCAAAGCGCTTGCTGCTGATGCTCAAAAGTGTAATTTGTTAACGTGCGCGCCAGTCCTGTCTCGTCAGCATATAAACTAACGGCATGACCCATACTCACTAACACAGTAGCTGTCGTGATGGCATAAATTGAGTGCCCCACAATGACGCAGCGTGGTTTAGATGTAGATGGAGGAGATAAAGGTTTCAGTAACTTATTCTGTGCGACAGACATAGACTCTATACCTTTTTTTTATTTCGTATATTTGCTTTTATTGAAATGCTATAAAGTTACATAATTGAATGTTCAACATACCCTAATGCGTGCTGACGCCATCGTTAGTCATTAGTATAATTAGCGTTTATTCGGTTAAGTAATGCCTCAGTAGAGCCATCAAATACAGCTGCGCCTTCCAAGTTATCCTGATTATTCATAGTCACATCCCTATTTGCACTATTTTTAGTTTTTGCACTATTTTTGTCAGATAAATTGTTATCAGATAAATTTAAATGAGCAAACACCTCATTAGCGACTTGCTTGCCCATCTCTACACCCCATTGGTCAAAAGGGTTAATATTCCACATACTGGCCATGACAAATACTTTATGCTCGTACAAAGCAATCAATGCACCAAAGCTTTTTGGTGTCAGCTCATCTAACAGTAGCGTCGTTGAAGGCTGATTACCTCTATAGCGTTTAAACTTATCAAGATGAGTCTCTAAAGTTGGCTCCAATGTTGATACCGCCTGATTACCAAAAGCAAGCACACGACTTTGTGCCAAACAATTGGCCAATGATAATGCATGCTGATGCTTTAGCTCACCTGTATCCGACGCTTCGTAATATTTTATACAGGCAATAAAATCACACGATACTTTTTGCGTACCTTGATGCAGTAATTGATAAAAGGCATGCTGAGCGTTTGAACCAATCTCTCCCCATAATATAGGACATGTTGGGTAAGCAACAGGTTGACCATCTTGAGTAACTGACTTACCGTTGCTCTCCATTTCTAATTGAGTAAGATAGCTTGGAAAATACTTTAAGCGCCCATCATACGGCAGTACGGTATGAGCATTAATACCTAAAAAGGTGCTATTCCAAACTCCAATCAACCCAAGTAGTACCGGCAAGTTATCCTCAAAATCTGTCCTTCTAAAGTGCTCATCCATCTCATGCGCACCCGCCAACATGTCATGGAATTTATCCATCCCAATACGCACTGCAATGGCAAGTCCAATGGCCGACCACATAGAAAAACGACCCCCTACCCATTCCCATAGACGTAGCTGATGATCCTCAGGAATTCCCCAAGCAGTGACCTTATCCAAATTAGCCGAGATGCCAATAAAATGACGACGTAGAATTGTCGTCTGACTCACACCAGTTGATAACAACCATGCTTTTGCTGTTTGTGCATTAGATAAGGTGTCAACTGTGCCAAACGATTTGGAAGAAATGATAAATAGTGTGGTTTGTGGGTTTAAAAGCTCAAGAAGGCTACCAAGTTGTGTACCATCCATGTTCGACACAAAATGCACTCGAATACGACTATCACTCCATTCATCTAGGGCAGCTGTCGCCATGACAGGTCCAAGATCTGACCCACCGACACCGATATTCACAACATCTGTAATCGCCTTGCCAGAATAGCCACGCCATAATCCATTCCGGATACGTGACACTATGCGTGCCGCTTTTGCTAGGCTGTGATGAACGTCAGCGACAATATCTTGGCCATCGACCTGCAACTCTGCATGCTTAGGTAAGCGTAGAGCTGTATGCAACGCCGCTCGATTTTCGCTTCTGTTTATCTTATCCCCTTTGAATAATGTCTCAATTTTAGCTTTTAACTCACAGGCATTGGCAAGGTCGATTAAGCCAGACTTAACATCGCTATTAATACACTGCTTAGAGTAATCAAAAAAAATACCTTGTGCAGATATACTAAACTGTTGAACACGATTGTTATCTTGTTTAAACAGCTCAACAAGCGACCATGACCGATCGCCTAACTCAACTAATTTTTGCCACTCTGGCAACTGATTAGGTAATTTATTAAGCGGTGTCTTAACAGAATTTTTAAACTGAGTCTTCATTATTTTGACACCGGAATACTGACACTTTCGCTGTTATCTTGGTCTTGAGCCAATTGCTGCTGTGCAAAATAGATGAATGCCTGCATATAGCTGGTCATATCGCCCGCATCAAAGCTCTCTCCACGCATGGTGGTAACCTTAACCCCTTCAGTACTAATTAATGCATCAATGGCATCGGTTAACTGTATCTCACCACCCACTGAGGCTTTAGTTTTAGCTAAGTAATCGAAAATACTGGCACTAAACACATAGCGTCCAACGACCGCTAAGTTAGAGGGGGCTTCTTCTAGGCTCGGTTTTTCTACAAAACCTGCCACACCAAAGCTGGCATTTTCGTCTTTATTAATACGTGCTAAATGATCAGCCTCTTTTAGCTTGGCAATGCCATATTTATAAACCTCACTATCTGCCACTTCATTCACTAAGATTTGTGAGTGATTTGAATTATCATACTCACGCATCATAAATGCTAAATTATCTTGTTGCATATCTGTGGTAAAAGGATTTAATACCACATCTGGCAATAATACGGCAAAAGGGTTATTACCCACAATGGGACGTGCTTGCAGTACGGCATGACCAAGCCCTAGCGGTCTACCTTGACGTATCATAGAAATTGAAACATCATCGGGCAACCAGTTTAGGCTATCCGCCAATGCCTCTTTTCCTTTAGATCTAAGCTGGTTATCAAGCTCAGCATTCACATCAAAATAATTCTCAATCGCACTTTTTTGCGCATGACCGACTAGCACGATATGTTTAATTCCGGCAGCAATGGCTTCTTCTACCACATAATGAATGGCGGGCTTATTGCCAAGGGGCAGTAGCTCTTTAGGAATAGATTTTGAAAGGGGCAGCATACGAGTGCCAAACCCTGCGACTGGGATTACGGCGTGGGTAACGGATTTTAAATTACTTGTTTTAGTTATCATATATTTTAAATACCTTAGATTATTATTCTTATAGGCTAGCGTATCATAATTATATATTTAGTTCGTTAACGCTTTAATCATATCTGGACAATACTATAAAACACCTTGAACCGCCCCGACTATATCGGAGAGTGGATTGCTTGAGTCAGGCAGCTTTGTCTGACTCACTAAAACTATCATAGTATCGTCTCTCAAACTCAAAAGGCGACACATAACCAATCGTGCTATGTAA
>NZ_JBXYJE010000011.1:0-112514 GCF_057396285.1 Psychrobacter sp. CX97 | reverse complement strand
TGAACTGACCCCCAAAAGTTGGACACAACTTATGGGGTATTTTTATGCGTTACAATCTAGATTTTAAGATCAAAGTCATAGGATACTATAAGCAAGGACATACCGGTCATGCCACAGCAAAGAAGTTTAAAGTGAATCCAAGATTTGTAAGTAAATGGGTCAAGCAATATCAAAGCGGTGGTATAAAGGCTATTAAGCCAAAGACAAGCAAAGCCAAATACAGTAGTGAGTTTAAACTTAACGTACTAACAACGATGCTTACCCAAGGCCTAAGTCAATTGGAAGTTGCTCTAAGGTATAACATCAGCTCACCAGCTTTAATCAGCCAGTGGCACAAAGCTTATCGACTACAGGGTATGTCTGGACTCATATCTAAACGTAAAGGTAGAGCGGCCATGAGCAAACCATTTATCACAGACAAACCAGATGATGAAAAGATATTAGCAGAGCTGAAACGTGAGAATGAATATCTTCGTGCGGAGAATGCCTACCTAAAAAAGCTCGATGCCTTGCTCAGGGAGAGGGAACAAGCCGAGACAAAGCAAGGCTCATCGAAGGACTAAGGGATAAATATTGCATATCAGCTTTACTTAAGATAGCTGATATGCCTAAAAGTGTCTTTTATTACCATAGGTGTCAGTTTGATGCTGAAGACAAATACGCTGATTTAAAGCAGCGTATCATCGAGCTATATTACCAACATAAAGGTCGGTATGGCTATCGTAGAATCACAGCCGCATTAAAGCAGTTAGGCATGCATCATAACCATAAGCTTATTGCCAAGCTTATGAAGCAGTTAAATCTTAATGCGAAGATCAGAAGAAAGAAGTATCGATCCTATAAAGGTCAACAGGGAAAAATAGCAAAGAACTATTTAAAGCGTCGCTTCCATGCTGGTAAACCCAATAAACGCTGGTTAACAGACATTACTGAGTTTAAGGTGGGTGACAATAAATTATATCTATCTCCGATTCTTGATTGCTATAATAATGAAATAGTCAGTTATACCTTATCTAAAAGACCAACCTATGATGTGGTAAGTAAAATGCTAGATTTTGCGCTAGATAAGACGAAAACAAGTCGTCATAAAAAGTTAATGCTTCACTCTGATCAAGGCTGGCATTATCAAATGAAGCCTTTTAGAAAGACGCTTAAAAAGCATAAGATAAGACAAAGCATGAGTAGAAAAGGCAACTGCATAGATAATGCGTTAATGGAGAGCTTCTTTGGCACACTGAAGTGTGAGACCATCTATATTGAAAAGCCTAAAACTATTGATGAACTAGAAAAGCAAATTCATGAGTACATTCATTATTACAATCATGAGCGTATTCAGCTTAAACTTAAAGGACTGAGTCCTGTGAAGTACAGAATTCAGTCCTTGAGATAGACTTAAACCGTCCAACTTTTGGGGGTCAGTTCAAAGAGTCGAGCTTTTCATTCCAGCTTCTAATTCCGCTTATATTAACGTTATCATTACGAGATTATACTCAAAAAACCAAATATGAATATTTAACTCAATTTGGCAAGTACTGCTTCACCCATCGCTTTACAGCCAACTACTTTAAGACCTGTGGCATCTTTATCCATAATATCACCCGTGCGTAAACCATCATCTAGAACATCACTAACGGCTTGTTCAATTGCGGCGGCAGACGCTTCATGTTTAAAGGTATAACGCAGCATCATAGCCACTGATAAGATAGTCGCTAAGGGATTGGCTTTGTCTTGACCTGCAATATCAGGTGCACTACCATGACACGGCTCATACATTCCTTTACCATTTTCATCTAAGCTGGCAGACGGTAGCATACCTATAGAGCCGGTTAGCATAGCGGCTTCGTCAGATAAAATATCACCAAACATATTACCAGTTACCATCACATCAAACTGTTTGGGATTTTTAATAAGTTGCATACAAGCATTATCCGCATACATATGGCTTAAGGCGACATCTGAATACTGAGACTCTTGCAATTTAGTCATGGTCTGCTTCCACAGCTCAGTTACCTCTAATACATTAGCTTTATCCACTGAGCACACTTTGGCAGGTTTGCCATGTGCTTTGGCACGAACTTGTGCCAAATCAAACGCTACTTTTCCGATGCGCTCAATTTCAGAGGTTTTATAGACCATGGTGTTATAACCTTGCTGCTCGCCATTATCCAACGTGCGAATGCCTCTAGGCTCACCAAAATAAATGCCCCCCGTAAGCTCACGCACAATCAGTAAATCAAGCCCCTTGATAATCTCAGGTTTTAGACTTGAGGCATTGGCAAGCTGAGGATACAGCTTTGCAACGCGTAAATTAGCAAACAAACCTAATTCACTGCGGATCTTCAATAGACCACGTTCAGGGCGAATGCTACGCTCTATACCGTCCCACTTAGGGCCACCCACCGCACCTAGCAAGACGGCATCGGCAGCATGTGCTTTTTCTAAAGTATCATCGGGTAACGGCACTCCTGCTCTATCGATAGCGGCACCGCCTAAATCGCCCTCTTCTAAAGTTAGCCCTAAATCAAATTTCTCATTAACCGCTTTAAGCACATTGACGGCTTGCGTCATAATTTCTGGTCCGATGCCATCGCCTGCGAGCGTTAATACAGTTGCCATACTTTCAATTTCCTAAGTTGTTTTAAAGGTAGTTATTTTTTTAATAAGTCACTTATAATTAGTCACTCTTAGTTGCTTACTTTTTGATTAACTATTATCTAAGGAGCTACTATTCAAGGTTCAAGAGCTAAGCGTTAACCTCATTAAATATCCAAGGGGTTTGTTGACGCCTTTTTTCCTCATAGGTCTTGATCGCCTCTTCTTGCTGAAGCGTAAGACCAATATCATCTAACCCATTAAGCAAGCAATGCTTACGAAATTCATCAATCTCAAAGGGATATTCAGTACCATCAGGGGTAACGACCACTTGACGCTCAAGATCAGCGGTAAGCTCATAGCCTTCATTGGCAAAACAGGCGTTGAATAAACTATCAACTTGCGCTTCTGGCAATACAATGGGCAACATACCATTCTTAAAACAGTTGTTATAAAAGATATCTGCAAAGCTTGGGGCAATCACAGTACGGAACCCATACTCTGATAATGCCCAAGGGGCATGTTCTCGACTCGAACCACAACCGAAGTTATCACGTGCTAACAATATAGTTGCGCCTTTATATTGTGGCTGATTGAGTACAAAGTCTGGGTTTAATGGACGTTTACTGTTGTCCTGACCCGGATAACCTTCATCCAGATAACGCCATTCATCGAATAAATTAACGCCAAAACCTGTCCGTTTAATTGATTTTAAAAACTGCTTTGGAATAATTTGATCCGTATCCACATTGGAGCGATCAAGTGGGCAAACGATGCCTTTTTGAGTGTTATAAGCTTGCATAATTTTTCCTTAAATTGGACGAGAAAGGGGGTTAACGGCTATAGTTATCAATGCGTTAAAACCTCTAATCAAAAGCTACGTACATCAACAAAATGACCCGCTAAAGCAGCGGCAGCAGCCATTGCAGGACTAACCAAATGCGTGCGTCCGCCATTACCTTGACGACCTTCGAAATTACGGTTTGACGTTGAGGCGCAGTGCTCTTGTGGCTCAAGCTTATCGGCATTCATTGCCAAACACATTGAGCACCCCGGCTCACGCCACTCAAATCCTGCCTCAATAAACACCTTATCCAAGCCCTCTTCTTCAGCCTGTTGTTTGACTTGTCCAGATCCAGCTACCACTATGGCTTCTTTAACATTATCGGCAACTTTACGTCCTTTAATAACGGACGCTGCTGAACGCAAATCTTCAATACGAGAGTTAGTACACGACCCAATAAAAATACGGTCAAGCTTGATATCGGTAATCGGCTGACCTCCATTAATACCCATATACTGATAAGCACGTTCCCACGCCTCAGCCTGAACCTCATCTTTTGCTTGGGCCAAAGTTGGTACATGTTGCGTCACATCAACTACCATCTCAGGAGAGGTGCCCCAAGATACTTGCGGTGCAATGTCACTGCCATCTAACTCAACAATCGCATCAAACTCAGCGTCTTCATCTGAACGCAACGTTTGCCAATAGGCAACTGCTTGCTCCCACTGCTCACCTGTTGGCGCAAATGGGCGACCTTTAACATAATCAATAGTCGTCTGATCAACCGCCACCATACCGACTCGAGCACCAGCTTCAATGGCCATATTACAAACGGTCATACGACCTTCCATGCTCATATTCTCAAATACATCTCCAGCAAACTCTATCGCATAACCTGTACCACCTGCCGTACCTATTTTAGCGATAATGGCCAATACGACGTCTTTTGCAGTAACCCCTTCACCAAGCTCGCCATTGACACGAATCAACATATTTTTGGATTTTTTCTGTACCAAGCATTGGGTGGCCAATACATGCTCTACTTCAGAGGTACCGATACCATGTGCTAAACAGCCTAATGCACCATGTGTTGCAGTATGTGAGTCGCCACACACCACGGTCATACCGGGCAATACAAGGCCTTGCTCAGGTCCTACTACATGCACAATACCTTGACGAGCATCATTAATCGTAAACTCAGCAATATTAAATTTGGCACAGTTATCATCTAAGGTCTTTACTTGTAGACGTGAGACTTGATCTTTAATACCACTCACACCTTCTAGTCGCTCTTTTCGAACTGTCGGCACATTATGATCAGGCGTTGCAATATTAGCTGACAAACGCCATGGATCACGATTCGCCAACGCTAGACCTTCAAAAGCCTGCGGGCTAGTCACTTCGTGCAGTAGGTGACGGTCAATATAAATTAAGCTTGAGCCATCGTCACGTTTACTGACTAAATGGGCATCCCAAAGTTTGTCATAAAGAGTTTTTGCGGTGGTTGAATTTGTTGCTGACATGGAAGATATCCTTGCTGGCTTTTATGATTTAAAAAACTACAGACTATAAAAGTAACTGAGTATCTGATTAAATGGAACGTTAAGTTAAAAAGTCAAATTAAAAAAGACTGGATTAAAACCAACCTAATTAACTCACATAACACGACAAAGAAATGCGCAACGCTATATAGTATTTTTATTAATAGACTGTTTATCAAAAGATATTTTAACTTTACTTAACTGTCGTTTGTATTTAGTTCAAGCAGGTTTATAACTTTATTAAATAAGTTACCTTAAAGGGTAACAGGAAACTCATTAGTTAGAATATTAAAAAACTAAGTCTTAAATTGAATTTTGATTAGCCGAGATTTAGCGCTCAATTAAGCATATATTGAGGTTATGGAGTAATTCTTTTTAAAGACCACAAAAGGCATTATTGAGTTTAATAATAGTCGTAAATGTGTCATAAAAACTCTTTATAACCCTGATAGTACATCCTATTGAGATTATAACAGCTAAGTTATATAATAATAATTGATGATTTTTATCTATAGCTAAACTTTATTTTATCAAACTGCAACTCACAAATCTGGGTTAATCATGAATACTACAAATTTAACAACGTTCATAACCGTCATGCAAACAGGTAGCATTTCCGGTGCGGCCGAGAAACTATTTATTACCCAGCCTGCTGTTAGCAAGCGTATCAAGAACTTAGAAGACGAGTTTAAAGTGACACTGTTTGATACGCTTGGTCGTGGTATTGTACCAACGGCAGCCGCTAACGAGCTATTACCTCATGCCAAACGCTGGCTCGATGACTATGATAATTTCAAGATAAATATTCAAAACTCACAACAAACCATCTCAGGGAAACTGGTCATTGGCACTAGCCATCATATTGGCTTACATCATCTACCCCCAGTGTTAAAGCAATTTATCCAGGCTTATCCTTCTGTTCAATTGGAAGTTCACTTTGTTGACTCTGAAACGGCACACAAAGCGGTTTTAGATGGCGAATTATCACTTGCCTTTTTAACGCTTCCTCCAGTATATGACAAGCGTTTAACCTATCATACTTTGTGGTCTGACCCCTTATATTTTGTAACAGGTACGTTATCACCTTTAGCACACAAAACCGACATAACCCTTGAACAGCTAGCCCACTACCCCGCTATACTCCCTGCTGCCAATACGTTTACTAGTCAGATTACATTGGCTGAGTTTGCCAAACAAAATTTAAAACCTTACGCCACCATGACAACCAATCCATTAGAATCCATTAGAATGTTAGTATCGGTTGGTTTGGGTTGGTCCGTATTGCCACAAACCTTAATTAATCAAGAAATATCATGCATCGATATGGCGGACGACAGTCTAGAATTGCAGCGCTATTTAGGAGTAGTTATTAATCCAAGCCTAACTCGCTCTGCTAGTGTAGATGCCTTGATGCAACTGTTATCTCCTATTGATTAACTCTATACTTTAAATGGTCATCGGTAAGGGAGTTAGATTTTAATCTTTAATGTAACTAACTTAAATATATATGGACTAAATGCATCTAGTTTAACGGCGTATAAATAATCGAGTATTATCCCAATGCTATAGAGTAGAATGTCAGCCACATCCTTTTTTAGTAAAATCATTAAATAGTTTGAGTACTGACTTTTTTAAATTGACTGATAAGTTATCTTCATATTTGTTAGTCATTCGTATTTTGTATTTTTTTGCTTTATAATACGGGGATATTTCCGAAAGTTACAGTATGTAGTTACCAAATGTGGTTGCTAATATTGAGCAGGTAAAAGGCAGTAAAATTTACTATTTTTTTATAGGGTTGGTGTTATATCGTTTTAAACTTTCGTTTAAACTCATTTATTTTCTACAAAAACCATTATGCCTATATAAACATAATGGTTTTTTTGTTCGCAAAATTCGCAATTTAAGGATATTCACTATGAATGGGATTTCAACAGGCGTGCTCATATCGCTCAGCTTATATTTTCTATTAATGATTGTTATTGGTATTTGGGCTTTTTTTAAACAAGATAAAGATACATCAGGCTACATGCTGGGTGGACGTAACCTAAGCCCAGGTGTTGCCGCCTTATCAGCCGGTGCATCAGATATGTCTGGCTGGCTGTTACTTGGTCTACCTGGCTATATGTATAGCTCGGGTGTGGTTAGTATCTGGATTGCACTCGGCTTAACCATCGGTGCATTTATGAACTACTTGATTGTTGCGCCAAGACTTCGTGTCTACACAGAGGTGGCAGACAACGCCATTACCTTACCTGATTACTTTGCCAATCGCTTTGAGGATAAATCACATCTTCTTAGAGTTATTTCTGCAATTGTTATTATCTTATTCTTTACGGTATACACCGCTGCAAGCTTAGTCGGTGGCGGTAAACTGTTTGATAGTGCGCTTGGTATGAGTTATAGCACAGGTCTTTGGGTAACCGCAGGGGTTGTTGTCGCCTACACTTTATTCGGTGGCTTTTTAGCAGTATCAACCACTGACTTTGTGCAAGGTATTATCATGTTATTTGCTATGATAATCGTTCCTATTGTCGCCTTTACAGACCTTGGCGGTGTTGGTGCGACTACAAATGCCATTCGCAATATTGACCCCGAAATGCTAAATATATTTAGCGGTATGACATTTTTAGGTATTATTTCATTGATGGCATGGGGATTAGGCTACTTTGGTCAACCCCACATTATTGTTCGTTTTATGGCCATTCGATCGGTAAAAGATGTGCCTACTGCCCGTAATATTGGTATGGCTTGGATGATTGTGAGCCTTATTGGTGCCTTAATGACAGGGTTTGCTGGTCGGGCTTATGTACAAAAAACAGCCATGACACTTGATGATCCTGAGACCATTTTCTTAGTATTTACTGACTTCTTGTTCCATCCATTAGTGTCTGGATTTTTATTAGCCGCTATTCTTGCCGCTATTATGAGCACAATTTCTTCGCAGCTATTAGTGGTATCAAGCTCATTGACTCGTGATGTTTATAAGCTATTCTTCGACCGCGAAGCTTCAGAAACCCGTCAAGTATTTGTTGGGCGTATTTCAGTCGTTCTTGTCGCAGTGGTTGCTATTCTGTTAGCATCTGACCCAGATAGTTCCGTTCTAGGACTTGTATCTAACGCTTGGGCAGGCTTTGGTGCAGCATTTGGTCCACTGGTTATCATAAGTCTAATCTGGAGCCGTATGAACCGCAATGGTGCATTAGCTGGTATGATTGTCGGGGCTTTAACGGTCATTGTTTGGGTATATGGTGGCTTTGAAACTGCCGATGGTACAGCATTAAACAGTTGGTTATATGCCATTATTCCTGGCTTTGTCTTAAGCTCAATTGCTATCGTAGTAGTCAGTTTGGCAACCGCTGAGCCAAGCAAAGAAATTAAAGCGAAGTTTAAAGAGATGGAACTCAACCTGAAATAATAGTTAAGTTTTTACTTTATTTGATAAATATTAGACCTTGCAATGCAAGGTCTTTTTTTAGATATTAGGGATATATTAGAGCCTCGAGAAGGGTAAAGACGTTGTTAAGAAGTTAATGGCAACGACTATAAATGTATGTTTTAGCTAAATATTCAATACCAACAAGCGTATTTCCATTAAGACTCAACTTTACTTATATATATATTGATCATCAGCAATAAAAAAGCAACCAACACTTTGATGTTGGTTGCTTAAAAGCCAGTTTATAGGATAACTATATCTATATAAGAATATAGCCAATAAGTTATTTGTCTTGGTAAGACAACTGAACGCCTAGCGCAAAGCCATCATTATCTTCGAAATTACTCACTATATTTCCTGTAGGGACTTTGCCTTTTGCATCGCCAAACATTAGATACTTACCACCGGCAGAAATAGCCCAGTTTTTATCCAAGTTATACTTAGCACCAGCACCAACACTGTAATACCCTTCGATAGGACCAAGTGATGTAGTTGGGTCGCCTGCACCACTATCCCAACCCACTGCACCCGATACTGCTAGATTTGGAGAGAGTCGTTTTCCTAACCCCAGCTCAACCATCCATTGGTCATCATTATAATCGACTAAATTCAAACCTTTAGGATAGGAAACTTTTGATGCTGTGTTATATAACGGAGGTGTAATAGCAAAATCACTCCACGGTACCCAGCGAACTTTAGCGGTAGCAAGTGTGGTTGGATTAATGCCCGTTTGGAAATTAAAATTAACTGATTCAGGCGTTGTAATTTCCATATTATTTGTCTGAATGTCATCTCTACCTGTTAATGCGGCTAACGGTAAGCTTTCAGCTGCTTTTAGGCTATGATCAATCTCAGAACGATAAGTTAATGCGGCTTTTAAAGCAATTTCAGGCTTACTATATTGAATACCAGCGATCCAACCATAATCGGTATCCGGATTAACAGTCAGATCGTATCCCGTTGCTGTTGAATAAGCACTGCCTCTTAACTTAACATCGGCTTTTAAGCGCTGAGCCACAGGACCACCATAGACTTGAAACTCATTATTTTGACCAAACTTCATGCCTAACAGTCCTGTCACACTTTCTGATCTGACCTCTACTTTAGTGCCTTCTGTGTTAGAAAGTGCTCTGTCTAATACACCTTCTAAGCCTTTTAGGCGCTGATAATTTGCTTGCCCATCAGCCAAAGCCTGCTCTGTACCATTAATAGTCCCTTGCAAGGCCGCATAACTATTAATATCCTGTGACCCTAATTGGGCAGCGACCATTTGATCGATTTGTGCTACTGGCGTACCAGCATTGATAGCTTGGTTCAACTGTGCTTCGAAGCCTTTTAAACCCTCTAATTGTTGTTGACCAGCGGCTAGTTTGGTCTGAGTTTTAGTAATAAGACCTTTAAAACCCTCTACATCAGTCACACCTTGGTCGCCTAAACGAGAGGCAATCAAATTATCAGCGACTGCGGTTGGCGCACCAACAAAGTCGTTATTACCTAGGTAGTCTGCTGCTGCACCCCACGGCTCATCATATAGAACACCAACACTAAAGGTATCGTTCACATCAGTTTTAATACCGTAGCGGAAGAAATCATATTCTTCAGCGATATCATCAATTTTATTGTTATCGATGTCTTGACCAGTAACATCAGCATCAATATAAGTGTAAGTCGCTTCAGCATAAGTACCCTCTTGTAAAAACGCCGTGACATCTTGGCCTGAACGATCAAGGCCAGCAGCATGAGTAATACTAGCAATGGATAATGCAGTCATTGCGGTAACTAGAGGTTTTATATAGAAAGTTGAACGCATTAGATTCTCCGAAATTCCATTTATGGGAATATAAATAAAGGGTGATATAATAAGTGAATCAAAATCTATCGATAAAGTTGCATAGTATTTATTACGCTTAACCTTAAATGATTTAGATTCGCCAATATTAATCGAGTGTCAACATAAACGCAACACCTTGAAATAACTTATTTTTTCCAGAAACGTAATATAGCAATTAGCTCACATAAATGCTAAATACTTGTTAGACAGTGTTTTATTAAACATTAGGTTTTGAAGCGTTAATTTATATACCACTGTTTGATAATAAACATTAACCCATAAAAAACTTATCATTTAAGATGACTGGTCATTTCAATATTCTTTAAAAGTTCTAGGTTCAATACTTTCTAAAACAATGTTAGTAGTCACAAACAGGTTAGTAGTCACTTTTGGTAATGAGGTGGTAACCCCTGCGAGTAGTAGCGTAGCTCCTGCTAAAAGTGAGGAGGTATCTCTGATGAGACATCAAAGGGCATTATTTCAGAATCGCTTTGCGCATTGATGTGCCTATACACCAATTGCAATTGACGCTGCATTTCTTGCAAACGCTTATCTTGCTTGGCAATTACTAAATCTAAACTGTCTACCGTCATCTCAAGATAAGCAATTTTAGATTGCAGATCAGCAATGTCATTGTCAAAATTATTTTTCATATGATGGTCTCTTTTTTCTTAAGATGTATTCTTTATTAATTAATGGCAAAATTAAGTTTAAGCAACAGGTACTAACAATCTCATCTGATGGTTTGCCACCTCCATGATATACTGTGGCAAATTTTAGCATGTCGCTTTCTATATAATGATCTATATAACAATGGTAATAAGAAATTTATGGCACTCATTCATTTAAAAGACATCCACTTAGCTTTTGGCGTTGCGCCAGTACTCGATGGTATTGACCTTAGTATTGAGTCAGGTGAGCGGGTTTGTTTAATAGGACGTAATGGCGAGGGTAAGTCTACCCTATTTAAGCTGATTGACGGTCGTATTTCGCCTGATAGTGGTGAAGTTATTATCAATAGCAGCGTTAAAATAGCGATGCTAGAGCAAGACGTTCCAGAAAGTAATGGGCGTATTTTAGATATTGTCATGGGTGGAGACAAAAAGACCGCGGAATTGCTCATCGCTTATGATAAAAAAGCAGATGAATGTGCAAACGGCGATATGACTGCCTGCGAAGCAATGGCAGATTTGCAACATGATATTGATGCGGTGCATGGTTGGGATTTACAGCGTGAAGCCCGTCAGCTTATTACCACAATGGGGCTAGATCCAGAGGACGATTTATCCTCGCTCTCTGGTGGACGTAAACGTCGTGTTCTACTGGCTCGAGCCTTAGTCACTAAACCAGACATTTTACTCCTTGATGAGCCAACCAACCATTTAGATGTTGATAGTATTGAATGGCTTGAGCAGTTTTTAAAAGACTGGCAAGGGTTAACCCTCTTATTCGTAACCCATGACCGAGCATTTGTAGACAAACTTGCCACCCGTATTATTGAACTTGATAGAGGCAAGCTAACCAGCTATGACGTGACTCAAGGCGCGACAGGATACGCCCGCTATCAAGAGTTAAAAGAGCAACAGCTCCTAGCAGAAGAGAAGAACAATTCTAACTTCGATAAAAAACTCGCTCAAGAGGAAGTTTGGATACGCCAAGGTATTAAAGCCCGCCGTACCCGCAATGAGGGACGCGTGCGTGAGTTAAAACAACTGCGTGAAGAACGTAAGGCGCGCCGTGAAAAAGTAGGTAACGTTAATATCACTATGGAAAGTGGCGACAAAAGTGGCAAATTGGTGTGCAAAGTCAAAAACTTGCATCTTGAGTATGATGGTGATGTTCTGGTACATGGCTTTAACACCACTGTTATCCGAGGTGATAAGATTGGTATCATTGGTGCAAATGGTGTCGGTAAAACCACGTTAATTAAAGCAATTTTAGGCCAGTCTGATGATGACATCATTAAAACAGGTAGTGTGACGCTTGGCACGAATTTACAAATCGCATTTTTTGATCAGTTACGTGATCAACTTGATCTAGAGGCCAGTGTGGCGCAAAACGTCTCTGAAGGCTCTGACTTTGTAGAAGTTGGGGGTCGTAAAACCCATATTATGAGTTATCTGCAAGATTTTCTATTTGCACCTGAGCGTGCTCGCACGCCTGTAAAAGCTCTCTCTGGTGGTGAACGTAACCGCGTATTATTAGCTAAGCAGCTATTAAAACCAGCTAATATATTAATTCTGGATGAACCAACTAACGATCTGGATATGGCAACTTTAGAATTACTTGAGGAGTCAGTAGCCAGCTTTAATGGTACCATTTTGCTTATTAGTCATGACCGTGCCTTTATGGACAATGTGGTTACTTCGACTTGGGTATTTGATAAAGATGACCAAGGCCGCGGCATTGTTAAAGAATATGTGGGCGGTTACCAAGATTATTTAACGCAAAAAAAACGTGAAGAAAGTCTGAGTGCTAAATCGAGTAAATCATCAAATAGCAATATCAATAGTGATAAAACAACAGCGGCAAATAAGAAAACATCTGCCCCAGTAGCCAAACGGAAGCTGAGTTATAACGAACAGCGTGAACTTGATGCCCTACCGCAACAGATTGCTGACTTAGAAGCCGAGCAAGCTAAGTTGCAAGAAAAATTGGCTGATGGATCATGGTTTACTGAAGATTTAGCAGCCGCAACACTGGCCAGTGAACGACTGACTGAAATTGATAAAGAGATGATGGAGAAGCTTGAACGCTGGGATGCACTAGACAATTAATACCCGATAGCTAGCAGCGTACAATTTAGCTTATTTTCTATAGTAAAAAAACAGCTATTTTACGTATTTAAATTGTCTCCAATATTCATATCCTCAGAAACTCATAGCATTGACCTTCAAATTCAATGCTATGATAGGGTTTTAAGTAGTTTAGTTTCTAAACGTTACTCTTTATTCTGTTTTAATCGTAAGTTTTAGCAGCTATTAAGGTTAGCCGTTCAGTATTTGTTTTAATATGCGTCAACACCTATCCGGCAGCAGTACCTATATCAATTGCAGTCTTATGGCACACCATCTCAATTGTAATTAACAAGCAGATTATTATGTCAGACACTAATAACACATCACAGTCGCAACCCAACCCAAAAAATAACCCAAATAACGACTCTGCTGTTAAACAATATAAACCGCAGCCAAGGTCTGATAATTTGGCTATTAACCCTGCTATAGCCCCCTCTATTGACTCAGAAACTGAAACCGTTACCCCACCTGTAGCTTCTACCTACCAAACCACCGCTAACTCTAAACCTGTCCCTAAAGGCATGCCGACGATTACGGAGAATCACAAGCAAACCTCAAAGTCACAAAAAAAACCTTTTCAACCTGCTTTTTTATTACCTAAATTTTGGGCAATTTGGCTGGTTGCTGCTATTTTATTACCAATGATATTTCTACCCCTGCGATGGCAGTTTTGGCTAGGTCGTAAACTGGGCATTTTAGTGTACCATTTATCAAAAAGTCGCCAACACATTACTTTGGTAAATTTAAATCTTGCTTTCCCAGAAAAGTCAGAAGAAGACAGAGTACGCTTGGCAAAGCAAGTTTTTGTCAATCAAGGTATCGGTTTATTTGAAACCTTATGTGCGTGGTATCGACCCAATGTGTTTACCCGTACCCTGTCTATTTCAGGTATACAACACCTTATCACAGCACAAAAAGAAGGCCGAGCGGTGCTATTATTAGGTGCCCATTACACGATGCTCGATTTGGGCGGACGGTTAATGACCCAGTTTACCCCTGTGGATTGTGTATATCGGCCGCAAAACAACCCACTTCTTGATTGGTTTATATTCAATGGGCGCCGCCATATTTTTGATGAGCAAATTGAACATCGAGATATGCGTAAGCTGGTTAGTCGCATTCAATCTGGCAAAGTAATTTGGTACTCGCCTGATCAAGATTATGGGCTCAAACATGGCGTAATGGCACCTTTTTTTGGTATTCCCGCTGCTACTATTACCGCACCGAGACGGCTCGCTAAGCTCGGTAAGAAATCAAATCCACCCGCAGTTATGGCGCTGCATACCTACCGCCAAACCCCTGATAACCTACCACGGGGCAAACGCCCGCATTACCATTTGACCGTTACCCCTGTGGTGGAAAACTATCCAAGTTCAGATGAAGTTGCCGATGCCACGCGAATTAATGAGTTATTTGAGGGACTTATTCGCATCGACCCTAGTCAATGGATGTGGTTTCATAAGCGTTACAAAAATAATGACACTGGCACAACAGACTATTATAAATAAGGTCTATTAAAAAGAACCTAATTTAATAAACCTAGATTGGATAAATCGATAAGCAGGGATTTTTGTTATAATTATCTTTTTTTGGCTGGCTGATTTGCCTAGCCAAATTCGCCTAATCTTTAGATGTCCTATGATGGCCGGTAAAACATTGGCCGAATAATGATACAACAATTATATTAAACCATTAACGGCATCTTGAAACCCCATATATCTTTATACTTTAATAAATTTTTATACTTTAATAAATTCTTTTAAGACATCGAGAGACGTATGACAAGTGACATAGCTCAAAACAATCGCCAAAACAATACCCAACGAGATAATACCCAAGAAAAAGCACTGCCGAAGCGCATCTTAACGGGCGTAACAACCACGGGTACGCCCCATTTAGGCAACTATGTTGGGGCAATACGACCTGCCATTAAGTCGGCACTAGATAGCGTTAATAATGACGATCAAACGTTTTTCTTTTTGGCGGATTATCACGGGATCATTAAATGCTTTGATCCCAAACAAATTCATGAATCGACTAAAGCCATTGCCGCTACATGGCTGGCTTGTGGCTTAGATCCTGAGAAAGTCGTATTTTATCGTCAATCTGATGTACCAGAAATTCAAGAATTAGCGTGGATTTTAAACTGTTCATGTTCAAAAGGCTTAATGAACCGAGCTCACGCCTACAAAGCGGCAGTTGATGCCAATCTTGAAAAGCAAGATGTGGATGCGGATCACAATATTACCATGGGGCTATTTGGCTATCCCATATTAATGGCAGCCGATATTTTGATGTTTAATGCCACGCACGTCCCTGTTGGGCGTGACCAGATTCAGCACATCGAAATGGCCCGTGATATCGCTGGCTCATTTAACCATAAATATAAACCCTTATTTACCTTACCATCAGCCGTAGTTGACGATGATATGCCGTTATTAACGGGGCTTGATGGCCGTAAGATGAGCAAAAGCTACGGCAATACCATTCCCCTATTCGGTGAATACAACCCACAGGTTGACCCCGAAAAACAGTTACGTAAAGCAGTGATGCAAATCGTCACTAATTCGCAAGCGCCAGAAGAACCCAAAAATCCAGATGACTCGGTTATTTTTGAAATTTACAAAGCCTTTGCTAATATAGAAGAAGTGGCTAACTTTAGAGCTCAGTTTGAAGCGGGCATTGCATGGGGAGACGCGAAACAAATTTTGTTCGAGAAAATTAACAGCGAAATTGCCCCATTCCGTGAGCGTTATTTTGAGCTTATGGCTAACCCAAAAGAGTTAGAAGAAATACTACAAATGGGGGCGGAAAAAGCCCGTCGACATAGCCGTAACCAATTGGATAAAACCCGCCGAGCTATAGGTATTCGGCCTCTAGCAAAGCTGAAATAGCGGAACTAGCAATTGAACCTTTACCTACCAAATATCAAAGCTCCCAGTACAACTTCGCCCGCAACTACATCTGATGAAGTTAATGCAAAGGTCAATTCGGATGTCATAAACAACGCTAGCATTCGGATTTACACCACGCCTGTTCAAACTTTGCCTGATGACTTGTACATTCCGCCTCAAGCTTTTGCCATTTGGTTAGAGCAGTTTGAAGGGCCGCTTGACTTTTTATTGTACTTGGTCAAAAAGAACAATTTTGATATTACCGAAACCGCTATTCTGCCCATTACTGAGCAGTATCTTACCTATATCAATGAATTAGATGCCGATCATTTCGAATTAGCGGGCGATTACTTACTCATGGCTTCCACTCTAATTGCCATTAAAACTGAGCTATTACTCCCAGCGCCAGAAAAGGTGGAAGATGCGCGTGACCCCAAAGCTGAGTTGATTTCACGTTTAGAGGACTATTCTCAAATCAAAGAAGCTAGTAAGCGTTTGGATACTTTGTTACGCTTAGAACGTGATGTCTTTTTAGCAATGGCAAGTATGCCAGACTCTGACGTTATGGCTGCTGAATTACCAAGCTACCCTGTTGAAATATTGGTAGAAAGCCTACTTAAAATGCAGCTGAAGCCAGACTACCAGACCCACAATATTAAAATAGATCCTGTACCTTTATCTGACCGTATTGCCAGCATTAGCCGGCAGCTAAATGAAACCGGAGAGAAGTCATTTATTGAACTTTTGGACAGTCAACAAGGTCGGCTTGGGGTAGTTGTTAGTTTTGTTGCCGTATTAGAATTGATGAAACGGCATTTAATCGATATTGTACCCGAGACAACCAGCCAAGAAACAGACCAAAACGCCATCTTAGGAAACGAAACCATAGAAAAAACCGATACAAACCACAATGCAAACAAGAGTAATAGCACAAATCTCGCAGAAGATATCGACTTTTCGTTCACAACTGAAACGACATATACCTTTTCTACGTTAAAACTACAGTGGGTGGCTTAAGTTAGCTTACCTACCATTATGAAATTTTTAGAAAACTATAAAAAGTTATAAAAAGCCATGAGAAATCAGGGAAACTGATTTTACAAATAGATTTGGGATGAATATGTCCAATCACAATACGTCCAACGACCATACTGAACAAATGCTCTCAGCCCTCAATGTGGATGTTGAGCCACAGAATCAACAGAACTCTGAACCCATTGCTGAACACGCTGATGATTCAAGTATTGACACATTTGACCTTAAAATCACAGAGTTTAACCGGTATGACCAACTAAGCAGACGAATCGAGGTGTTATTACATGCCTCGGAAACTCCGCTGAGCGCCAACCAACTCAAAAAGTATTTAACGCTATCAAAACAAGAGCTTGAAACCGCACTTATTGTGCTACAGCAACGACTTACCACTGGTGTATTGACCCTTAATCACTCGGCCAGCGGTTATCGATTGCAAATTCGCAGTGAGTTTAGCGGATTAATTCAGCAAGCATTCCCGCAACGTCTTGAGCACCTCAGCCAAGCGTTACTTGAGACCCTCAGCGTCATCGCCTACAAACAGCCCGTGACCCGCAGTGATATTGAGCAAGTGCGCGGCGTAACGGTCTCGAGCAATATATTAAGACAGCTGTTTGATAAAGGCTGGATTATAGAAAAAGGTTATCGAGAAACACTTGGTCGCCCTGCCTTATTACATACCACGCCTGAATTTTTGGATGCGTTCGGTCTTGAGAAATTAGAGGATTTACCGCCTTTACCAGATTTGAATTTAATCAAAGAGAGCTTAGACAGCTAACCCCACAACCCCACTAGCTTAATAAAAATAGCTTGAAGACTGATCAAAATTAAGCAGCTATTCCTGCTTTACGCTTGTATCTGAAGCGGTGGGAAGGGCTGTGTCTAAAGGCCTGAGGGCTTCCTGCTATCGCGATAAGCCCGCAAGCCGAGCCAACAGCACCCACCCAACACCACAGGATACCGCTGCAATCAGGGCTAGCGGTAAGATCGAATGCTTATTGGAGATTTTTTGTGTTAAGTATTTATGATGGACAATCCTAAGTTAACGATTTATATTTTCTAACCCTCTATACCTGTAAATTCCTCTTATCTAATCGCGTATGTCGGGTTAGCGAACCTGACAATATATAAAGCATCTTCATTGTTAGTTATGTATTTCAAAATCTATGAATCGTCGAGTTATGAATTATAGAGTTAAGTCCGTTTCTTGCTAACACGACCTACCTGACTACCACCAATAAGTAGGGTATTGCCTACCCTTACCTAAATTATTATAAATAAGGGCGACCAAGACCAGAATAACCGAGCCAATCAGTGTCGGGGTAACTAAAAACTGCCAGTGAACAGCGCCAAGCATAACGATGAGAGGGTTTGAACCCGCTGGAGGATGCGGTACTCTTAATAGAAGCATGAACGCAATGGCTGTACCAACAGCGAAGGCCATATTCCACCTATGAATACCGAACAGTCCCATAAATACTAACCCTGTTAACGTTGCTATGAAATGCCCCCCTATGACATTTCTTGGCTGAGTAAAAGGGCTCTTAGGATAGGCAAATATGAGCAAACAACTTGCCCCAAATGACCCTAAAATCATGATAGCATTCGTCCAATTACCAACGAAAGCAAGCGTTGCGGTTGCTATCGTTCCTCCTAACCAAGCAGTCGCTATCATCCATAAAGGCAAACGTTTTGGACAAGTCTCAGATTGACCTTTCAATTTATTCCAATTTATAAACCGCATTAAAGTGTCCTCATACTGCTTTAAAATCCTTATTGAAAAACACCTAATTGAACAACTCAAAGTCATTCAATAAGAAAGTAACCTAAAATTTTTATAATAATGTTTGGTATACTGAACAGTATATATGAGTAGTATACCGATTGGTATACATAACTGTTTAATTTTTTGAGGGTGTTATGAATATCGCAACTACCATCGTAGAAAAAAGCTATGCCATTTTTTATAAACATGGATTTCATGACAGCGGTGTCGAGTTATTAGCCAAGCAAGCGGGTACTACCAAACGTACGCTGTATGCTCATTTTGGGAATAAGGAGGGGTTAATTAAGGCTGTTCTTTCTTATCGACATGAGAAGTTCATGAGCCAATTGGCTAACTGGTTCGAACCATTAACGGATATGAACGTAGAGTCTATTAGTCAATGTTATTTGAGCTTTTTGCAAGATTGGGTAACCTCAAATAACTTTTATGGATGTCTGTTTATTAATGCCTGTGCTGAATTCTCAAGTAATGACACACTCCCCCACACTATCGCAAAAAATCACAAATATGAGGTCAGACAGTTTTTATTAAATAAGTTTGAGCATGCTGGCGTCAATAATCCTCAGCAAGTAGCTGATACCTTATTTGTCTTAGGTGAAGGGATTATTGTTAGTGCTCAGACGGGACAAGAAGATTTAAATTGGAAGGCCATAATCGACCAAATGAGTACAAGCCATGCTACTACCCACGCTGATTGCTTAGCCAATTTCAAAGCCTCCTGCAAGTAACAGCATTACCTAAGCGTGACTGTCGCTTGTATTTTTAGCGACGATTGATAGCATAACTAACTCCTTTTAAGACTATTATTTTCTTTACACTTACTGAGCTAAAACGGCAAAACCACAGTGATAGAATTTAAGACTATTAATTCAAATTTTAATAGCTTTCGCTAGCATCTATGCTGAACCGTTCAGCTGTAGGCCAATGACTCCACCTATAACAAGCACAATTCCTAGTATTTTTTGCAGGTTTAGACGTTGCTTAAGAAACACGGCTCCAAATATAACGATGCTGACACCAGAGATAGATGTCCATAATGCATAACCAATACCTACATCAAAAGTAAGCAGAGCAAGGCGCAGAAAGTAGGTACCGATTGCACCATTTATAAGTGCCAAAATCGTCTACCAAATATGAGTAAACCCTAAAGCCATCTAAACATTCTAGACATCACACTAAATAAATAATTGAAAGTAAGTTGCGAGGATGTTTTATCAAAACCAACCCTCTTCCAAAAACTGCTCTGTGTTGCTTACCTTAAACTCAGTTATTAAGTCATAAAACGCCGCCGGGTCTTCAACATTATTGAGCAATTCTCGTTTATATAACGCCACAAACATGGCCAGTGAATAAGCCGCGCAATGGATGGATTTTTTAGGATTAAATGAGATATCAGTAAAGGCTTGGTATTGCAGCACCTCTTCATGCAACTGAGGGTTTTGTTTTAAGGCATTAATATACAGCCAATCATAAAATGCAGTTAAGGGCTCTATGCCCCACTCCATACCAAAATAATTGTATCCAATTAATTCACCAGAGGAGGTTAATCGCTTATCTTTTCTAGCCTGCCTTGGGGCGGCAGTCAGCAGGTCGAGATAAGGTCCTCCGTTCTTGAAAACCTGACTACTTTGAAAGGCATTGTCGACACTATACTGCTTACCGTCCTGCTCATTGGTTAGCGTTAAGCTCTCGGGACTTAGCGGAAAACTCAACTTATTGCCTGACTTGCTAGATAGCTCTAACACTTGCTTAAAGCCATACTTTTTGCGAATGACTTGATGTAAATCATTGATGGTTTTTCTCTTTTGTCTACTTGCAAATCCCACATGCCGCTCGACACTAACCATGTCTGTTTTTACCAGATTATCACTGCCTACACGTGGCATGAATACCGGTTTCTGTTCTATAGCGCTCTGTGTTTGTAGCATGACAATATGTTTTCCTGTATTCAATGATCTTGTTAAGAACTTGTATTCACAACCTATAACTGGCTATTTCCAACTAAAATAGGCCACTTCTTATTAGTTGATATGAGGATTAAATAGAATGAGCTTTGAGCTTAATATTGCCGGTATCATCTCATTTTATTCTAAAAATTTACTAACTTTAGGTTATGAATACAGGTTCTAAGTCTAAGCAAGGCATTTTATCTTATTACCAAATATTTATCTTGCTCAATTATGCAGTTATCCAGCAAGCTTAGGGCATGCTCCAAAAAAGTCTTTGAATAAATGCAAACTTTAAAACGAATTATGTAAGCATAGCGATATTATCTATAAAATAACGTATAATACCTCCCCAAATCAGTTTTAAAACTGATTTAGAAAATTCCCTACATTGTGAAATGTAGCCACTCACCGATTCAAGGAAGCATACTATGCCTCGTATTAATCAATCTAATGAAGCCCCCGAAGAGTTTGATCAAGAATTAGCGCCTAAAAACGCCCCTATCCCAAATAACGTCGAGTTTCAGTTTGAGGAACCGACAACCAAAGCCAGCACCGCAGGCACTGAGAAGCTGCAAAAAGCTTTGGCTCGTATGGGTCTAGGCTCACGTCGTCAGATGGAAGAGGTAATCAAATCTGGTCGTGTCTCAATCAATCAAACCCCTGCGACTATTGGCGACCGCGTTACCCAAGGTGATGAGATTCGCGTTGATGGTCGTCTGATTAAATATAAGTCTGAGCGTGAAAAGCGTCGTCGTGTGTTAGCGTATTATAAGCCTGAAGGCGAGATTTGTTCTGCCAATGATCCTGAAGGTCGTACCACTGTGTTTGAGCGTTTACCGAAGTTGACCCATGACCGCTGGGTAATGGTGGGTCGCCTGGATATTAACTCAACGGGTCTATTATTATTTACCAATGATGGGGAACTGGCGCATCGCTTGATGCATCCGTCAAATGAGATTGTGCGTGAATATGCCGTACGTATCTTGGGAGAGCTGACCCCAGAGATGATGCGCAACTTGACGGAAGGTGTGTTACTTGAAGATGGCTTGG
Organism: Psychrobacter sp. CX97; assembly: GCF_057396285.1. NCBI lineage: Bacteria > Pseudomonadati > Pseudomonadota > Gammaproteobacteria > Moraxellales > Moraxellaceae > Psychrobacter > Psychrobacter sp. CX97. The sequence goes on along the minus strand of NZ_JBXYJE010000011.1, from coordinate 90,818 downwards.
CTAAGTTTGAGGAAATCAGACAAGGCGGCGGTGAAGGCGTCAATAAGTGGTATCACGTTAAGCTGAAAGAGGGCCGTAACCGTGAAGTGCGCCGTTTAATTGAGTCACAAGGTCTTAAAGTAAGCCGATTATTACGGACGACTTACGGTTCGGTTGCTTTACCAAAAGAGCTTCGTACGGGACGTTTTATAGAGCTAGATAGAAAAGACATCCACCGTTTAATCGAGTTGGTTGATTTGCGTCCTCGCGAAGAAATGGGGATTAGCGGTAAGGCTAAAATGAAAAAAGAGCGTTTCCAGAAGAAACCAATGAAAGCGCGTACGGTTCGTGATCCTCGTAAAACTCGCACACAGCGCTAGTCTTGCTGGATAAATGATAGTGAGAGGAGGTTCACTGAGCTAGTACAGGTTAACCGCCATCAAATCCGCTTAGCTAGCTTTGTAATCCTTTTTAAAAAAATTGACGCTAAAGAAAAAAGCCCCTAGGGGCTTTTTTTACATCTGATCTTTCTGTCTTGTATTTGATATCCTTTATCTACTCATAATCCTCTATTTCTATTTTTTAGATATCGATTCATAACTTGCATCTCTTGTAGGGCGTCTTTTTGGCATTGGCTCAGTAACACATCGAGTTTTTCTTCTATCTTAACTAATAACTCTAACAGTAAGTTTAAAGCGTCAGTTTGATTCTTACTCATTACAGAATTAACGTTCTTTAAATGATTGCTTTGCTGTAGGCGATTGTCATGACGCACTATATCCTGATAGCTTTGAATGACTTCGGGCAATCGGGTATTGAGTAGCTTTTGGATAACAAACTCATCTTCCGTAGTACTCACGGTACGACCAGATTGTTGCCTATCATCCCGCCATGCTTGATAAACGTCTGCCTTATTATCGATACGCATTAATTGTTCGATGACAACGGGAGGTAGGTCTTGAATAAGGTTATTATCTAAATCGAGCCGTATCATTTCTGGGGGTGGCAACTGCGAGGGTTCTACGTATTTTAGGGTGCCAGGCGTGATACCCACAGCTCGGTGAAATGCCAGCCAGCCTTTGCGACCGACATAGCCAAGAATAAGGGTACCTATAACTCCTGCACCAATAATAACACTCATCTAGTTAGCACACCCCCACTCTAAGTAGCTAATAAAGCTAACGACGCTATGTTTGTTTGTGAACTTAAGATTTTAAACCTATGCTAAATTCAAACTATGATTGCTAAAACTATCAATTAAAAGCTACTTAGGATTCGAACCGTTCTTTTATATAGCGATTCGTCGCCAATAGCTTCTGTCCATCTTGATGATAAGACGCATCAAGCAACTCATCAAACTGAGCATTGACCGTATTAAGTACCTCTAATAATGCCTGTTTGCCAGTGACATTGGAGTGCTTTATTTTCGTTGTGTCTGCACGACTTGCATTATCTCCTTTGGAGTCGTCTAAATCATGCAAACGACGATAGTCCCCTACGGCTTCGGGAATATGCTTATCCATTAAGGTCTTGATCATGATGTAGGATTCATTCACCGCATCTTTATCATCAATAACGCCATCGTTATTGGTATCACCATAAATCATTTTAAGCTTTTCGCCTTTTTGATTTATTTTATCCAATGTTTGTTTGACATCAGTTGGCAAGCTTTTTTCCGGTATATAGCCTAGTTGAGGCATCGCTTTATATTCGAGCATTTTAGGCTGGGTTAACTTTTTTACACCACGATAGCCGAGAAATAGCCCTGCTGCTGGCAGAACGCCATACATTATAAACATGATTACCATTGCGGCAGCTTGAGACATATAAATACCCTTAACATCATTTTTTAAAAATATAATAAATTATCTGATACCCTTTATAATAGCATTCTTGTACGATAGCATTTATCCTATAGCACCTTTTTTGCTAGAACATTTTTCTTGCTAGCAAAGAGTGACTCGGCAAAGCCGATTAACATGAAGGTAATTGATTGGGTTCAATCACTTAATTCAAAGACTTTTCATTCGCTCATTATTGCTCAGTAGCTCTCTTAACCTATATCTTAGTTGATTCCTTAGTCTATTCCTTGGTCTATTCATTGGTCTAATACCAAGCCCTGATCTGAACTTAATACTAGACTGAGCTCTTAGTACCTAAACCCTAAAATAAATAAGCTAAAAGAATATTCTAATAGTTTATTTCGAGATAAATATATGGATTATGTATCAGGCTTTGCACTTGGCTTATCGCTGATATTAGCGATTGGCTCCCAAAATGCTTTTGTGCTTAGGCAAGGCCTAAAAAAAGAACATGTGTTTGCCATCAGTTTATTTTGTGCGGTATCTGACGCTATCTTAATATCTGCAGGTATCGCAGGCTTTGGCGCAGTGACGGCACGTTATCCACACCTAGTATACTTCGCCAAACTAGCAGGGGCCTTGTTTTTGCTTATCTATGGATTGCAAAGCCTATATGCGAGCATTACTAAATCGCATGAACTTGAAAATGATGGCACTGCGGTAACCAGTTTAAAAAAAGCATTGCTCTTGTGTTTTGGGTTTACGTGGCTTAACCCCCACGTTTATTTGGATACGCTGTTATTGGTAGGTATGGTGTCGACAGGCGCTGACAGTAAATTAATATTTGCTTTAGGGGCGATTTGTGCATCCTTCGTATTCTTTTTTAGTTTATGCTATGGAGCAAGGCTACTCTCGCCGCTATTTAGCAACCCTAAAGCTTGGAATATTCTTGACGCTTTAGTTGGCATACTGATGATATATTTGGCTTGGAATCTAATAACAGATATCTAATAGCAGGCGTCTAATAGAGAACATCTAACAATTGACTAACGCTAAATTAAGTTAGGAAATATGGTACGTATGCCACTCACTAAAATTTCAATCGCTACAGCCGCCAACAGCATACCCATGATTCGGCTCATTATATTTAAGCCTGTATCACCCAAAAATCGACTCAAACGTCCTGCTGCCATAAGGGATAGATAACAAAAAAGGCTAATTAGAAATCCAGCAATAATGATGGCCAATTTCTGATGCCAATCGTTGACTTGTGCAGAATAGATAATAACCGTGGAAATACCACCCGGCCCAATAATCATAGGAATAGCTAACGGCACAACAGCAGCTGCAGTGCTACCTAGTGTTTCAACACGGTCATCTACATCAACATTTTCTTGGTCAGGTTTGACTGGGTTACCATCGCCATTCATCATATTAATGGCGATTAAGAAGACCAATATTCCGCCAGCCACTTGGAATGAGCCAATGGATATACCCAATATTTTTAACAATAGCTCGCCAGCAATTGTAAAAAAAGTGATGGTTATAAGCACAGTCAGGCTTGTAATACGTGCAAATTTACGTCTATCAGTTGAGTTATACCCACGTGTAGAGTCTAAAAACAGGGTAAGAGCGCTAAAAGGGTTAATTAGCACCACGAATGCCAAAATTATTTTGACAATTTCAGTATCCATGATAGGCGCCTTAAATTGGAAGGACTGTTGAATTTAAAAAAGGCGATTTTAGCATATCCGATTGGCGGTATAAAACCTCAATTGCGATGACTCAATAAGTAATATGGGTAATAAACGACCCATGATTGAGGACTTTTATTAACAATGATATAACCCCCTTTTATAACATGAATGAGTGATCAAATACATGTGTTACCTTTATATTGTGAATAACCGTTAGCAAATAGGCAGGGGAAAATCGTTTTTATGCTGAAAAGTCCATACCTATATCAAGTGCGGTTGTACTGTGAGTCAGATATCCCATGGCAATAAAATCTACACCAGTTTCGGCAACCGCTACTACACTATTTGGCGTAATACCACCTGAGGCCTCAGTTTTAACACGCCCACTTGAGTGTTGTCTACATAATTCAACGGCTTGACATAACATGTCAGGGCTCATGTTATCTAGTAATACCAGCTCCGCACCCGCATCGATAGCTATCTGAAATTGCTCAAGTGTATCGACTTCAATTTCGATGGGAATAAGATGACCAGCCAGCTTTTGGGCTTGGGCAATTGCCGTGGGAATATTACCTGCAATAGCAATATGGTTGTCTTTAATCAAAATAGCGTCATCCAAACCTAAGCGATGGTTGCGACCACCGCCACAGCGTACCGCATATTTTTGCAGCGTACGTAGACCTGGTATAGTTTTTCGAGTACAGGTAATTTGAGCCGGATATTCAGCCACTAAATCAACAGCGCGTCTTGTGGTCGTGGCAATACCGCTTAAATGGGTCATAAAGTTGAGTGCCGTACGTTCTGCCGTCAGCAAATTACGTGCATTACCACTGATCGTTGCTAATGACTGTCCTTTTTCAACGCTTGCTCCATCATGAGTATGGGCAGTGAAAACGATATCTGCATCTATCTGTGCAAAAGCTAGCCTAGCCAAATCTAAACCACAAACCACGCCATCTTCACGCACGTTAAGCGTCAATGTTGCCTGCTTATCCGCTGGAATAGTTGCCTGTGAGGTAATGTCTCCGCGCCGACCTAAATCTTCAGATAATGCGGCATCAATCAACGGTAAAAGTAAAACATCATTTAAGCGAGGTTCATGAATGTTTGTTACGGCTTTAGGGTCAGATGACATGGACTATCCTTATATTATTATCCTAACGTTATACCTTAGAACCTGTATCAAAAGCCTACAATTGGCTATTTTCGACTCAAATAAGCCACTACTTTATTAAAATTAGGATTAATAGAATAACTATTCAACCCGAGCTTTTAAGTTAATGGTGCCTCGTATTGACTCATTTTATTCTATGAATTCCCTAACTTTAGCTTATGAATACAAATTCTTATAACTTTCAGCAAGTAATGAAAGATCATAGTCAGTAATAAAAAAGCTGACTAAACCATCCTTAATACTCAATATGAGCATAAATATAGCCAAAAATTGTACTATTAGCAAATATATATGTGTTGTGATTTATATAAGACAGATACTTTATATAAGAAGGACACTTTATTTAGGTAGTTTATTTATGACGAGTGTGACGCTTGGGCAGCTTACTGTCCATCAGTAAACTTTGTAACTCAATATCAAATCGAAAGCGGAACAACTTTGCGGGGCGCCCTCGACCTGTATGGCTACTATTGCCCGTTGGCTCTAAAAGATTTTGACTCTCTAATAGTCGGCGAAAGTTTTGTTTATGTAATGTCACACCAGAAAGTGCTTCCACACTTTGTTGTAATTGCAGTAGGGTAAACTCCGTTGGCATTAAGCCAAAAATTAAAGGTCGGTACTCAATTTTAGCTCGCAATCTCGATATTGCCGTCGCAATAACACGGCGATGATCATAATACATTGGCTCGCCTGTTATAGTTTGCCAGTTATTAGGTAGCTTTGAAGGTTGATAGTCGGGCGATTCTGGTAATAAACCTGCCTCATACAACATCTCATATCTTAGCAGGGCGTGTTCAGCGACCCACTCTAAGAATATATCTTGGTTGGGGGATCTGCCAACTGCCAGATCATCTAATAATGTGTCATTATCATTTAGACTGTTATTAATTGCAGTGTTATCAATTGGACTGTCACTCAATTCGAAATCGTCTTTTTGCCACGCCCCACCCCAGCATAAATTTATACGTTGCATTCGCCTCTGCCGCTCATCAGAGTTTACTGCTGTATTCGCCCATGCCATAAGGTTTTTGACAATATAATGGATATTAAGGCGAGCGTGTTTATCTAGATGATTTTCCCAAGGAAAATAATCATACCAATCTCGCCAGCGTGCACTATTATCTCCAGTGCCCGACTGTAACATCACTTCTTGAACCAGTCCCATGTAACTCACGTATACCAAGGCGTGACCTTCTTTATTACGCCTATTGGTATCCACGAACGTATACAGCTGTTCAATATAGCCTAGCGGTTGTCCTGTTTGTTCTTCTACCCATTGACGCACCCCTGCTTGCAATGAACGATGCAGGGGCATTAATGGACCATTTGGGAGTAGCTTACCTGAGTCGACCGTTAGTACACGCGCCGAATTATTCGTAATCGCAATCAACACCGCCACTACTTCTGTAGTACCGCTACCTTGACTGTGCGCGTGAGAGAAAGACAGACTCATAAATTTAAATATCGCTAAAATTACACATAGTATAACGTTAAAGGTAAAGAATTACACGCCTTTACCAATATGCCATCCCTATCGTTAGATAACGCTAAAACAGATACTTCTCTGACTATATATACACTTTATCATGCTGTTTATATTCAACCCCTCACACCCTTTTGGGTTCGTTAGAAGTCATTGTTATTTTTAAATCCCTTATTTGACTCTTTACTTAAAATACATTAAGTCATAAAAAACACTTGTATTTATACTCAATATGAGCATAATTGTAATTATAGATTTAACTAAATATTAATCAGATTGTCATTATTTTTTAACACTATCTAATAATGCCTGTTGAACTAAATCGGTAATAGCAATGAACTTTAACCTTAACCGTTAAGCTATTGGATGCCAAAGCAGCTTTTGCCCTGAGTAAAAGAATTAAAGTAAAGGAAACTACTTATGACTACTGCAACTGTAGCCCCTACTCCAAGCGAAAAAACTAAGATATTTCCCTATGATGCGCCAACGTTACGTCAAAGCCAAATAGCGCAAACACGTAGCTGTGCACCAAATATCGATATTGAGTATGCCAAGGCCAAAATCCCTGCTGAACTGCCACGTAATGAGCGTGAGGTAGTGGTCGCAAATATCAGACGCTTATTAAAAGAGAAAAATGCCGTATTGGTTGCCCACTATTACGTCGATCCTTACATTCAAGATTTGGCTTTAGAAACAGGCGGATGTGTGGGCGACTCTTTAGAGATGGCTCGTTTTGGTAGCGAACATGAAGCAGACACTCTGGTTGTGGCTGGCGTTCGATTTATGGGCGAATCTGCCAAGATTTTAGGTATGGATAAGACAGTTCTGATGGCAGATTTAGACGCTGAATGTTCACTAGATCTGGGCTGCCCTATCGAAGATTTCAGTGCGTTTTGTGATGCGCATCCTGACCGCACCGTGGTGGTGTATGCCAATACCAGTGCTGAAGTTAAAGCCCGCGCTGATTGGGTAGTAACCTCATCAGTTGGTTTAGAGATTGTGTCACACCTGCATGAGCGCGGTGAAAAAATAATCTGGGGTCCAGACCGTCATTTAGGCACATACATTCAAAAAGAGACAGGTGCTGACATGTTGCTATGGCAAGGTTCGTGCATTGTGCACAATGAATTTAAAGCCCGTGAGCTTGAGCAATTAAAGGCCGAGTATCCTGATGCCGTTGTATTGGTACATCCTGAATCGCCTGATAGCGTGGTTGAACTGGCCGATGTGGTGGGCTCAACCAGTAAGCTATTAAACGCCACCAAAGAGATGGATGCGAAGACTTTTATTGTTGGTACAGATTTGGGCATTTTACACGAGATGCAAAAGCATTCTCCAAATAAACGCTTCTTAGCAGCACCGACCGCTGGCGAAAGCGCCACCTGTAAAAGCTGTGCATTCTGCCCGTGGATGGCAATGAATGGCTTAAAGGGTATTGAACAGTGCTTAGAAAATGGCACAGGAGAAATTGTGATCGAACCTGAATTGGCTAAAGCCGCTATGAAACCATTACAGCGTATGCTCGACTTTGCTGCTGAACAAAAACGCCGCGTTGCCACCAGTGGCGATATTGTTAAAGACCGTGAGCTTTTTGCAAAAGTCGGTGCCGCGTAAGTTTATAGACGTAGAGTGGCATGAAAGCTGAACACTACCCTACTCTTTTAACAAATCATCAAGAGACCCAGCCTATGTCAGAGTCAATGAATCAATCCGATACTGTTCATTCAGATACTGTTCATTCAGATACTGTTCATTCAGATAGTGTTCATTCAAACGCTATTCATGCTGATGTGCTTATTATCGGCGCAGGGCTGGCTGGGTTAAGCACAGCAATGTCATTACCCAATAACCTACAAATCGTTGTGCTTGCTAAACAAGATATTTATGATTGCTCTAGCAACTATGCTCAAGGCGGCATCGCGGCGGTCATTGATAAAGAAGATAACGTAGCAGATCATGTCAATGATACGCTCATAGCAGGTGATGGGCTTTGCGATACGCAAGCGACCACCCAGATTTTAAGCCAAGGTCGTCACGCTATTGACTGGCTGGTTAAACATGACGTCCCTTTTACCACTAAAACCACGGTAAAAGAACCCTTTGAGCGTACCGATAAACCTGCTAACCCACTAGATAATTTGCACCTGACTCAAGAAGGGGGGCATGGACGCCGCCGTGTTATTCATGCTGATGATGCAACCGGTAAGCACATCATGCACACTTTGCATGAGCAGGTGGCTACTGCTACTAACATTACCGTATTGCCGTATCATGAGGCCTTAAACTTACTGGTTAGCGAACGGCCTACTAAGGACGCTTTTGCGGATAAACGATGCACGGGCGCTACGGTTCTTGACGTTAAATCAGACAAACGGCTAACAGTTAATAGTCACGCTGTGGTGCTTGCCAGTGGCGGACTGGGACAACTGTTTAGTAGAGCCACTGCTCCAGATGTGTGTGTTGGCGATGGCATCATGATGGCGTGGGAAGCAGGTTGTCGCTTAGCAAACTTAGAGTTCGTCCAGTTTCATCCAACAGGATTGGCGCTAGGCGACAGTAATTTTTTAATATCAGAAGCGGTACGCGGCGAAGGGGGGCATTTAATTTGCCCACTCACAAATACTCGGTTTATGCCAAATTATGACGAGCGAGAAGAACTAGCGCCTCGAGATATCGTTGCCCGTTCTATTGCCAATGAGATTGCAAACAACGGTTTAGATTATGTCTATTTAGACATCTCACATCAACCTGCTGAGTTTATTAAAGCGCATTTCCCTGATATTTATGCGCACTGTTTAGCACTGGGAGTGAATATTACTACCGACCCTATTCCTGTTGCGCCAACTGCGCACTACACTTGTGGCGGCGTGATGACTACGGCTTCAGGGCATACAGATTTGGTTGGCTTATATGCTGCTGGCGAAGTAGCGCATACGGGACTACACGGCGCAAACCGACTGGCCAGTAACTCTCTACTTGAATGTGTGGTGGTTGGTCGTGAGATTGCGGCCCATATTCCTGTGTATCTAAATAATCCGTTATCATGGCAAAAACCAATTTTAACAGGCACACAGACAAACTTAAATGTCTGCGTCGGTAGCACTCTAAGCTTCAATAAAACACTTAAAAACATCGCTGGTTATAAAGAAAATCAACTTAATAATGGTGTGTCATTGTCTTCTCACACTCTAAATGAGGCATCTGACGCATCTAAGGCAGATAAACCCCACCTATATTCTATCGCTCATTTAAAAAAGTTAATGACAGACAATATGGGCATTAGACGCAATGAAACCGACTTAACTTCTGCGCTAAAACGGGTTCAATCTTGGAAGCAAACACTGTTACAGACTAACTCGATTACCCCTAATGCTCAATTAGACGCTTTGGACTTATTTGACGTGCAGGCTTTACGCTGGCTGCGTTTGTTAACACTAGCTGAGCTATTGTTAACATCAGCTCTAAACCGCCTCGAGAGTCGTGGTGGGCATTATCGCAATGACTATCCTCAGCATGATAAAGCAGCTACCATTAGTGTTATTTATCCCAATCATTATGCCAATCAAGACTCAAATAGCGGTTTCATCAACGACTGTTTAATAGATGATTTGCTATTTAATAGCCGACAAGATAAGCACCCAATGCTCGCTTCCTCTTTAAGCTGTGATAGAATCGCCATTCAATAAATTATTATAGAATATAGTCTATTCACATATAGTCGTAATCAGATAATTGAGGGGCGAGGCGAGCTACCGCAAATTGTACATATCGGTAGCTCAACATTGTCATTCTTTTCCCAACTATGGCTATAAACTGCCTGCGTGCCTTCTATCATGTCTAGCCTAACCACTTTAATTCTAGTCCTTACCCCTCTATTTATTGGATTTGCATTGCCGTTAAACCGCAGTCTTTTTCATATCTCTGAACGCCTTCTTGGTTATTTGGTATACATCATTCTTACCTTAATTGGTATTGAATTGGCACAAGTGGAAGGGCTGAGCAGTCAAATAGCCAACATAGCGCTCTATGTCACGGTGTTGTCGATATTGACCATTGGCAGTGGGCTGGCTGGTTTGATGTTATTCGACCGATTTGTACCTTGGACACCGCCTGGGGAAAAATCTGCCATCCACCATAAAGTCAGTATCCGTGGCAGTCTGATACAAGTCTTATGTGTTGCTTTGGGTTTCGTTATTGGCAAGTTTTTACCCGCCGCATATATGCCACCTGAAAACACCATGACGGGATTGCTCATGCTGTTAATACTGCTGGTGGGTATTGGTTTAAAAGGGTCGGGAATTACCTTAAAAGAGGTGGTGCTCAGCAAACGCGGTATGCAAACCAGTGTGATATTTACCCTTTGTGTGCTGGTCGGCGGTGTAATATTTGCGATGCTGTTTGCAGACGTATCTTTGACCCAAGGCTTGGCGTTGGCTTCTGGGTTTGGTTGGTATTCCCTCTCTGCCATCGTTATGACCGACGCGTATGGTGCGGTTTGGGGCAGTGTCGCATTGTTTAATGACTTAGTGCGAGAGTTTTTCGCGCTGTTATTTATTCCGCTATTTATGCGTCGTCATCCCTCAGCTGCGGTCGGGCTTGGCGGCGCAACCAGTCTTGATTTTACCTTGCCTGTTATTCAGCAATCGGGCGGACTCGCTGTCGTACCACTTGCTATAAGCTTTGGTTTTATTATTAATATTGTTGCGCCAGTATTGATGGTGTTGTTTGCGTCGTTTGGGTAGACATGACTGAATGAAAAGAAGGTTGTAATTTTACAGATTGAACGCGTGAAGTGTGATGGGTAATTTCGAGATAGATTTGATTGACTTGTAAGTTGCTGGTCTATAATCCAAGCTTTTTTAGGTCTAAAAAGAACAAAACTTACAATTTCAAAGCCAACAAAAAACTAGCCCGCACTGGCTGACCTATTTAACCAATTCATTTACTAACTCACAGCTCTGCGAGTAGATTTTATAGTCACTACTTAAAGAAGATTTAATTTCAATTAAATCCTTAACTTCTTTGCTTACTTTAAGGGTAACCCTACTATCCTGTGGCAGAGTATCTACATAGTCAGAATTTGAAGTCATTGTTTGATCAATCGGTAACCTATTTAAACAGTCATAAGTCGTTATTCGCTCAAGTGGAATATTGTAATCCATCACCAGTCTATACTTGAGCATTAGAGCACGGTCTTGAGATAAAGTATTATTGCTAGGTGTTTTGCTTATCTCATCAGAGGACGCATGACCAAATAATAAAATTTGAGCCGTCGGATATTCAATAAGCTTTTCTTTTATTTTCAGGAATTCAAGATGGTAATCATAAGATAATCGGCGACTTAGCGCTGGGAAATAAACCTGCATCTCTAATTCAAGTGCATCCGTAAAGTCGTTTAAAATGACAGTGCATCCTTTATCATCTACTACTATATGTTGTGGTGTATTTAGACACTGATCAACCATATCAGGCACGCCATCTCCATCACTGTCTAATTTACTTGGATCAACAGGAGTAATTACTGTGACCTCAGGAATAGGGACTTTTACAGTTTGACAACCTAACAAGCCTAAAAGGCTGATGTTTAAAATAGCGACTAAAACTATCGACAAAACCTTCACCTAAACCCCACTCGCCTGCTTCGTAAACAGTCGCATCAACGGCTTAATCCTACCCACTCGGTACATGCCCTCACTACGCACTTGCTGCACAGGTCGCAGCGCAGCAAAATCGCCGGCAAATAGCCAGTTCATCAGCGAAAAGCTATGCATCATCATACTATTGTGAGGACGACGCACACGCTCATAACGGCGTAATGTTGCAAGCTCGCCCCACAGTTTGTTACCACTACGTTTATAGTCAGTCATTAACGTATCAACCAAGGCTTCTACATCCAACATTCCTAGGTTTAAACCCTGACCTGCCAGCGGATGCACACCATGCGCCGCATCGCCAACCAACACCAAATTCTCTTTGACATAGCTCTTTGCTTGTTGGGCATTGAGTGGAAAACTCGCCAATGACTCTAATTGTTCAATATCGCCTAGCGCATACTGCGTCGCTGCTGCCAACTCTTGTTTAATCAGGTCATTCTTTTGCAAACCAGCATGTTGCGTATTAAGTTGCAACAACTCTTCTGCTTTATTAGTTGGCAGAGTCCATACCACAGATTGCCAATGCTGTGGATTAGCTTGATCTTCAGCAGTTATATCAGCCAAGGGTAATAGGGCCAACGTTCCTGTCGGAAGCATTAACTGACGTGCAGTGGCTAAATGCGGCTTTTGCGTTTTAATCGCACAGCAAATGGCCGTTTGCTTGTAATCTAGTGAGTCTATATCAATACCTGCTTCACATCGCACCATTGAACCACGGCCATCTGCCCCAATGAGCAACTTGGCTTGTAAGGTATCGCCATTGTCCAAACGCACCTGATAACCTTTTTGCTCGCCAAGCCAATCCAGTTCAGTCACTTTATGACCAGATACTACCGTCATATAATCTGTACACTCATCTGCTTTAAGGCGCTGAGCCAACGCATGTTCAATTACAAAAGGCTCAACCATACTACCCAGTAGTTGCGGTACTGCATCATCACCAAAATTAAGCTCGCCTTTGCCATCTTGTTGCCATACCTGCATTTGGGTGTAGTCCGCCTTACGCCCACTTTGTGAGATTAATTGCCACGCACCAACCCCTCGCAGTTGAGCAATGCTCGCTAGGCTTAACGCATAAACACGGGCATCACGCTGTCTCAGCTTTTCTTGCCATTGCTCATCGCTCAAAGCAGGTCTGGCATCAACCAAAGTCACTGGTTGTTTTTGTATTGCCAGTTTTAGAGCCAACGTAGCGCCAACAATACCACCACCAATAATAAGGGTGTTCGTAGGTCGATTTTGAGGTAATACGGACATAGTGGTTTTCCGTTATTAAAAGAGTTGTTTATTAAAAAGAGAGGTGTTTACTAAAAAAAATGTTAAAAAGTCGATTATCTTTTTTTGTAAAAGTTTTAAAAGTAGTTTGACGGTATTAACTATATAAAATACTAACCCTATGCCGTCAGGTCTTTAAACCCATGGCATACGATGCCACCAAAGGCTTGATACCCGGTGTTTTATCAAATGCTTTTAACGCCACATTGCGCATGAGCTTAACCGCAGGGTTGGGATGGGTAAAACCATGCACCACCGCATCACAAAAGCGAATGACCCGTTTTTGGTCTTTCAAACGGGCTTGTTCATAGCTTTTAAGCATGTCCGCATCGCCAATATCTTTGCCGCGTAGCACTTGATTGGACAGCATTTTTGCTAATACATGCGCATCTCGCATACACAGGTTAAACCCTTGACCCGCAACAGGATGCAACGTGTGCGCCGCATTTCCCATAATGACCACACGCCCTTCTACCTGACGCTCTGCCAGCACACGGGTTAACGGATAAGCACCCCGTCTGCCTGTTTTAACAAACTTGCCCGCACGTAGCCCAAATGCCCGTTGCATCGTAGACAAATACAATCCATCATCATCAAGATACTGTTGCTCTTCGCCCGTTTTGCATACCCACACTACCGAACGGCGGTAACCATCTTGAACAGGGTTATTACCATCGCCACGTTCATGGTTATTGGGGTCGGTCAGTGGCAACACAGCCAATGGGCCAGCTGGGCTAAAGCGTTCAATTGCCACATGCTGATGAGGGGTATCGGTTTGCACCACGCCGACAATTGCGGTCTGCCCATAATCGTAGGTGCTGACACTGATGCCAAGCAGATTACGCACAGTGGAATGTTGGCCATCGCAAGCCACCAGCATAGCGCCCGTCATTGTTTGTTGTCTGGCTGTCTTTGTGTCATATACTAAGGTTACCTCTTTTGCCGTTTGCTGGACCGTCGTAACCACAGCACCATCAACAAGGGTAATAAGCGGATTGTCTTGCACGGCAAGCAACAGCTTACGCCCAAGCCACGAACTTTCTATCACTTGACCAAACGACTCAACATTCTCTTCCTCTTTATTCAGCTCAGCATAACCAAAACTGCCCTGCTCGCTTACTTGCACCGAATCAATACGGCAAGCATGGCTTTGCAATTCATGCCACAAGTCAATCTCTTCATAAATTTGCACGGTGCGACGTGACAACGCCATATTGCGACTGTCTAAATAATGGGTACGATTGACATCATCATCTGGGCTAATCTCAGGGTAGGTATTCTTTTCAATAAGAGTACTGGCAATACCTTTACTGGCCAAAAGTAGCGCAAAAGACAAACCCACTTGACCACCACCTGCAATCAATACCGTTTGCTCTGTAATGGCATATGGATTGCTGATATGGTTGTTTTGGCTTTGTTGGTTTGTTTGTGAGCTTGATGATACAGTGTCTTTCATAAGTTTAGCCTGATTTTTATATCATTAGAAGAATACTGTCATATTACTAGGTATGGATATTATCATAAGCTTCTAATGCTGTTTAATCTAGGAATATAATCACCCCTTTTTACTAAAAATTTATTATTTACTAAAGCAGCTGCTCAGCTTTAAAATACGCTCTTTTTTGGAGTACTCTACATGAAACAATTTACCGTTATTACCAGCACTCTATTAACGACCTTAACCTTATTAACCTCTTGTACTACCCCTGTCTCTACTGATAACGTTGGAGATATTGGTGTCATAACCCAACCTGTACCTGTTGCCGTTCCTATTATTATAGACGTAAACACGAGATCAACTGATAACAAAAAAGACACAACTGAGAAAAAAGATAAATCCGTTTATATGTGTAAATTAAATGCCTTTACAAGCACTTATCAGGCTGAAGATACTAACAGAGGTAAAGCCCGCCTTAACGTAAAAACAGTGCCTTAATCAGTTTAATAAGATGTTTTGTCGTGATAAAGACATCACTTGTGTTGAATACAACTAAAAATAAACCTCAATCAAGCGTCATTTATTAGGCTTATCTCAATCCTTTTTTTAGTCATGTAATGAAATTGTATCAATTCATTATTAAGCTGTTTAATTTTAGGATTTACTTAGTTACAACTGTTACTATTATTATTAGTGCAACCATTTTAGTTAACTAATAAGCCCCCATTTTAAAAATAGTAAAAAATAGAAACCTGTCTTATTCAGATTAAAGTCATACAGCATATTAAAATTAAACGATAAAAGGATTCTCACTTGACTGACGCCGTTACTCGTAAAGTTAACTTAGACTTTCTAACTTCCCCTCAGCTAAAAACCCTAGTAGGCGAATACAATAACCACATAAAATACATTCAAGACCGCCTAGATATTAATATCAATCAACGTCAACATAAATTTACCCTAGCAGGCGATTTAATAGCCGTTGAGCGTGGCGATTATATTTTAAATAAGCTTGCTGATGAAGCTCGATCATCCGAAGACATAACACCAGAAGAGTTACACCTCATCATTCAAGCCAGTATGTCTCGCAAATTTGATTACCCTAATCCTAGCGATAATAAAGATAACGACAGTGAAGATAACGACAGTAAGGAAACTGGCGATACTCCTTCTTACCATGATGATGAAACGGCAGACTATAATTCAATTGCGCTCAAGACCCGTAAAGGCAAAATAATACCTCGAGGTGGTAACCAGCAGCGTTATGTACAGCGCATCTTGACCTCCGATGTCTCCTTTGGTGTTGGCCCAGCTGGTACAGGTAAAACTTATCTCGCAGTGGCCTGTGCAGTAGATATGTTAGAGCGTAACGAGATTGAGCGCATACTACTGGTTCGCCCAGCCGTTGAAGCTGGCGAAAAACTAGGGTTCTTACCGGGCGACTTAACTCAAAAAATAGATCCTTACTTGCGTCCTCTTTACGATGCACTGTATGAGATGCTTGGCTTTGAGAAAGTGGGCAAGCTCATCGAAAAGCAAGTCATTGAGGTTGCGCCGCTTGCTTATATGCGAGGGCGTACATTGAACAACTCGTTTGTTATTTTGGATGAGGCACAAAACACCACGCCTGAGCAGATGAAGATGTTTTTAACTCGCTTAGGCTTTGGCTCTCGTGCCGTTATAACAGGCGATATTACTCAGGTTGATTTGCCACGTGGTCACAAATCTGGGCTTGCCCAAGCGATGAAAATCCTAAGTAATATTGAAGAAATTCATATCACTAAATTTGACTCAAAAGATGTAGTACGTCATCAATTGGTTCAAAAAATTGTCGAGGCATATGGCGAATTTGACGAAGAACAAGAAGCTCTTAAAGAAGCGAGAAAACAGGCTCGTATTGCTGAGCAAGAGCGCAAACAAGCCGAAGCTTTAGTCGCTTCTCAAACTAAGTAGCCATCCGTAGGCTTTATCTACTAACATTAACATACATTATAACGTCCTCTCAAATGTGATTGGGAGGATTTTTTATGGCTTTAAAAAACCAAAAGATAAACAGCATGGCCTTAATATCGCAGTTCCATCAATATGGAGAAATAAGCATATCATAAGTAGGCGCTCGTACAACACTATGTCCGGTGTTCGTCCCTCACACAACGGCAACTATCTTCGTGGTAGCGCTTATTGCACTGCAAATAACTGTTTGTGCTCAAAAGAACTGTATTCGTTTGACGATGAGTAATTATCTACTTTATGGTTTAATAGGCAACGTATCTAGCACAACGCATCTCTTACACAGGTTCTAATCATGCCCATCTCACAATCAGCAACGCAGCCCACTATCAATATCAGCTATTCCGCATTGGTAGCCGATGAGTTTATCTCGCAATGCTATGCGACTGATACCTTACAAAAGGTATTGGTAAATACCTTGGATTTTATGAATATACAGCAAAAGTCTGGTTTAACTTTTCCGTATTACCAAGAATTAGACAGTGAGTTATGGTTAGCCACCCCTAAAGAGCTAGACGTGTATATCACGGACTTGACCCAAGCCAAGGCTCTAAATAACGAGGCACGTGGCAAAGACTATGCGACCAATATTTTGTCTTATCCAAGTGATTTACCACCGTTTATATTGCAAGAAATGCCCACGATCCCACTGGGCGAATTAATTATTTGCCATGATGTGGTGGTTACAGAGGCGAAGGAACAGAACAAAACCGTTTCCGAACACGCCACACACTTACTGGTGCATGGTATCTTACATTTGCTGGGCTTTGACCATGAATTAGGGCAAGCTGAGCAGAATGAAATGGAAGGGTTCGAAATTGCTATCTTAGCAAAGCTTGGCATTAATAATCCTTACATTAGTAAGTAGCTTTTATTAAGGAGATGCCCTTAGGTTTTAGGATTATTCACTTAGCTTTTTTAAAGCAGGCATTTGCTATTTCTGATAGAATATTTGCCCGATGACTAATGCAAATTTCAGCCGAAAATTTCAGCCGGAAATTATGATCGAAAGTGATGCTAGATAATTTCGAGCAATTTTTTTTGATATATAAACCCATACTTAGCCCCGATAAGCCTAATGTTTATCGGGGCTATATAGTCAGAATGCAGACCTAAAAACGAATAACATTGTGGCATGCTAAATAGGTAAAACAAAATTATGAGTAAAACTTTAAGGTACATTGACTTGTTCTCAGGAGCTGGTGGGTTTTCTCTTGGTTTTGATAATAAAGGCTTTGAAAATGTTTTTTCAGTTGATATTGAGCCTAGCTTTTGTGAGACATACCGTCACAACTTTCCCAATCATCAGTTAATACAAAAAGATTTATGCGATGTCACAGACGCTGAACTGGCATCTTTAAAGTCTCACACCAATATTGATGTCATTATTGGTGGCCCCCCATGTCAGGGCTTTAGCATGGCTGGTAATATCGGCAGAAAGTTTATTGACGACCCAAGAAACAAACTGTTTAAAGAGTTTGTTAGGGTGGTCAAAGTTATTAAGCCAACATTTTTTGTGATGGAAAACGTGGCACGTTTATACACGCATAATAAAGGTCAAACCAGACAAGAAATCATCTCAGACTTTGAACAACTCGGCTATACAGTCGATTGTCAGATTTTAAATTCAGCAGATTATGGTGTACCACAAGTTAGGAAGCGCGTTATTTTTATTGGCTCAAAAAATAACCAGACCATACTTTTTCCTGAAAGAAGTGTCGATGAATATACCACTGTAGGTCAAGCACTGTCGTCTTATCCGAAACTAGAGTCTGGTCAGCAGTCGGATATCCCTAACCACGTTGCCATGTCACATTCCGAACAAATGCTGCATAAAATGAGCTTTGTCTCAGACGGTGGCGATAGGCATGAAATCCCTGAGCCCTTTCGGCCTAAAACGGGCGATATTCGAAAATACATCAAATATGCGAGTGATAAGCCCTCTGTTACCGTTACTGGCGATATGCGTAAAATCTTTCATTATGAGCAAAATAGAGCGCTAACGGTGCGAGAATTGGCCAAGCTACAAACCTTTCCGGACGACTTTGTGTTTAAAGGCACTCGAATATCGCAACAACAACAAGTAGGAAATGCCGTTCCGCCAAAAATGGCAGAAGCCATAGCCAGTACCATTATTATGATGAATGAAAATGAGTAAGTACCCAACTGTCAATTACATTGGCAATAAAGAAAAAATTGCATCGTGGATATGTGACCAATTCCCAGCAGATGTTAACACCTTATTCGATGCCTTCTCTGGCGGATGTTCTTTGAGTTATGAGGCTAAGAGAAGAGGTATGGAGGTTTATACTAACGATATCCTTAAAATAAACTATCACATTGCCAATGCCCTAATCGAAAACAATGAAACAACGCTTGACGAATCAGACATTGAGGTCATTTTTAGCGGCGAACCTTTTGAAGGTTTTATGTATAAAAACTATTCAGAGGTGTACTTTTTCCCTCAAGAATGTAGAGAGCTCGATTTATATAAACATAATATTGAACAATTAGCGTGCGATAAAAAGCAATCATTGGCTTATGCTTTGATGCGTCGATCTATGATCAGAAAAATGCCCTATTCACGATTTACTATAAACTGGGAAAAAATAGTACAACTGCGCGATGAAGAATACAGCTACCGCAAATATAAAAGAAGACGCGCCTATCATAATCAATCTTTTAAACATCACTTTTTGCACAACCTGAATGACTACAACCAAGCCGTGTTTGATAATGGTCAAGACAACAAAGCTTATAATGATGACATCTTTAATTTACTCGACACAGTAAAAGCAGATATTATTTATCTGGACCCTCCTTACACGGGTACGATGAACAATTATTTTGGGTTTTATGGTTTGGTTGATGACTTTATTTGCTCAACCGTTACCCAGCCATTTGCGAATGATTTTAGGAACAAAAGCACTGCCATAGAGCTTTTTGACACTCTATTTTCTAATTTAAATAATTATAAATATTGGTATTTAAGCTATAACGACTCATCCTATCCCAGTAAAGAAGACCTGCTAGCACTATTAAATAAGTACTCAAGCAGGGTACACGTTATTGAGCGCAAGCATAACTATCAAATTACAGGTAAGGTTAAAAAAGACACCAATAAAGAGTTTTTATTCATTGTGGAAAATACAAATCATGATAACCCTTCAAGTCACTGAGCAGGACAAACAATTTGCCAAAGATCAAATTGATGCATTTAAAAAAATTGATGCGGGCCGCTGGCGCTACACCAATGTTGAGGCATGGCGAGGCGTTGTCTGCGAGATGCTAACCAGTAAATGGCTTGAGCAACACTTTAAAATTGACAAGTCCGCTAAAGGGCTTGATGACTCAGGTATTGTTGATGACTGTGACATGATCATCAATGGTAAAAAAGTCGAAATAAAATCAGCGACTAAAAACTATTTTAAATATTTAATGCCCAAAATACACGATGTAAAAGACAAACCAAAAGATATCTATATCGGTACTAAATACAACGAAACGGTTGAGCCCAACCAAGTACAGATCATTGGGTTCATTAAGCGCTCTGATATCCTAAACTATCCTGTAAAACAAAATAAAGGTGCACCCTATTACGAAATTCCTTTATCTGATTTACTTCCAATCACTATTGATACCTTTGAATAATAAAGAATAATACGCATTTGTTGACTTATTGTGAGGGTTCATTGTATTGCCATCTCCTAGGGTTAAGCTAGTTATCAGAGTATTCAAGTTATGATATGAGCTAGGGATATGATAGTTAGAACATACCTGTTTAATAGCTATTATAGTTATTAACCCTCTATTATTAACCCTGCTCAGTCTCATGAAATACCAACACATACAACAGCTAAGTCTCATAAAATAGTAAGCACCAACTCGTTCAAATGAGTGTTGCGTAAGTTGGGATGCTTTTTGGTTTTAGAGACTTTGTAGAGTCATAACTTGATGTTAAATCTGAGCGATACAACTAAAAACTTACCTAATATCATCCTCTTGAAATTCTAAGACTAATCCTTACTTATATAGGTAAGACAGTAGCGATACTGTAGAAAGCAACATAATAAACAATGAGTTAATGAACTATAAGGTAAATATTATGAATAAATTAGCGACTAGAAACTCAATACTTGACAGCTTATTTGACAACATGGTACCTGGCTTTTATATGCGCCCTCTACACGGAGATGCCCTACCTTCGGCAGAGAAAATTAAAATTGATGTCAGTGAAAAAGACGATAAATTCTACGTGACTGCTGAAATACCGGGTGTCGCAAAAGAGGATATCGACTTATCACTTTCTGGCGATATTGTTTCAATAAGCGCTGAGATTGAACAAAAAGACGAACAGAAAGAGGGCAATAAAGTGCTACGTAGCGAGCGTTATTTTGGTTCTGTATCACGCAGCTTCCAGTTGCCAGAAAAAGTAAATGTAGATGCGGCTGAAGCTTCTTATGAAAATGGCGTATTGCAGCTAATCCTACCAAAAGAAACCGGCGCAGTAAGCAAAAAGCTTGCTATTAAATAAGCTCGCTATTAAGTAGCTTGCTTTATTAGTAGTCATTTTGGCTTATATAATAAACCAAGGCTATTAATAACAAGACTGCAAATAAAAGGGCACATGAGTTATTCATGTGCCCTTTTACGGTTTATAAATTTATCTCTATAAACAGTAAAGGTTAAATTAAAATGGCCAAGACCGATACCAATCAAATCTAACATTCACGACCCTTCTATACAATTTAACGGCAAATATGACACCTAACATTACCTGAAAGCATAATCGCATAAGAGTCATTTTGATTGTGTAGCATTTTATGAGCTTTGATTTGGCCTATGGTTAACAGAATCGGCGCTATATGCATGATTTTGACGACAATTTTGGTCAGGTTTTAAACAGGAGTTTAGGATGGTGTTCGCATTAACAAGTACTGTGATAAGTGCTTTAAAGAGCACATTGAAGCGTACATTAAAGCGCATATTAAAGCACATATTAAGGCGAGTGCAGTATGCCAAAAAACAGACGCACACCGCATAGAGTCTAAGGCTTCAATAAGTCGCATTACAGATGATGATTCAGCACTGTCAAATCAGCATTGATAGTTATGCTGACAGTCTTATCGTGTCAATGGAAACAACAATAACGACAAGCAATGACCATATTGCATAAATCGGTAAATAGTTGACAATAGATTTTTTAAGTGCAATATCACCTTTTTCTGGATGACGCCACAACTTAAAGTATTGATAGCCAATTTGGCAAAGATGGGTAAAAATTAAGATATTGACACCCGTTACAATAAAACGATTAAGCGTAAAACCATGTGCGTTAAACCGACTAAACATAGAATATAAAATAACCACATTGAAGAGGCTAACCACAAAGAGCATAAAAGTCGTTAACACATCCATCAAACCAAAGTGGCTAGTCGCCGTTACCTGAGTCGATAAAGCATTGCTTGATATGACCTCTTTTGACCTACTATCCGTCGAAGACTTTCTGGCAAAAATATGATAAACACTCATTACCCAAATCACGATAAGCAACCCATTGGTGGCTATCAGTGCTTCTCTGTTTTCTACTGGCGACGTACCCGTATACAGCATATGAATAAGATAAACCAAAAAGGTAATTGCGCATAGTGGAGAGAAAACTTGCAATAAAATAGACGCCAAACGACTACGCTCTTTAAATCTCGTAAAATATAAATGACTGGCGACTAAAGGTGTAGCCACGATACCTAGAGGTACCATATTTTCAATATACCATTCTCCAATACCTCGGGTATTCGACATCTCAAACAGCATTAAAGTAAACGCTTGTAAGATGATGCCACCAAACAATATTAAGATAGAAAACACCCCTATCTCACTTAAATACTGTAGATAAGCTACCCGAGCTTGCCAAGATTTAGAGGTATGGCTGTACATAATTGCACCTAGCATACTGATTAGCACAATAGGACTATGCAACCACATCATGACCACTGTGTCATCATTGCTATAGAAGGAACCCAACTCTACAAATAGAGTATATAAGAGTAAGTATAGGCCATAACTCATTAAACCAACTAACCAATAAACCCGTTGTTTTTCAGGTTTTTTTTGTGAAAATAGCAAATAACTGGCAATACCTAAGATAACCAAAGCGGGTGCTACTAATACATAATATTGCGCACTATCAAAGTACTGAATAAAAGATTTAAAACCCCACTGAGGTAGCTTTATCAAAATCCACACAACCACAGATATAGCTGTGACATGCAACCATGATGCTGGTATATAGCTGGATTGTGAGGTTACTAATTCTGGTATAGCTGCTTCTTCTGAACTACCTTCTTCTGAACTACCTGCTTCTGAGCTGCCTGCTTCTGAACTAACTATGAGTTGGGGCTGACTAGCTGAAGCTGAGCTTTGAGACCGGAGCGGAACTTCATTGGCATTAACTTGAGCACGCTCTTCTAAGTTTAATGGGCTATCACAACTATACCGAGACCGAGCTTGCCAACTTGTGACCAGTCCTGCCAGCAAAGCATCCTCAGGTAACTGACTGCTCAGCTCGGCAAGCTCAGTATAAATAGTGCTAATAATGTTTGCTTTCGAATTTTTAGTACCTGCTTGTTCATGCGCTGACTTTAATGCAATGGACTGCGTGAAGACTTCTTCCAACCTCAGTGCTAAAGCACTCAAATCATCTGCGTTCCTGCCACTGCTTTGATATTCAATCATGCCCTGTTTGATAGTCTTACCATAATCATCTACAGAATTTGAAGCCATTTCTAACACCCTGAATTAGTTTGAATTATTATGAATGGAGTGTAAAGGTCGCCTTATAAAATAGATAGCCATTGCTAATCACTTCATGAGTTTTTCACTAAATCTTGGTCTGAACGTGACGAGCCTGATGAATAAAAATATTGGCATAAAAAAGCAGTACTAGTCCGTCATTTACTGCCCGCATAACCCAACGTTACAGTCTAAGAACCAAAAGACTGGCCTTAATATCGGAGCTCTTAAGAAGGGGAGAAATATGCTAGTCAACCGTAGGCGTTCTTTAATGACTATGTCCGTGCCTCGTCCCTCGGCAAAGAGCAAATATCCTACTAGCAGGTAAAATGATGTTTAATTTTGCACTTTTATCGAGTAGGACATGGGAACTATAGCTTATTCCAAATAGTTTATATCCAGTAGCTTATTCTCAATAGCTTATTACCAATAATTCAGACTTAAGACAACCAGACGAACCGAATTTAAATTTTGGTATTGATCTAGAATATAAAGGCCAACATTATACGTTTGTACGCGTTCTACAATCCATTGCGCCATACCAAATAGTAAGCAAGTTACCCTTTTTATTATATCTAACTGACGGATTGCTTGCGGTTAAAGACGCAAATGGGCTAATGCAACCCATCGAAGGCGATGGGGCTCCATGATACGTCGATAGAGATGAGACTAACTATGATGAGAGTGTTCAACTCAACTCAATTCATCATACATTCGCTATCCAGAAGAAGTCTCAGCAGAGAATTTCGCACTTTGGGTAATTGAAGGAAAAATTGAAGGAGAAATTGACCACCAAGAACCTGTTAACACGATCATTAACGTGATGAAAAGTAGTCATCAGCTACGTTTAAATCGTTTTAGCAAAAACAACAATAACGTGACGAAATCAGTGCCGAAAAAACAGCCTCTACCATTGTCATAGTTGAATTCTCTACAGACGCTTAAGAAAGTTGCACGCTTACCACGAACAAAGCAACACCGGTAATACAACGTGGTCACCGCTAGTCCTAAAAGCCGTTAAAATTAGCATTATCGTTTCTAGATATTTTCAGAGATTTGCGCTGAAACTATTAAAAAATATAAACTGTACCCTAAACAAAAGACCTTGCCATATTAATGACAAGGTCCTTTATTTTAGATAAGAAATAAAACATTAAAAGAAAAATTAGCCTTTAATTTTCTTAATTGATTTGACATTGCAGCCTTTATAAAGGAACTCACTGTTCGCATTTTGAATGTTGACGCTTGATTTGTGATAGTTATCTAGACGTAGAGCATCACTCATGATACTAAAGTTTTCTTCATCACCAAATACGGTGTCAACATCGTCTGACCGTCCAAGGTTAATCGGTAAAAATCTCGTTTTACCGTTTAGATAAGATTCCGAATACGTCGGTAGGTTTTGTTTATTAAATCCATATTTGACGCTTATTTTGCCATTATTTTGGCAAGTATAGTTTACTTGTCTCACTTTTACCGCTGTATCATGGCTTTGTGCAGGATCCATAACTTGGTCTGTATAAGCAAGTGCAGAGACTGAGCTTAAAGTTGCTGCTAAAATTGTTGCAGATGATAGTAGGGTTGTAAACTTCTTCATAAATACACCTCTTTTGAGTGAATAAAACATGATAAATGACTTCAAATAAAACCAAGCCTTTACCACCAAAAGAGAAACTTAAACAGCCTCTAATTAGTGTCTATATTAGGGTATAGCTTTTCGTTGAGTTTTACTTAAGTGCCAATTGAGACGATATATTAAATTACTTTTAATTTTACGCTGTTGTCTGTGCGTAAATAAATTAGAATGTTTTGTTATAACATAACATCAACTGTAACGTACTATGATTTAATTCTTTATAGAATGTTGCTGATCCAACTTAACTTGCGATAAACATATTGTGAGTATAAATCTAGAAGGCTAACCGACTCACTTATTCTCCAACTTAACTCATGATGTGGCCTTGGGATGCGGTTTAGCCACGATTGCAGCGGCTATCCTTGGTGAAGAACGACGTTGTGGTCGCTTAGCCAGTCCCGTTATCGCAGCGCAGGAACGAGACTGGCTTTAGCGCCCGCCGTCGTTCAAACCAAGATAGTAGCAAAAAGCGTGAATAGCTCCAGAATTAAAACTTAAAATCATAAACCCTGACCCAAACAAAAAACCTTGCCATATGAAATGACAAGGTCTTTTCTATTTTAAGAGAGTATTATAGTTTGTCAGATATGACTCGGCTACTAGCCAAAAGTGTATCTACCGAGCGCTCACTGTACAAGTCGTACAGTAAGCGAGTCTGACAACGTTGCAAAATATTAATCAGAACATAGAATACCTATGCAAAAAATTTGAGTAGCAAGGCAATCAAGTGAAAGCACTACAAGTCGTAGGCTGAGCTTGATTAACGAAGCTAATCGAATTTTTAGTAAGGTATTTATTTAGGGTGAACCATATCGGCTGGCGTAACCCACTCATCAAACTGAGCTTCAGTTAATAAATCAAGCTCTACCGCTACTTGCTTAAGGGTTTTGTTTTCTTTATACGCTGTTTTAGCGATTTTCGCTGCGTTTTCATAACCAACATGACGGTTTAGCGCGGTTACTAACATCAATGAGTTATGTAAGAAGTCATCAATCTTATCTTTAACTGGCTGGATACCTACTGCACAGTTCTCATTGAAGCTGTTGCACGCATCGCCAAGTAATTTGATAGATTGCAGTAAGTTATAAGCGATAACTGGCTTGAATACGTTCAGCTCAAAGTTACCAGACGCGCCAGCCATGCTGATAGTCATATCGTTACCCATAACTTGCGCCACAACCATGGTCATCGCTTCAGACTGAGTGGGGTTAACTTTACCGGGCATGATGGATGAGCCTGGCTCATTGGCAGGGATTTCAAGCTCACCTAGACCGCAACGAGGACCAGAGGCTAACCAACGTACATCGTTGGCGATTTTGTTTAGGCTAGCGGCTAATGTCTTTAGCGCACCTGAAGCAAATACTTCAGCGTCACGGGCAGCTAAAGCTTCAAACTTGTTGGGAGAGGTCACAAAAGGCAGGCCAGTCAATGTTGCTAATTGTTCAGCTGCTTTGACGGCATAATCAGGATGCGAGTTTAGACCAGTACCAACTGCTGTACCACCTAAAGGAAGCTCATATAAGCCTTGTAAGGCATTATCGATGCGGGTTAATGCGTGATCAAGCTGGCTGACATAACCACTGAATTCTTGACCTAAAGTCAAAGGCGTGGCGTCTTGTAAATGCGTACGACCAATTTTTACGATGCTATCGAATTCTTTGGCTTTTTTGTCTAGCGTGTCACGTAGTGCTTTAACCGCAGGGATTAACAGGCTATTGATTTGACGCGCTGCTGCCACACGAATAGCCGTTGGGAAGCTGTCGTTGGTTGACTGTGCATGGTTAACATGGTCATTTGGATGGATTGGCTTATAAGTACCACGCTCAGAGCCGGCAATTTCGTTCGCACGGTTAGCCAGTACTTCGTTCATGTTCATGTTTGACTGTGTACCAGAACCGGTCTGCCATACAACTAATGGGAACTGATCAGTAAGACCACCATTAATCACTTCGTCAGCGGCTTGGATAATTAAGTCACGCTGGCTCTCTTCAATACGACCAAGGCTGGCATTAGTGATAGCCGCTGCTTTTTTAACCAATGCCATCGCTTCAATCATGGGACGAGGTAGGGTTTCGCCACCAATTTTGAAGTTCTCACGACTACGCTGAGTTTGTGCGCCCCAATAGGCATCCTGTGGTACTTCTACATTGCCCATGGTATCTTTTTCAGTACGAGTTGACATGATGTCTCCTATTTTTTATCGAGTTTTTATCAAGTTTATTATTCGGCTTTATCGAATGTTTAAAATTTTGTTATGGTAGTCTTTATACCAAATCTAGAAATTAACCTATCGAGGAAGGCAAATCCTAATGCAACAAATCAAACGCTACAAAGTGTAGGTTCAGTGAGCCTGACCGAGTCTAACTAGGATAGGTTAGTTTATAGAAAAGATATTATTATACTGGCTTATGTCGCCATCTTGGTAAGCTTTAAACGTAATTATGATAGCATGACTTTATAACAAACGCATTCTGACAACCCATCAAAACCCATCAAAATGTCGACCCATTAACAAATTACGCTATTTATTATGATAACCAACACCTTTGATACTCCTCGAAACCCTTCTAGACGACACATGAATCGTCAGCGTCGTCGCCTATCTGAGCAACAACGTCGTATTGCGAGTCGGTTTGCCAGTCGTCATTTACCTAAGCTTGCCCCTCGCCTGCCTAAAAGTGCTAAGGTGGGTATATATATTGACGGCTTTGGTGAACTGCCAACACAACCCCTGTTGGATTGGTGCATACGCATGGGATTTAGCGCCTATATCCCCGTGGTCAATACATTAGGCAAAGGCAATAAAACCATGCGTTTTGTACCCGTTCATCAAAGCAGGCTGGCTAATATACCGACTGTTCGTCATCGCTTTGGTATGAAGGAATCCAAACAACGTCAACTTGTTTGGGTGCAAGACATGGATTTAATACTATGCCCGTTAGTTGCTGCTGATGAGCATGGCAATCGTATGGGGATGGGAGGTGGCTTTTATGACACTACTTTAGCCCGCTCTTATAGATACAATCGCAAAAAACCAATACGCGTGGGTTGGTGTTATGAGTTCCAAGTATTTCCACAACTACACACTCAGCCTTGGGATGTGCCGCTTCATGCGTTAATTACCCCTAAAAAAATAAGGTGGTTCAAATGAGTGCTGATGATAATCCACCTGCTAAAGCAAGTTTAAACTCCTCGAACCATAGCATAGACAATAACGAGGATAACGCTTGCAAACTCTCTAGTGCTGATACCGTGGACAGACATTTGCAACAGTTAGAACAAAAGAATACCACCCTAAATCAGCGTCCATCATCGCCTGAAGAGCAACTGTTTACCGAAGAGGAATTGGCACGTTTAATTAATCCCGACAAATTAAAAGTTTTGATGGAAAGTGGCGATGATCTAGTGGGTTATTTAACCGGTGAAATTGATAGATTCAAAGAATAAAGATTAGATACGCTATAAACCAGTCATAAAACCCATTTTTAACAATCGAATATTAAAAAGGCAAATGTGACTCAGCCACACTTGCCTTTTTTATTGCATTCACTTTATTAGTTTCACTTTATTAGTTTCATTTGAAATTAGAGTCTGGCTTATTTAAGCACCATTTAAACCCCCATTCTTAAAACACCATCGCCGCTATCCATCCGAAGATTAATAGCGGAATATTAAAATGTAAAAAGGTTGGGATAACACTGTCTTTAATGTGATCGTGCTGTCCATCGACTCCTAATCCAGATGTCGGCCCCAGTGTTGAGTCTGAAGCTGGAGAACCTGCATCGCCCAGTGCCCCTGCCGTACCAATAATAGCGACAGTTGCCATAGGAGAGAAACCCATCGTCATACACAGCGGCACATAAATCGCAGCAATAATCGGAATGGTCGAGAAAGAAGAGCCAATACCCATAGTCACAATTAAGCCAATTACCAACATCACTAAGGCAGCCACGCCTTTATTACCTGCAAATAAAGTGGTTGCGCCATCAATTAGCGGGGCAATCTGATCGGTTGCTTTCATCACTTCAGCGAAACCTTGGGCGGTTATCATAATAAAGCCAATCATTGCCATCAGCTTAATGCCTTCATTAAAGACACTGTCAGCTTCATTCCATTTCACCACACCTGTGGCCATAAATATGCCAAAGCCAAACAATGACCCTAATAGCAGTGAATCGGTATATAGTTGCACCACAAATGCGGTTACTATTGCCAATAGGGCAATAATCGTTTTGCCTTTACTGGGCAGCGTTGCACTGCTGGCGACGTTGGTTAATACATCGCCATTCGCATTTATATTTAGAGCTCCTGACTCCATATTACGACTAACTTCGTTGAAATTATCAGAGGCTTCAGATGAGTTAGATTTAGGTCGGGTTAAAGGGCTAGAGGTAAAATCATGAGAGGAGTGCATGTAGTTCCGAGGCTTACGATAACTAAAAAACACCGCTATCAATAAACCCGTTAGCATACCGAATGCAGGAATTGCCATGGCTTTCATAACTGAGATATTTTCAACATTTAAGCCTGCCTCGCCTACATTTTTTAGCATGATTTGGTCAAGATAAATCTCTCCAAATCCATACGGTAAGAACATATAGGTAGTAACCAAACCGAAGGTCATTAAGCAAGCCAGCAAACGCCTATCTACAGTTAAACGATTAAAAACCATTAATAATGGTGGAATAATCAAAGGAATAAAGGCAATATGTATAGGAATAAGGTTTTGGCTAAACACACTCATCAGTACCAAGCCAATAAATAATATCCACTTTATTGAGCCCTTACTCCCGCCTTTTTTCTGGTTACTTTGTTGATCAGGTTGTTGATTTTTTTGTTGATTATTGAGACGATGAATAACACTGTTTGATAATGATTGTGGCAAGCCAGAATGGGCAATCGCAACGGCAAAAGCTCCTAACAAGGCATAAGACAGTGCAATTTGCGCCCCATTTTTGATACCTTCTTGAAAGGCAGTTAATGTAGCATCAACTCCCAAACCACCTACCAGTCCTCCAACCATTGCCCCAATCAGCAAGCTTAGTACGACATGCACTCGAGCAAGCGATAAGCCCAGCATGATAATTACTGCTAATAGCACCGCATTTATCATCATATATCTACCTTTAATAAATAAACAACCTCTAGCTTTTAACCCCCGTTAACAGCAGAGCTTAAAAAAGACACACATTCTACCTGATTTTTTAGCACAAATAAGGGTCTATAGTATGTTTGATGAAACTTAGTTTGATGACACTTATTGGTTTCATGCTACTTATTGGTAACCCTTAAACTTGTAATTTCTGTTACCACCACCATTTAGAGAGATAAGATAGAAAGATAAGACCCTAAGTTATATTAAGATCATTAAAAGCAAGCTGGGCACCCTATTATTACATATGCCTGCATTCTGCTATAGGAAACACTTATGAGCAATAAAAAAACAAACATTGATAACCCAATCTTAGATGCCGAAATTGAAAGCATTATCGATACAACAGAACAAAGTATTGAAGAAGAACAGCGCAGTGAACAAGATATAGCTGAAGAGAGTTTGCAACAAGGCCCTTCTGAGGCAGCTGACAATAATGCTGACGACAGTGATGCTAACAATGAAACTATACAGCGAGATGACCCTACTCACTTGCCATTATTAGCACTTCGCGATGTGGTGGTATATCCGCATATGCAAATCGCTTTGTTTGTTGGCCGTGTGCCCTCAGTAAAAGCCATTGAATTGGCGCAAAGTGAATATGATGACTTAGTCTTGGTGGTTGCTCAAAAAGACTCGCTCACGGAAGATATCGATCAAGAAAACTTGTATCAATATGGTACCCTTTGCCGCATTATCAGTACTATGCCACACGATAGTGATGAGAACTGTATCAAGGTTCTTATTGAGGGTCAGTACCGAGTGAGGTTGGACGCTATTAAAAAAGCCACTGATGATAAAGAAGCTGTGTTAATGGCTGACTTTGTTCGCAGCGATATTACCTTGCCACTAGATGATAACCAGCAAGATAACACAATGAAGGCTTTACGTAGCTTGTTTGCAAGCTACGCTGATGCTCGCCTGCGCAATAGCCGTGAACTCATTCGGGTCACTGAGCGTATCGATGATTTACTTGAGCTGGTGTACTTTATAGCCACACGTGTATCAATGGACTTAGAGATAAAGCAGCAATTGCTTGAAAAAGATGATATTGCTAAGCACATTAATATACTTACTGAATATTTGGCCAAGCAAAGCGCTGAGCAGTCCATTGAACAAGATATCCAAGATGCTGTGCGCCGCCAGATGGAAAACAATCAACGTGAATACTTCTTAAATGAGAAGATGAAAGCCATCAAAAATGAGCTGTCAGATATCAGTGACAGTGGCTTTGATGGTGAAGATGATATTGAAGAGCTTCAGACTCGTCTTGAAGAAGCCAATTTGCCTGATGACGTACGCAAAAAAGCAGAGCAAGAATTTAAAAAGCTTAAAATGATGCCCCCTGCATCAAGCGAATCCTCGGTAGTACGTAACTATATCGAGTGGATATTAGATACGCCATGGAAAACTTCTACTAAGGTCTCGGTTAAACTTGATAAAGCCGAAACCGTGCTTGAAGAGGATCATTACGGCTTAAAGGATGTTAAAGACCGTATTTTAGAATACTTAGCCGTGCAATCTCGTGTTAAAAAACTGCGTGGTCCTATTCTATGTTTGGTAGGCCCTCCTGGCGTGGGTAAGACGTCATTGGGCGAATCTATTGCTCGTGCGACAGGTCGTAAATTTGTGCGCATGGCGCTTGGCGGAGTGCGTGATGAGGCTGAAATCCGTGGTCACAGACGCACCTACATCGGCGCTATGCCGGGTAAAATTGTTCAGTCGTTGGCGAAAGTAGAGGTTAATAACCCGCTATTCTTGCTGGATGAAATTGATAAGATGGCACAAGACTTCCGTGGTGATCCAGCCTCTGCCCTACTTGAAGTATTAGACCCATCACAAAACAACAAATTTAATGACCATTATTTAGATTTAGATTTAGATTTATCGCAAGTGATGTTTATCTGTACCGCTAACAGTATGGATATACCACCAGCGCTACTTGATCGTATGGAAGTCATACGTCTACCCGGATACACCGAAGATGAAAAAATTAACATCGCTGAAAAATACTTGGTACCAAAAGCCATTAAGCAAAATGGCCTAAAGAACGAAGAAATTGAGATTGTACCAGAAGCACTACACAGCATCGTTCAGCGTTATACTCGTGAAGCTGGTGTGCGTAACCTCGAACGCGAAGTTAATAAGATTTGCCGTAAAGTGGTGCGTGAGTCGATTGAAAAGTATGGCGTTAAACCGTCGAAGAAAGCCAAGATCGAGACAGTCGTGGTAGATGCTGACAACATCAATGATTATCTTGGTGTACATAAATATGACTATGGTTTAGCGGAAGAGGAACCCGAAGTTGGCCGTGTCACAGGTCTGGCTTGGACCAGTGTCGGCGGTGAGCTACTCACGATCGAAGCCATAACTATGCCAGGTAAAGGGGATTTTGTTTATACAGGATCGCTCGGTGATGTCATGAAGGAGTCTATTCGAGCGGCCATGAGTGTGGTTCGAGCACGTGGCGAGATGCTTGGGATTGACTATGAAACCTTTAAATCAAAAGACGTGCATGTTCACATGCCTGAAGGGGCGACGCCTAAAGATGGCCCGTCTGCTGGTATTGCATTAACCACGGCGTTAGTATCTGCCATGACTGGGATTGCGATTCGTCCAGACATTGCTATGACAGGTGAAGTAACTTTGCGTGGTAAGGTACTGCGTATTGGCGGGCTTAAAGAGAAGCTTTTAGCAGCGCACCGTGGCGGCATCAAACATGTCCTGATACCAGAGTCTAATGAGCGTGATTTGGTAGAAATACCAGATAACGTGAAAGAAGGCCTAACGATTCAGCCTGTGGCTACGATTGACGAGGTGCTTAAAGTGGCTTTGGTTAAAATGCCGAAAGCTATAAAGCCCACTAAAGTAACCGTAGACACTACTAAGTCAAAAAAAGCCCTACGCAGTTAATATGACTGCTAATATCAGCATGAGGTCTTTTATATGAATATTTTTATATAACGGTGCTGCAACTCTCATTGTTTACTCCTTTATAAAAAGCCGCTTGATTTTGTATCAAGCGGCTTTTTATTGCGTGTGTCCTTTCAATCCGTACTATCGTCAATCCGTACTATCGACGCCGAACTTATGAAATCGCTACTGTGCTCATCTTATTCAGCCTACAATTGTAGTACTTTCACATGTTTTCCTTGTATTTATTTTAGAGTTCTTTGACTATGGATTGAATAAGACAGACATATTATTGCTCCCCTTTTATATACGCTTCTGTACCCTTTTAACATTCAATAACGTATTGCAACGCTTGAACTAATAGTTTCTAGATTCTAAATGCTATACTAAATATAGTAATCAGCAAATACGGCAGATGCTATAGTTTTCTAGGTTCAGAAAATTGCGACTTTATTTTAGTGCACTATTTATAGCGTTATACCGTAAAAAATAGCGGTTAAAACTAATAGTTAAAAAGTAACTCTTGCAAAGTAACTATTAATAAAAACGACTGTTAATAACTGTCGCTATTTACCTTATCGGCTAATATTAACTTTGTATGAATTTCTATCAGTAACTTATAATAGGAGTGTTATATGCAATCTTATATCCAAAAGATATTCACTACTTCAGCAATTCTTACCTCGGCTTTAGTATTATCTGCATGTCAAACTACCCCACCTAAAGCAAGTCCACCTGCTGAGGTTAAACCCACTTTGAAATCTCAAATCTTTGCTTTCGATCAGAAAAATACCAAACTTGGCGATATGTATTTACGCCCTGTTGCAGACGGTGTGCAAGTGTTTGGCAAATTGTCTGGCTTTCAACCAGGGACAACGGTTTCTGTTCATATTCATGAAACCGGTAATTGTTCAAACATGGGTAAAGCGGCTGGCGGACATTTTAATCCTTTTAATAAGCCACATGGTAACCCAGACTCCGCTGAAAGCCATGCAGGCGACTTACCTAACGTTACTGCAGACGACTATGGTGTTGCGTCTATGAACTTTGTAAATAAAGACATTTCAGTTGACATGACAGGTAACAATAGCGTGTATAAACGCGCCTTTATTGTGCATTCTGGTGCGGATGATTATGTCAGTCAACCTTCTGGTAACTCAGGTGACCGCATCGCCTGTGGTGTTATTGAAAAATTTTAATTAAAAGTTATGTAAAAAGTTAAGTAAATAGTTATTACGCTAAAAACTACCTTTAAAGGTCAACTTTAACTTTAGTTGACCTTTTTATACTCTGGCCTCAGCTCTTAGTTATCTATTTACTATAAAAATCGGGACACCAGTAACACTTACTCATTGAGAAATATATCTATATAGTTGCCCTGACCCACATGTATCCATGCTATCAGGTTATTTTTATATCCTCTTTAATCTATTGAAGTGGCTATCTTTCTTTGACTTATCTTACTAGACTTACACTCTTTTACTCTTTGCGACAATATTTGTCGTCTGGTATCGTTTATACCCTATTAACTCGTCTACAATTTGTTATACTTATCTCATAAAAGAAACACTCTACCCTCCTTATTATTTAAGCAATTTTTGCCAATAATATTAAGCATACTGTAATACCTCATAATGGTTCATCTATTTTAGTCGCACTGTTCACAGCTTGTTTAAACTTTATAATGAATAACACCTTATTTAAATAATCAATAAAATTAGGACATCACTATGGATGACAACAAAGCCAAAGCGCTCAAAGCTGCTTTAGGTCAAATTGAAAAGCAATTTGGTAAAAATACGATTATGCATTTGGGCGATAACTCTGCCACGCTTGATGTGGATGTGGTATCCACTGGATCGCTCGGTCTTGACATTGCTTTAGGCATTGGCGGATTGCCTAAAGGCCGTATCGTTGAAATTTACGGGCCTGAAAGCTCTGGTAAAACCACCCTAACCTTACAAGCTATTGCTGAGTGTCAAAAACAAGGGGGCACTTGTGCCTTTATTGATGCCGAACATGCATTAGATCCTATTTATGCGCGTAAACTTGGGGTTAATACCGATGATTTATTGGTATCACAACCAGATAATGGCGAACAAGCATTAGAAATTACTGACATGTTGGTTCGTTCGGGCGCTCTTGATATGATTGTTATTGACTCGGTAGCTGCACTGACGCCACGTGCTGAAATTGAAGGTGAGATGGGTGATAGCCATATGGGCTTGCAAGCACGTCTCATGAGTCAGGCACTGCGTAAAATTACCGGTAATGCTAAACGCTCAAACTGTATGGTTATTTTTATTAACCAGATTCGTATGAAAATCGGCGTTATGTTTGGATCTCCTGAGACTACAACAGGCGGTAACGCATTGAAATTCTACGCATCAGTACGCTTAGACATTCGCCGCATTGGCGCCGTTAAGAGTGGCGATGAGATTATTGGTAACCAAACCCGTGTTAAAGTTATCAAAAACAAAATGGCACCCCCTTTCCGCCAAGCTGAGTTTGAAATTACTTATGGCGAAGGTACCAATCACTTAGCCGAAGTGATTGACTTAGGGGTTGATATTGGTGTCGTTGGTAAGGCGGGCGCTTGGTATAGCTATGGCGATGAAAAAATCGGTCAAGGTAAAGCCAATTCCGTTTTATTCTTAAAGGATAACCCCGCTATTGCTGAAGAAATCGAAGCTAAAATACGGGCGGAAAAACTTGCCGTTGCAGATGACAAGAAGCCAGAAGAAAAAGTGTCAGATGATACTGCAACACCCATTACTGACGTTGAATAATTTCAGCTGATAAGAATAACGATGAAAACAGACATACAATGGAGATAAAGACCTTAGCTCAGATCTTGGAGGAGAACCCTGATAGTGCTAATAAACCTTCAGACTATCGTAAAAGGAAGGCGCCTAAAGATCGACAAATTAAGAAACAAAAACAACAATTACGGGCGCCTATTATTTCTACCCGTAGTTCTACCCATAGCTTTGCTGTATCTGATAATTTAGATACAGCAAAGCCATGGGAAACTGAGGCTGAGGAAAAGAGTCCTGACTCTAAGAACACTGAGCGACAAAAGCAAAAAACATTTCATCCCGCTTCTCCTTATCAACCTAAGATAGAGAGCACTCCCCCTGTAAAAGAGGTAAATCCCAATAGTATTAAAAACCTATTAGCACAGGTAAAATCGGAAGGTTCTGCAAGTAGCAATGATACAGTGACATCTCAAGCTGAAGTCGAAACTATTCAAACGAAACACTGTGAGACCGATGCTCTCTCTCGTTTAGACAATCTACCAGCGGCCTTAAAGGCTTATCTTAAAACCCCTGAGCAGCGCCAAGCTGAGAAAGAAGCAATTAAGGCAAATAGTCGCCTACGTTGGCTTGCTTTTTATTATTTGTCACGCCGTGAGCATTCAGCAGGCGAGCTGCGTCAAAAGCTTATTGATAAAGAACAAGACCCTGTAAAGATTGACGAATTATTAGCGGAATTTGCTGAAAAAGGCTATCAAAGTGATTACCGTACGGCTTTAATGTTAATCCGAGAAGGTATTCGTAAGCGTTATGGACGAGTAAGAATTAAGAACGACTTTTACAAACGTAAAGTCGCCATGCCTTCTAATATTGATGAGCTCATTGATATGGCAATGGATGACAATGAAGAGTTTGCAGACGTATTATCTGATAATGACTTAGTTGAGGGCGTTGATTGGCTTCGATTAGCGGTGGAAGCACGGGTTAAAAAATATGGCGAGGCTATTCCTACTGAGCCTAAAGAAAAAGCAAAGCAATTGCGGTTTTTACAGTATCGAGGCTTCAAACCCGACATATGCTTTCAAGCGATAGGTTTTAACTTAGAGTCGCTTGATAGTCGGTTTTAGTATCACGATTTATTTAAACCCATTTCTTTAAGCATATTTCTTCAAACCCATTTTTCCAATTCCAACAGCTTTAAGTCATCAAACTTTGGCTCGCCATTATTGCCATCTACGGGAAACGGTTGACTGTTACCCGTCAATTCATAGCCTCGACGCTGATAGTAGGCCAATAGCTCGGGTCTTCGTTCTAATACACTCATTTTTAAATGGGCCAAGTTTTGATGACTCGTTGATTCATTATCAGCATTTGTTTGTTTATCATTATTTTTCTTAGCACTGTTTACAACGCCATTTAAATGACGGACAGCAAAAGTTTCTGCAGCAAAGAGCACCTCATTACCGATTCCTTTGCCCTGTAGCATGGGATCAACAGCAAAAGTGCCTATATAAGCTGAATCATACGCTAAAATAGTCTCATTAGAATCATCATTTTTAAAATCATTTGTTTTTATTTCGACCGAAATACAAGCCAATACTTTTCCTGTTTCTTGTGTCTTATCTGTTTGCGTGTCTATAAAAACTTCAGGATAGACAAATAAATAATGCTTAGGATTATTAATCATCGCTTCGATTTCAGCGGCAGTAGTCCGAATGCCACTGACCAAATGAGCCTCATTGGTCCAGCCCACATTGAGACGATAACTTTGATTTAATAAAGTCAGTAATGCTGGTACGTCTTCTACCGTCGCTTGACGTAGACGAACTTTGGGCTTAGACATTAGATTTGTCTCCAAGTTTATGCATGGATAAAATAGACTATATATGACATGCCTCCGCCCTCTATTAAAACAGATAATGAAAGCAAAGGTAAAGTTAGAATGTGTTGCTAGGTTCCCTACTTGCTCATGTTATTATAATGAAATTAATTTGAAAGTATTGAGCCAAACATATGATCAATCCACAGGCAGATAATGTTCCTTTTACCCAAATCACTGCGCAACAAATAAAATCACTTACCGACCTTGCTCAGTTGCCACAACCTTATCCGACCCCTATCTTGTATGCTACTTTTAAAAACACCCCCAGTGACTTTCAGGTTAATGAAATACTAGATCTAGAGTTAAGCGGTATTGGCGAACATTTATGGTTGCAGATTACAAAGAGTGGTATGAATACCACTTATGTTGCACAGCAATTGGCTAATTGGGCTAACATACCGAGCCGTGATGTCGGTTATTCTGGGTTAAAAGATCGTCAGGCAGTCACTACTCAGTGGTTTAGCTTACGCATACCTAAACAAGCAATGCCCGAGACTAATTTTGACGATTTCATCACATCAAATCGACTCAAAGAAAAATCAACTGCTAGAACATCGGGAGGATCTAACGAAGATGAGACCATTAAGGTTCTGAAACAAGTTTGGCACAGCAAAAAGTTAAATAGAGGCACCCACAAAGCCAACCATTTTGTCATTAACTTACGCCAGATTCAGCTCAATCCTGATGTCTCAGACAATAAGCACACCGTCGATGCCACCTTAAATACGATTGGTAAGCAAGGGGTACCAAATTACTTTGGAAATCAACGCTTTGGTCGAAATGGTAATAATATTGTTGCTGCTATAGAGTGGTTTGAGCACGGCACAATAAACGATCGTAAGCCCCACCCTAAGAAAAGCCGAGATATCCAGTCATTGCTATTATCCTCCGCTCGCAGTGCTATTTTTAATCAAATTTTAGCGGAACGAGTGATAAACAGTAGCTGGAATACCGGACTCGATGGCGAGGTCTTTAATCTGGAAGGATCAGGCTCACTTTTTGCCTGTGAGCAGTTAGATGAGGATTTAAAGACACGTGTGGCTAGCGGAGATATCCATCCTACAGGGCCGCTATGGGGAATTAAAAATGATAAAGTCAAGGCAGAAGCTCAAGCAATAGAAGCTGAAGTTATAGCAGCCAATCCTATCTTAACAAGACTGGCTAGGGGACTAGATGAAAAACAAATTAAATCTATGCGCCGAGCATTACGACTGCCAATCACTAACTTGCAATGGACATGGCGTGATGACTCAACACTAGTACTGGATTTCATACTACCCACGGGTACATTCGCTACCAGCGTTTTAGCCAGTATTGTAAAAAATTTAGATGGCTAATTAGATAGCCTATTTAGAGAGCGAATGCAAACGGGTTATTTATATAGCTTATTTATATAGCTAAGCGACTAATATCAAGCCAGCATATCCTCTATGACCAATCTTTGACCCTCCGCTAAGCGTGGTACATCGCCAAGCCTACGCCAAGGCATGCTTGTACCATGAAAATCACTGCCTGTAGAAACCATTAAATTGTGCTCTGCAATGCAACGATCAATCATTCGCCGCTTGCTAATCGGCTCATCATTGCTCGGTAATTCACAAGCATCACCGCCAAACTGAGCAAACTCTGCAATCAGTTTGCGTACGCGAGTTGCGGATAAGTTGTACCGGGTTGGATGAGCCAACACTGCCTTACCTCCGCAGCGATGAATCAAGCTGATCGTATCTTCCATGCTCAACGTCTCAATAGGCACATAGGCTGCTTTATTATCTGCCAGATATTTATCAAATGCTTTTTGCATGGAAGGTACAATGGCAAACTCTAAAAGCACTTTAGCGATATGAGCACGCCCCACTGCCTCGGCATTACCATCTGCTTTTGCTAATACCGCTTGCCATAGCTCTTCAAAGTCAAAGTCAGTCAGCTCTGCCATCTTCTCAATAATGGCGCGCCCCCTATTGGCTCGGCTTTGTTGTATATGCGTTAGGGTGTCGTTCATCTCAGCAAAGTTTTTAAATCCCAAAGCCAATACATGAATGACTTTGTCTGTTTCTTTGTTTTTACCATAACCACCTGTAAGGGTGTGCTGGCAACTAATTTCCACACCATTGATTAAGGTCATACCAAGCTCTTCTGCTTTTTGCCGGGCTTCTGGTATCCCTAACAACGTATCATGGTCGGTTAATGCAAACACCTCAATGTTTTTTTCATGTGCTTTTTCTACTAAAGTTGTAGGATCATTACTACCGTCAGAACATGTGCTATGGCTATGTAAATCAATTAACATGCAGGTATGCTTTTTACTCATGTCAGTAGGAGTATGCGTCGTTGTTGTATTAGGTTGTTGTGCTTTAGTAGACATATTGACTCTAATTAAAGGGTTTGAAAGAGAGTTGATTAATGTCTATTTTAACGGTTTATTGACTCTCTTTGTTAATAAATAACAATCTATTAGCCGTCAGCAAATAATGACTGTTTAAGTAAGCATTTCTAATCCAGCTTTCTAATCCAGCTTTCTAACCCAACTATTTTAACTAAAGTAGGCTCGGCGGTGTTATGACTTTTTTTTGTCGGCAATGGCGTGTAAACTATCGACATTAATATGTCCTTTATGACATAAACCTTATTTTTTAAACACTGTGGTCACTATGAAAGCATTTTTAGACTTTATTCCCCTCATCGCCTTTTTCTATGTGGCAAAAATGCATGGCATTCTTGCTGGTGCAGGGGCAATTTTGGTAGCCACTATTGCTGTCTCTATTATTCATCTAATGACGCAAAAAGGTAAACTACATAAGCAGCAGTGGATCACACTAGTGCTGACCGTACTGTTTTGCGGTCTAACCTTGATGTTCGATGATGATATTTACTTAAAATGGAAATCCACGGTAATTAATGGCGTATTTGCTGTGGCTTTACTGGTTAGTGTGCTAATGAACAGACCTTTATTAAAAATGGTCATGAAAAATGTGTTCTCATTAACTCAATCTGGCTGGAATAAGCTGACTTTAGCTTGGACAGGATACTTTGTGTTAATGGCGGCATTGCAGTATTATTTTGCTTTTTTTACGCCTGAACCCACATGGATTAACTTTAAAACTTGGGGCTGGATTCCATTTATGGTAGTGTTTATGGTTGGACAGTTTGTTTTACTACGAAACTATATGAATCCAGAGCTTGCTAATTCTGCTGCAGAAAAAGCAAAAGAACGAGAAAACCAAAATAAACCTTAACGTTGAGTCACTAGATAGAGCGATTCGCTTTTAACTGGTCTCATCTTAATAAATTTGCTAAAGCATCACTATCGTAAACATAGGCAATAGTTATAGTTGTTATAGGTATAGGCTACATTGTTTACAAGGCAACTAAACGCAGATATGTAGCTGTTTATTAAAGTAAGTACAGCTTATTAAAAGGGTGCTACTAGCGAGGTCAACCGTTCAACCATATAGAAACTTTGACGATATCTTTATCAGTTTTGATTCAACCCTTACCTATGTAACTAACGTAACTAACGAGATTATTATGTCATTATTCGCTATTATTGGTCATGATGTTGCCAACTCATCTACGCTTCGTAAACAGGTACGTGCCCAGCACTTAGCCCGTTTGGACAAACTGATTGACGAAAATCGACTCATTATTGCCGGCCCAACACCTATTGAACACGGTCAAACTGACATGTCAGGTAGCCTGATCATTGCTGAATTTGATAGTATTGAGGCGGCACAAACTTGGGCAAATGATGATCCTTATATTCAAGCAGGTGTCTACAGCCATGTAGATATTAAACCCTTTATCCAATCGCTACCAAAAGATTAACGCCTACCATAAACACCTATTTTACCCGTCCGATTTAATTGGAAATCGCTTCAATGCCAAGACCCATCTCAATATCTCGTGTACTGTGCCTAGCTTTTATAGTGACCTTGACAGCATCATTGGCGAGGCCAGAACCTACTGTTATTGTTAATAATCCAACGACTGAACTTGCGGACTCAGAATCAGCCCCTAGCGACCCTCAAATAGCGCCTCCACCAGCCTCGCCATTTAATGAGCAAGTTACCGACAATATTAATGACATAAGTACTGATGCCCTTGCTAACCCCAATAGCCTTGCCAGTGCCATGCACCCCAGCGATGCTGAGTTATCCGCTGCTAACCAAGAGCTTCTTGGACGTAATGCTCGATTACAGCGTGATGTCAA
The DNA here is from genome assembly GCF_057396285.1 of Psychrobacter sp. CX97. Classification (NCBI taxonomy): domain Bacteria; kingdom Pseudomonadati; phylum Pseudomonadota; class Gammaproteobacteria; order Moraxellales; family Moraxellaceae; genus Psychrobacter; species Psychrobacter sp. CX97. The sequence continues at coordinate 48,968 of NZ_JBXYJE010000011.1, read as the reverse complement.
TGATTTAGAAACCCGCGTTAACGTACTGATCAATGAGCGTAGTGGTCAATTATTTATGTATGGTGCCATTACCGTGACTATTGCTCTATTCCTTGGTTTTGTTTTGGGCTGGTATATGTTTGGTCGTAGAGATAACTGGTAAGTTTTGAGCTATAAGATTATACAGTCGAACTCCTTACCTTTTACTTAACTTCTTTATTTATACTTAACCTCTTCATTTATCTTGAGATTTATTTGACAGAACTGTCGTTAAAAACTCTAAAATCGACACAATGTAACCAAATAGACTTGGTTTGACATGACCACAGACAGGCACTCCATACTTTGCTATGACACATCTCAAACACTATCAAACTGCTTCTGAAGGGTCTTCCAATAATAGATCTTCTAATATCACGGCTTCTAATGCTAGGGCTTCTAATAACTTGCCTATTAGCCCTGCCAAGCTGTCATGGCAAGAAGATGCAAAAGGGGTCTTGGTACCCGTCTCTGAATTGTTTGGAGATGTCTACTACTCCTTAGCAGATGGTTTAGCAGAATCTCGATATGTCTTTAGTGAGCAAAACCACCTACCTCAACGTTTTGCCTCCCTACTAAAAAAAGCCTCAACAAACCCTAGTTATCAGAGCTTTACCATTGCTGAATTAGGATTTGGTACTGGCCTAAATGTGTTAGCGACTTGGCAATTATGGAATAAGGTCAAAACGGAGTATACTGAGAAAAATCAATCAAACACGTCTTCACATTTAACCCCTAGCCTACATTTTATCAGTACCGAAAAATATCCGCTTATTCATGCAGATCTCAAACAAAGTTTAAGCAATTGGCAACAGCATGAACCAAGCCTTGGTCCTTTTATTGTTAAGTTACTTGAACTGTATCCAAGTTTGGTTGCAGGATGCCATCGTCTCCATTTAGCGGAGGATGTTACCCTAGACTTGTGGTTAGGAGACGCTGCTAAAAATCTGGCCAAATTAGATAATACCGCTCACATTTTACCCAAGGCTAGCGCAAATAAGCCTCATCCTCATATCGATGCTTGGTTTTTAGATGGTTTTGCGCCGTCACGCAATAAATCATTGTGGGCTGATGAAATTTTTGCCCAGATACAACGATTATCCAAACCCGGTACCACAGTAGCGACATTTAGTTCTGCGGGTGTGGTAAAAAGAGGGTTGATAAACGCTGGCTTTGCTATCAAAAAAGCCAAAGGCTTTGGACGTAAACGTGAGATGCTAACCGCTAGAATGGGCAATGCAGAAGACTCACAATCTTCGATTTTCCTACCTGACAATAGTTTAGAAGAGAACTTTTTATCACCGGATAATTCACAGCCGAAATACTCCCAACACAGCTATTCTCACATTGCCATTATTGGCGCTGGCGTTTCAGGTTTAATGGCAGCTTGGGCATTGGCACAGCGTGGCATTAAAATTACCTTATTGGACAAAGTCGCACCCTTGGCTGGGGCTTCGGGTAATCCACGCGCACTACTTGCCCCCAAGATGACACCTCTTAAGCACGTAGACGAGCATTTACATACTATGGGTTATTTATACAGCCAACGCTTTTATCGGCAGCTTGACGCAAACCCCAACTATTTGAGTCAGAATAAGCCCTGCATCTTTGAACCTACTGCTACGCTAGACTTAATGCTTAAATCGAACATTAATACCGCCCAGGTTTCTCAATACCCTAAATCAATGGCAACCACGCTAGAGTCTACTCAAGCATTGAAAATCTCAGGACTGGTTAAACAAGACCTGCAAGAAAACCTATATCTACCGCAAGCGGGTTTGGTCAATCCAAAAGCATTGGCTGATACCGTACTCCATCATCCACTGATTAACTTTGTACAAGCTGATGTAGAAAAAATAGTCCCCAATGTGGCTGATAAGAACGCCGATATAACCAACGGCGTTTGTCTAAATTTGAAATCTTCAACAATGGAAAAATTGTGTGCAGATAGCGTTGTGATTGCCATAGCGCATGTCAGTCAATCGTTAGACAGCCGTATATTTGAGTTCCGCAAAATACGTGGGCAGTTATCTTGGTTTGAGCCTACTAAAGAACAACGTAAAGCACTGCCTAAGCTACCTTTGAAATATGGTGGTTATTGTGCTGTATTTACTCCCAGACCCTCTGATGATGAGCTTAACCCAGTCACTACAAATTGTTCTACTTTCTTGTTAGGGGCTAGCTTCGTACGTAACGATATAGCCACAGATATTCGGGAGTCAGAACACAGGGTTAATAAAGAGAAATTGGTTAGCGCCATCCCAGAGCTTGAGAAGCTTTTTAGTGTGCAAAAACAAGATGCGCAAAATGAGTATTCAGGGTGGAAAGCACGGGCAGGTATTCGAGCGCAAACACCAGACTATCATCCATTGGTTGGTCAAGTGGATAATGACGGGCTAATTTGGACCCTAAGTGGTATGGGCTCAAAGGGCTATGCGTTTGCCCCGCTTTGCGCTGAAGCTTTGGCGGATATGATGACGGGTCAATTTTGCCCCCTATCGAGTTCGATGCTTGCTCAGCTATCGCCAAAGCGTAAAAGCTTACTGAAGCCTTTGCGCTAAGATTTCATTAGCGCACCTAATTTTTCTATTTATTCGAGAAAATCTTGCTCAACATATCGAGTGTTTCACTGACCATGACCATACCCACCACTGAGGTAACAGCAACCGCAGAGCCATAACCACCGCAGTGTAGACCACCTATCTGACAGGCATTGTCGCCTTTACCCACAATAGGTGGCTGAGTGGAATAGACGCATCTAATGCCAAACTTTTCTTTCATCTCTTTATTGATGCCATGTTCATGGCGCAGCTTGGTGCGCAATCTTGCTAATAGGGGATCTTGAAAGGTATCTTTCAGATCGCTTACGGTAATTTGCAGCGGATCTGTTTTTCCACCTGCTCCGCCAGCACAAATCAACTTCAACTTATTAAAACGGCAGTGTAAGGCGATAGCTATTTTTGCAGACATATCATCTGTACAGTCCAATACTATAGTTGTTTCGCCATGTTGTAACCTTTGTCTAGCATCATCACGGCTTGGTAGTAATTCCCGAACATTATCGGCCGTTAAAAAGTCATCCACTTGAGTGATCACAACATTAGGGTTTATTTGCGAGGCGCGCTCTGCCATGACAGCGACTTTACTCTTGCCAAAGTTACTGTCCAATGCAGGCAATTGGCGATTGACATTAGATGCAACCAGCACATCCATATCCACTAGGGTTAGTTTACCCACACCAGTGCGTGCTAAACCTTCTACAACCCAAGCGCCTACTCCACCAATACCTATGACTATCACGTGCGCATTAGCAAATCGGTTAAAGCTATTATGCCCATACAAAGTTTGGGTACCCTGAAAACGACGTTGATACTGAGTGGTATCGACGTCTCTAGTAGCATTGCTACTAGAAGCAGAGCTAGTTGCGCTAGAGGCATTGATTAAGGCGTGCGCATTATCTACTGTCATAACAAAATATATATCAAATAAGTTGGGGGAAAGTTAAATTTAACATAACACATTCAGCAGTTAATCACGATATTAGTCAACCCGCTTTATAAACTTCTATCACTTTTACTTAAACGTGCTTGGACGTATCGGCTTAACAAAATCATCTCACATCTGGCAAAACCCAGTTAACGTTTAAGGCATCACAGCTGTTTTGCCATAACTGAATGGCTAAGTGTTCAGGCTCTACTGCTAATAACTCACTAAGACTTGTTAAAACTATCCTTAGGTTTTCAGGCTCATTACGGGTATGAGTATGACCTACCTGACACTGAATGGGCGTCATATCGGGGCAGTCGGTTTCTAAGACCAAACATTCTAGCCCATATTCTTCAACAGCAGCCGCAATCGAACGGCGCAGTTTTTTTGCATTGGAGTTGGTAACCTGCCCTGTCACACCAAGCTTAAACCCAAGTTTCGCAAAAGCCTTAGCCTCTTGCTCTCCACCACTAAAGCTATGCGCAATGCCGCCAAGCTTTTTGGCATTGTACGAATGCGACTTTAAAATGGCGAGTGTCTCGGCATGGGCTTTACGGATATGCAGTAATACTGGCAAGTGATGCTCTACAGCTAAATTCAGTTGCGCTATAAAAAACTGTTTTTGTTTGGCAACCGCATCCGGTGTTTTTAATTCATCAGTAAAGGTATCCAAACCAATCTCGCCAATGGCAATGGGAGGATTGAGTGTCACAAATCGAGCTAAACTCTCTAAATCTGCTTGTGTATGCTCGGCAATATAGGCAGGATGCAAACCCATTGCTAAATGGGCGGTCGGAACCTTCAATACGTCAGTCTCTAATGCGATTTCTGAGTTTACTCGTTGAAGCTGATGTTTGACATTTTTTAATCGCTCAAAGTATTTTGCTAAATAACCAACTAATAGCAAATGACGAACACCCGCCTCATACGCAGAATGAGCCAACTGAATCCTATCTTGATCGAACGCAAAATCATCAAAGTGAGTATGGGTATCGATCAGCGGCGCAATGAAGTTTTTAGACTCTAAAGTAGGCATAATGGTATACAACTATTTACTAGTAGTTACTGTTAAGTATTGTTCGCTCAAGTCATATCAGGATTAATGAGCAAAGGCTTTAAAAACAGTGTCGAAGCAATCAGCACAGCGCAGGCAAGATAGCCCAGCACTGTTGCACTTAAAGCAAGTATGTGTAGAGAACGCGGGGTTAACAGGGTAACCTTTTATTATTATCAGTTAGTCCTTATTACAATCTGTTTGTTTCTCATTATTTTGTTCAGGTTTTGATTGAGGGTTATCTATTGGTTTGATAATAGGAGCACGGCTACTACGTCTTGGGATAAGCAGCAACGCCAACCCAATTCCGACAAGTTTTATTAAATTAGATGTACGCATAACCCTCCGGTAAAACTATCAGGTGTCTAAGCTCTCTAAATCCATACTTTAGAATATATCATCGTACCCATAACTTAGGGTTTGACCGTGGTTAAATCAATAACCGCTTCATTCTTATTAACCGTATCGTTATCCTTATTACTAAAACTGCTATTAGAGGTTGCCGGCTGGTTGTAAACTGGTGAGGTCGAGGAGGCGGGTAATGGCACTGACTTATTAGAACTTGATACTGGGTTCAAAGGGGCAAGCTCGTAATTAGGTGTCACATTTGTATCTTCATCCCATCCAGCAGTACCTGACATAGGTATTTTTTTAATCGTACCGTTTTTATCAATGACCAACTGCATAACCCGCATTTGATTATAACGGCGTTCCGTCACACTCGCCACGGCACCGCCATCCCGCAAAATAGTGGGTTGTAAAAATATGATCAAATTGCTTTTTTCTGTATTTGCGGTGTCTGAACGGAACAGTCTACCCAACAGCGGCACATCGCCTAATCCCGGTACTTTTTGCTGACCATTGGTCGTGTTGTCTCGCATCAAACCACCCAAAGCAATCGTTTGTTGGTCATCGGCCAAAATAGTAGTATTAATCAGGCTCTTATTAGTGGTCAGGCCACTGGCATTGCCTCGTGTATCGTTGACGACAGAAGAGACTTCTTGAGAGACCTCTAAACGAACCGTACCATTGGCGCCAATATGTGGTATGACATTTAGATTAATACCGACATCTTTACGTTCGATGGTTTGAAATGGGTTGGTCGATGAGTTGCCTGATGTGGTATATGAACCTGTTACGAAGGGCACGTTTTGACCCACTAGGATACTGGCTTTTTCATTATCCAGCGTTAAAATTGAAGGCATGGATAGTAGATTAGCGCTAGTTGTTGAATCTAAAGCCTGTAAGATAGCGCCATAAAACTCTCTATTACCATTATTGTCTTTACTACTTTTACCCGCCCCTATTAGAGCGCCAGCAATAGCGCTTGCTGCACTACTCACACCAGATCCAGTCAATGCCGCAGTAGCAATTGCAGACGCCGGCACGCCGGCATTATCAAAATTAACCACGCCATAACCACTATTGGCATTGCCTATAGCCCATTGCACCCCTAACTGATTGGCATCACTACCTGATACCTCAATTATCGCCGCTTGGATAAGCACCTGAGAACGGCGAGTATCCAACTGGTTAATCGCTTCTTCTACTTCAACCATTAACTCAGGATCACCATTGACGATAATCGCATTTTGCGTTTCGTCCGCGATAATACTAAATGGGTCGTCACCTTTAACTACTGAGCTATTATTTGTGCCCGCACTCGCACCTGAACCAGTAGGATTAGAAGCGCTATTGCTATTGGGACCATTAAGTGACGTGGTGCCAGTGGCACCGCCCGCTGCATTACCTGCTAAGGAAGCTGACTCAATACTAGAGGTTGCACCCAAGCTATTTAAAGACTGGTTGGATAATAGTCCACGTAACATATTAGCCACATGCCCTGCGCTTGCATATTTCAATCGAAAGACACGTAGTCCACTTAACCGTTTAGAGGGCATCACATCCAACTGATTGACCATAGTACGAACTTTAGCTATCATTTCTGGACTACCCTGCACCAACAACCGATCACTGGCCGTATCAGCTATAACCTTTAACGTCCCAGAACCTGAGCCACTGCTCGCTGTACCGGTTAATCCACTGATTAAGTCCATCATGCGTTCTGGATCAACATGACGTAGCGGAACAACACTTAAAGCATTATTATTACTGCCATCTAAATCACGGATTAACGTTGTAATTTGGTTCAGACTATCTGCCCGATCGGATAATACCAATGCATTGACACCCGGTACTGCAGCCGCATGAGCAGACTGTGGCATCAATGGGCGAATAACCGTTAGAATCTCAGCAGCTTGTGTATTCTCAAGATAAATAACCCGTGTTTTTAGAGCTTCACCACTACTATTACCTTCTAGATCGACCTGAATCCCAGATTGTTTTGCTACATTGTCTGGCACAAGCTTGATGGTCGTCCCCGTATCAATTGCTGCAATACCATTGACTTGCATAACACTCAAAAATAACTGATAAACCTCAGTTTTCGATAAGGCACGGTTTGAAATAACCGTAACATTACCGTTTATACGTGGGTCTAATACAAAGTTTTGATTAGTAATGGTGGCTACTTCATTGATAAAGGCCTTGATAGGCGCATCCTGAAGATTTACTTTCCAGCTTTCAGCATGCGCATTAACAGATATCGTCACTGCTAAAGGTAATAATGCCCAGCTCAGAGCTTTTAGATCAATCATACCATTTATACGCAAGCCATCTAAACGGAACCGAGCTACTAAACGTAGCACTAATAAAGACTGAGATAACTTGGTTGCTACTGGTGCAATTGATGCAAACTTTTTAGAGTAATGCAAATTAAACATGCTGTCTTGTACCTACAGTTGTAACGCGGAATAAATGAATATAATAATACTTATAGTATAAAACCAAAATGAGCCTAATAAGTGCAAAGAGCGAACACAGTGTAAACATTATGAGCATTGTATTAATATAGTCGGAGTAGTCTAAAATTGTTACAAGATAACCGAGCTCAGTTAGTACGGCTTGTACAGGTAGCAAGGTTAATACTGTAAGCGTTTAGAATGACCGTGGCTATTAAATTAAGGTGTTTTTTATTAAATTGCCATTAGATGACATACAACAAGCACCAAAAACAAACACCGAAAAAAAACTCATGGTTAAAGCCAATTCAGACACAGTTGGTTAAAACTGCTGCCTAATTGTTATAGTTTGGTCGCCACGCTGAACCTCTATAGTAGCTTGACCTGACTGTTTAACCTGATTGAGCAAATCAGCATCTCCAGCAGGATTAGCGCCCACGCTTTGACCGTTAACTGACAGCACCTTATCGCCAGTTTCCAACCCAAGCCGATTACGTATTTTTTCTGGCATCGCATCGGTTACTTGATAGCCATCGCCAGATGCCATAACGCCCATACTGCTTAGGTAACCGGCTGGATTACTCTTAAGTTCGCTACTCGCCTTATCAATAGCCGTTGCTACGCTCGGTTTAAGCGTATTCTCTAACGCAGGTCCTCTATCAGCATCACCGATCTGCTCTTCTGCACCCTCGTTTTGATGACTATCACCTGTATTCTCCTCATCTCGATTCCTAGGAACCAATCCAGGACCAGAGGTAGCGTTAGTAGCGTTACGACTATTGGGCAAGCGCCTGTTACGAATATTACCTTTTTCAGTTTCAATACCTGCATTACCTTGGTCGAGTGGCATGCGCTCTGGCATATCTATGACAATCTGGCGATTACTGGCATCGGCAATAATAACTTGATTCCATGCAACATCTACCAAGGTATAGTTTGTTTCTTCTAATGCCTCACCAATACGATAATTAGCCATGACACCATTAACTTCTAACATTGCCGATGAAAACTCACTTGGTGTTGCCAACATAACCCCAGTCAAATTGACATTTGGCGGTTTTTTTTGCGGCGCAGCAGAGTTATTACTCTCAAAAATTGCTAATGCTGTACTTGCATTGACCTGTGGGGCTTGTCTCACTTGTAGCTCAGCCAACTGTAGATTGGGTACTTGCGGTGGTGCTAAAACCAACCAAACGATACGGGCAAGACCCCAACATAGCCAAATAATGGCAAGAAGAAGTAACCATCCTGACAGCCGATTGAGCCCGTCAGTTACTGTCTTACCGAGTGAGGCAAAAGCATTTGACATCAGCTACCACCCCCATTTGCCATACTGCCTAGAAGTGGCTGACGCACACTTACAACTGCTGTGTCAGCAGGTGCGCTTCCCTTATAGCTGGGCATATTCTCTAGCAGGCGCTGAGTTAAGCTGACATCTATCATACCTTGCGCATCTAAATAAATATCGCCTAAACGCTTGCTGTTATTATCCACTAAATTAGCATGGATCACATTAGTTTCACTGCGCGCCTCTTGGGTTATATCGGCCCGCATAGCCGGCAATATAATCTTATAAACTTTGTTACCATTTGGATAGTCTAGCTCTCCTCCCGACCATGTTAACTGACCGTCAACATCGCTAAAACCCTTCTCTTTATGCCGCTTAGCTGATAGCGTATTAACTTGGATGGGCGCTTCAGGAAGTTTCCAGTTTACGACCGAGGCTAAGGTCTGCTTGTCAATTTTTCCGCTTAAATCTGTCACTTCCCAAGTACTGAACCCTCGGCCTACACGGCCATCTAACTGGGTTTTTCCTGACTTGAAATCAATATCCGCACTAAGTTTACCTAAAAATAAAGACATAGGTTTCATTTGCCAAGTTAGCGTGCCAGACAAGGGCATGGTATTGGGCTGAGCGGAGGGTATTGGCAAGGTGGCAACAGCGGAGCCTTGCCAAATATTACCAGACACATGCTGTATATAGGGGGAGTTCGGCATAAATTGATTAATCAGCCACACCGCTGGCATTTGAATGACGATGCATAATGCCAACAAGATGACACCTATTAGCCACCATACTTTGCTTGGATTGCCTTTTTTTTCAAAGGTATTTTTAGAAGACGAATACATGGTAGATTGCAAAATAGATAAAAATCCAAGTCAGTTAAGAGATTAAGAGATGGAGCACCTAAAATTAGTAAGCATACCTAAAAATCATCCATTATTATACCTAATGATGACAAGATGGTTACATATTCTTGTTAAGCCGGAATCAAACTAGAATCCCCTAATGGATTAAGCCTACCCTTTAAAAAAAATGAGTCTCTTTAATCACTTTATTACAATTAAATATAAACCATCAACAATAAATAATACGCTAGCATGTCAGCTGTCATATTATTTCATTAACTTTACATATAAAACGCATCATTGTACTTGAGATAAATGCGAATGTAACTCAATAACTTATCTTTATTATTCCTCTTTATTATTTCGATTACCCTTTAATTATAGGCCATTATTGTATCCATAATTCCAGTATAAATACTCAAGCACTCATTCACAAATTAGGTAATGTCACAATAGCGAATAGGCAATCACATTAAATTGCCGACCGCTTACGACACGTCAATAACCAGAAAACTTTAGGTCTATTTGATCATTTACCTCAAAGGAAGAGTTGAGCGAAATTTGTCTTAATCAAGGTCTTGAATGCGGTGAACAGCTAGATATTGACCCATTCAGCAACACAGAATAAGGCAAATTCAGACAATTTTTACTTGAGCGTTCAATAATTATCAAACCTACCTCATTATTATGCTGACGTGGTAAATGATAAAATTGTTTTAAGATTCTGTGCCATCAATCCATTATTAACCAAAGAAGATATTGAAGAGGTGGTAAATAATATAAAAAGTGATATTGCATCGCTTGGTTTGCTTGAGCAATAATATTTGTGCAATAGATCTTTTTTCTATTAAGTATTTACCAAAAAAAGAGCTTATATTTAATATAAGCTCTTTTCAAATTAATCAACACTTATATACTTATAAGATTTAGAAAGGAATATCATCATCACGTGGTGTATCTTTCATTGGTGCAGGGCTAGCTGACGTCTGATTGTTAAAGCTATTTTGTTGGGTCTGGTTATTTTGCATAGGGTTATTTTGCGCAAAGCCATTACCCGCTTGACTTGGCTGGTTATTACCTTGAAAACCAACTTGGGCTTGGTTACTGGTATTACCAAAGTCAGTATTACCCTGCTGCGCAGGGGCCGATTGCGCATAGCCACCCGCTTGAGCACCGCCACTAGCACCACCCAGCATTTGCATTTGATCGGCACGTATCTCAGTGGTGTAACGGTCTTGACCATTTTGATCTTGCCATTTACGAGTACGTAAGCTGCCTTCAATATACACCTGACTACCTTTACGCAGATATTGGGCGGCAATTTCGCCTAAACGGTTAAATAAAGACACACGATGCCATTCTGTCGCTTCGCGTTTTTCGCCAGTTTGTTTGTCCGTCCACTGCTCAGAAGTAGCCACTGAAATGTTAGTCACACTACCGCCATTACTGAATTGACGAGACTCTGGATCATTGCCTAAATGACCTATAATAATTACTTTATTAACACCACGCATAGAGTTTCCTTTAAAATTTGATAAATATAATAAGGTTTATTCACTTTACCTAAGTTTCATTTAAATATCTAGTTTTGTATTGGTCATTTGCGACAATTGCTGTCGTGAGTCATCATCAAGCTTTAGCTTATCTAATTTTAAATAAGCCACACCTTCCTTTGCCATAACCACCATCTCATCAACCCCTTCAATATCCATAATTTGCTGTGACCACTTTTGAATAACAACGCCCTCAGGAATGGCTAAAGTTGTGCTGGTAAGATAAGGCGGCTGTGAGATAGGCAATATCAATAATAATGCCACTGCCATAATACCGCCTAATAGCCCCCATGATAGCATTGTTCCTTGGTTTAATAACATACCCCCTAAAGCACCTCCGAAGAATGCCCCAAGAAATTGACTTGACGAGTTAATACCCATGGCGGTCGCTTTATTGGCAACTGGCGCCCTCTTGGAAATCCATGAAGGAATGGTTGCCTCTAATAAATTAAAACCAATAAAGTACAACCCCAGCCCCACTATTAGGCCAATACTTAACTGACTACCCAGCACCAAACAGACAAAAGCCAGTACAATTACCATTAATGCCGCTAAAAATATCTGACGCATTTTACGCTTTTTTTCAGCAATAATAATAAAAGGAATGGCAATAGCAAAGCCAATAAACAAGAGTGGCAAATACACCAGACCTTGCTGACGAACACTTAAACCCAGTACATCCGCTAATTGTTGTGGCACAATCACGAAAATAGCAGTCATGGTCAAATGTAGAGCAAAAATCCCGATATGCAAACGGTTTAAATCGCCAATTCGCAGCACTTCCTTTAATTGCTCTTTAATCGATTTATTCGCCAAATTATGCTTGAGTACACGTAGGGGCGTCGGAACAATAAACAACAGCAACATTGCGATGGCGGCAAAAATAGCGGTTAGCCAAAACAGACCAGATATGCAAACACTCGCCACCATGATTGGCCCAATGGCAAATGACAACATGATAGAGGTGGCAATGGTCAGCCCCATGGTTGCCATCGCTTTTGTGCGTACTTGTTCACGTGTTACATCGGCAAGCAGCGCCATCAATACCGCTGACACCGCCCCACTACCTGCCAGTGCCCGACCAATAATAACCTGATAAATACTATCAGCGTTTGCCGCCACGATGCCGCCTGCTGCAAACAGTAAGAGACCTAAAAAAATCATAGGTTTACGGGGGTATTTATCCGCCGCCAAACTCATTGGGATTTGGAATATGGCTTGACCCAATCCGTAGATACCCACAGCCAGACCTATCAACAGCGGGGTGGCATGCGCATAGTCATGACCATAAACTGAAAACACCGGTACTATCATAAATAGCCCAATCATACGCAGCGCAAAAATACCGCCTATACCAGCAATAGCTCGTTTCTCGATGCTATTCATATCGCTCCCACTGTAGCTACATCAATAGTCTATCCTAGATAAATCACTACAAAGCAACCAAGTTTATATATACAGCAAACGGGGTTAGCATCACAGTGGTTTTAAATGAGGCAGACTATACTATATGTCTTGATAATTAACCATATATCTAAATGATTATCGAATAACTGCATTATTATAATGGATTCAGCCTGAGTATAGGCAGCAACATTATGCCGAAATTTAAAGGACTGTCTATTCAAACTCGATAACTATATATTCAAGCATATTCAAGCTCAATAACTAGCGAAAGACATTATATTAAACGCTTTATATATTAGCCTGCCTCGAACTTTGACCTTGAATTATAGGCAAAAGAGACCCATTAATAATCTAACGAATGACACATTTATTAAACTTACCTCTTATATAACGTATATATACCTTATTTTCTAATTTAGCTACTCTTAAGTCATAAATCTAATGATTTCAACTCAAACGAAATACAAATAGTGTAAAGTTGAGGGTTGTTTAATAAAGGTTTGATCAACAGCTTAGGCGCAAACTTAATGTAGGCACTAACACCTAAGCCTCATTAGTCTTTTAAATTAAAATCAGCCTTTTGAGCTCAAAACTATAAAAATTAAAGCAATGAAAATAAATTAAATCACTCAAAACAGCGTAGCCCTTTATTTACATCAAACGTCTTAACAACCCTAATAAACTTGATAACCACTTAAAACTTGATAACCACTTAAAACTTGATAACCACTTAATATGAAAGGCTTTATATGGCACACGAACACATCAAAATTCGCGGCGCACGCACCCACAATTTAAAAAACATCAATATCGATATTCCCCGTGATAAATTTGTGGTTATTACAGGGTTGTCTGGTTCCGGTAAATCATCCTTAGCATTTGACACCTTATATGCTGAAGGTCAACGTCGCTATGTAGAAAGCTTATCGGCTTACGCCCGCCAATTTTTATCGCAAATGGACAAGCCAGAAGTCGATAGCATTGAAGGCTTATCCCCTGCCATTGCCATTGAGCAAAAATCTACCAACCACAACCCCCGCTCCACAGTCGGTACGATTACCGAAATATATGACTACCTGCGTTTACTCTATGCTCGTGTCGGTACACCATTTTGTCCAGTGCATGACTTACCCATGGTGGCTCAAACCATTACCGAAATGGTTGATGACATTATGGCATTGCCTGAAGACACCAAGCTGATGATATTAGCGCCAGTGGTACGTGACCGTAAAGGTGAGCATGTGGTGCTACTTGAACAGCTGGTAGGTCAAGGATTTGTGCGGGTACGAGTGGATGGTAACGTTTATGATATGGATGAGCTACCGCCCTTAGAAAAAAACAAAAAACATACCATCGAAGTGGTCGTTGACCGCTTTAAAGTGCGTGATGATTTGGGTAACCGTGTGGCTGAAAGTTTAGAGACGGCGCTACGTTTGGGTGGTGACCTCGCTATCTTACATTACATGGACGGTAACCCCAATCCTGATGCGTCTAATAGCAATGTTAATACCGAAGGCGATGACCAAGTATTGTCTGCCAAGCACTCCTGCCCCGTGTGCGATCGTGCGGTTTCAGAATTAGAGCCTCGCTTGTTCAGTTTTAACAACCCTTACGGCGCTTGCCCTGCCTGCGATGGCTTAGGCAAACGCCAATACTTTGCTGCTGAAAAACTCATTACCAATCCCGAAAAATCACTCAATCAAGGTGCAATCAATGGTTGGGATAAACGTCATGCCTATTATTTTGGGCTACTAACCACCGTTGCTAAGCACTTTGATATCGATATGGACACGCCTTGGCAAGAGATATCAAAAGAGCATCAAGATATTATTTTGAAAGGTTCTGGTAAAGAGAAGATACTCTTTAACTTTACCGATGAGCGTGGGCGTAAAACCAAAAAGACCACCCCTTTTGAAGGGGTATTACCCTACCTTGAACGACGTTATGCCAAGACCCAAAGCAACTTTGTGCGTGATGAATTGGCAAAATACTTAGCCGACACCACTTGTAACGTGTGTGATGGCGCCCGTCTAAATGAAATTGCTCGTAATGTGCGTGTTGATGGCCGTGGTATCTCTGAAATCGTGCAAATGTCTATTGGCGATGCGGCAAACTATTACGCTGATTTACACATGGGCGGAGCCAAAGGCGAAGTCAGTGACAAGATTTTTAAAGAGATTAACGAACGTCTGAATTTCCTAGTCAGTGTTGGCTTGGACTATCTCAACCTTGCCCGCTCAGCTGAAACCTTATCAGGCGGTGAAGCCCAGCGTATTCGTCTCGCCAGCCAAATTGGCGCAGGCTTAATGGGCGTTATGTATGTGCTTGATGAGCCGTCTATTGGTCTGCATCAGCGTGATAATGACCGTCTGATACAGACGCTTATTCGCCTGCGTGATCTTGGTAATACGGTGTTAGTGGTTGAGCACGATGAAGATGCCATTCGCCAAGCCGACCATGTGATTGATATTGGCGTGGGTGCAGGTGTGCATGGCGGTCATGTCATTGCCCAAGGTACGATGCAGGATATTATGGATGTGGAAGAGTCGCTAACGGGTCAATATCTATCGGGTAAAAAAGAGATTGCCATCCCTAAGACTCGACATAAAGCCAAAACTATCGACTTAAATAATCCGCCTGAAAGAGCGCGTATTATGCCAATGGGTAAAGCTAAGGCTGCTGCCGCGAAAAAAGCGGCTGCTGCGAAAGCGAAAGCCAAGCCAATACCCAAAAAGATCGTGCCGATGCAGATTGAACTCAAAGGGGCGACGGGTAATAACTTACAAGATGTGGATTTAACCATTCCTATCGGCACCTTTACTTGTATTACAGGTGTATCAGGCTCAGGTAAATCAACGTTGATTAACCGTACCCTAATGCCGTTGGCGGCCACCCAATTAAACAATGCATCGACCTTAGTGCCTGATAAATACGACAGCATAACCGGTCTTGAATATCTCGATAAAATGGTCGATATTGACCAAAGCCCGATTGGACGTACGCCTCGATCAAACCCTGCTACCTATACGGGTGTGTTTACTCCAATCCGTGATTTATTCTCGCAAACCCAAGAAGCCAAAGCGCGTGGTTATAAAGCAGGTCGCTTTAGCTTTAACGTCAAAGGCGGACGCTGTGAGACTTGTCAGGGGGATGGACTTATCAAAGTTGAGATGCACTTCTTGCCCGATATGTATGTGCCCTGTGACAGCTGTCATGGCAAACGCTATAACCGTGAAACGCTTGAGATTCATTACAAAGGCAAGAGCATTGCCGAAGTATTGGATATGACGGTCGAAGATGCCACTGAATTCTTCTCAGCAATTCCGCCGATTCATCGCCGCCTACAAGCACTGATGGATGTGGGCTTAAGCTATATCCGTTTGGGTCAGTCTGCCCCGACATTATCGGGCGGTGAAGCCCAACGTGTTAAGTTGGCTCGTGAGCTTGCCAAACGTGATACCGGGCAAACGCTGTATATCTTGGATGAGCCAACCACTGGTTTGCATTTCCACGATATTTATAAGCTGCTTAATATTCTTCACGCACTGCGCGACAAGGGTAATACCATTATCGTTATTGAGCATAACCTAGACGTGATTAAGACTGCCGATTGGATTATCGACTTAGGTCCTGAAGGCGGTAAGAATGGTGGTTTGATTATCGCAGAAGGCACGCCTGAAGAAGTTGCTGAAAATAAAGCCTCGTTTACAGGTGCATTTTTGAAGCCAATACTTGAGAAAGCGTCGTAAACGGTTAGTCACTGTTTAAATAAGAAAAAGGCCGTCCTGAGTGGGATGGCCTTTTTTGCGTCTCTTGTAGCTATTACCGCTTTTTCTCTGATTTGATAATTAAGTGTTCGTATAGTTTTACACATTCATAAATGTATAGTTCAATCTATAATGATAGTAATTGCTGTAGTTAATTAGGTTTGTATTACAAACTGATAGTATCATCTATAATAATATAGAAAAAATAATCATTCTTTGAACTGGGTTTATTAGAAAATGTCAGAATCTAAGTACGATGCTATATTAGTTGATACTTCCATATTTGATGGAAATGGATTAAATCTAGAGAGTGGGCTTTTAGCTAGATTAAAGCAATTTTCTAAAACCAAGATCGACTTATTAATGCCAGACGTTATAAAAAATGAAATACTATCACACCTAGATAAGAAAATTAAAAGCTCAAAAAACTCTCTTGAAAAGTCCATAGAAAATGCAAATAATGATTTATTTCTTGATGATAACATCATAGATGAAGCTAGAAGGCTACTTTTGGACAATACAAGAATAGAATCTTTAGCTCAATCAATATTAGAACAATTTATAGACGATACGGATGCTCTAGCAATCGAGTGTAACCAATTCGTATCTATCACAGAAGTATTAAATATATATTTCAAAAATCAGCCTCCTTTTGCTGAGACTGGAAAAAAGAAAAGCGAATTTCCAGATGCAATCACGCTTTTAGCAGTAGAAAAATGGGCTAAAACTAATAACAAAAGTGTCCTAGCAGTAGCACGTGATAAAGATTGGAAGAATTATTGCGAAGGCTCTAATAATATTGATTATATTGAAGACTTCTCAGAAGGGTTATCATTGTTCAATACAGAAACAGCACCTCATTTGCTGATAGAAAATCTACAACAAGCTTTAGAAAAAGGGCTAGCGGATAATTTCTTAGCTGGAATAGAATCTGAATTAGAACTTTCACTAAATGATTTTGTTCCAGATCAAGAAGCAGATTCTTATTATTATTGGGAACCTGATGGGGCACATGGCTGGTTTAAAGAATTTGAATTAGATAGCAACGATTTTAAAATAATTGAAAATGGCGAAGATTCGATTGTAATTGGTGCGTGGGCAACTATTACTGTGGAAGCTGAAGGAGATTTTTCATTATCGATTTATGATTCTATTGATCGCGATTATATTTCAATGGGTGGTGTAAGTAGAACTGTTGAAGAAGAGTTTAAATCGGAAATTCTTATTACTATCTCTGGTAATTTGAGCAAAGATATAAATGAACTTGATATTGATAATGTTGAAATTGTAAATCCTATAACTTGTATTGACTTTGGTACGTTAGAAGTGGACTGGGGTGAATATGAATAATATAACCACATATTATTAATCATTTTCTTTACTAAACTCCAAAGCTTATTGTAGGTTGGCGTGGCGCTTGCGATAGATACCCAACATCCTTATTTACTCTGCATACCTAGGTAAGAGCGGTAAAAGAGAATACTGTATTATCCAACCGCACGATGCCTGCTTTTGTGCGAGGGACGAGCACCGAGCTAATCCTTTAAAGAACGCCTACCTATAAAACGCATATTTCTCCCCTACTAAAGAACTCATAACCTGAGGCCAGTCTTTTACTCTTTTTTCTTTTGTTTCTTTTATTGCTTTTATTGCTTTTGCTGTTTATTAAAACGGTCATAGAGTACATTCTATTAAAACAGTCGCTCAAAACTAACTATGTTATTACCCATAACAGCCTGATAAAATGGCGCATCTTTAATAGCATTTTTTAAATTACTTCCCGTAATGGCAAACTAAAAAAGGAATGTCGATGATGGCACCGCAATCCCCTCGACCACCACAACCGATAGAAAAACAATCCTCGTTACCCGAACAGCCTGATGTAAAATCAACCACAACTCATAATCCTACAGACAGCCCTAAACAGTTGCTAGGCGTCTACTTTAAAGGTATGGCAATGGGTTCGGCAGACATCGTGCCGGGTGTGTCGGGCGGTACAATTGCCCTCATTGCGGGTATTTATGAACGCTTAATCAATGCACTCGGAAGCATTGGCCCAAGCTTATGGCATGTGTTTCGCGAGCATGGCGGAATTAAAGGCTTACTTGCGGTTTGGCGAGAGGTCGATGCGACTTTTTTATTGTGTTTGCTATTGGGTATCGCTACCAGTTTTATCACTTTGGCTGGTACCATTAAATACCTCCTAGACACTCAGCCTCTATTCATCTGGTCATTCTTTTTTGGTTTGGTCGTCACTACCGTGGTAATACTATTAAAGGAGATTAAGTGCTGGAATGTGGCACGTGCAGGGCTGTTTGCTATCGGTATTGTGGCAGCAGTCGGCATCAGTAATATGCCCTTACTAACGACAGAACCCAGCTTGCCTTATATCTTCTTTGCTGGTGCGATTGCCATTTGTGCCATGATATTGCCGGGTATTTCAGGGTCATTTATTTTGTTATTGCTCGGTGTATATCATGCGGTGCTTGAGGCGGTGCATACCCTTAATCTGAGCGTCATTTTTACCTTAATGGTGGGTATGGTAACTGGGCTATTGCTGTTTACCCGTGCGCTTAAATGGTTATTATCCCGTTATTATCAGGGTACATTGGCGCTGTTGACCGGATTCATCGCTGGTTCACTGGTTAAGGTGTGGCCGTGGAAGGTAGATGGCTTAGGGGGATTGGGTAGCTTAGGTAATGAGGCCATTCATAATGTCGCACCGTGGCACTACCCTACTGGCGCACACTGGTTTGTAACTTTAGGCTTAATGATTCTTGGGGCGCTGATGGTGTCTGCGTTGTCTTGGTGGGGACATCAAAGTAAGCGAGTTGAAGGTTAGGATTGATACTTAAAGCTGATTTTAAGCAATTTTTTTAAGTCTCCATTCTCATGATCATACCCTATAACAGTTGGATTTCAACTTCGATTCAAAATGATGACCAGATTGAGCAGACTTTGCCATACTAAAAACTGGCAATACTAAAAACTTGCAATACTAAAGAAAGGTATCAACTAAATTTTAAAAACTTCCTATGAATCGCTCTCATCGAGGGTCAAGGCATGGACATTAAACAATGTCTTATCAGAAAGTCTTATTTAAGGGGCTTTGTCTTACCAACCTTGAGGAGGATCAAGCAAAACATTGTATTGCTCGACGCATTTATCCAAACGATAAGTAAGGTTGATTTAACTCGTTTGTTAACGTGTCACATGGCATATTAATCAGATACATTGCTCATTAGCTTAATGATTTATACAATTTAGCAAAGCTATACAGTTATGGATTTATGATTGATAAAACAAATCAGACCCTTTGTAAAAATTAGATTCCTAACCGTTGTAACCTGATGTATTGTATGAATAGAGGAGAAAACGAGGCAATAGAGATCACTTTTTAATCAAAGCTTAATAATGACTTATTAAGCTAAAGAGAAATTTTTCTCGCCTCGTGATGTCAATATCCTTAATTACCCACTGGTAAAAGTTTAATACTGAACTCTTAAACTTAGCATTCAATTGCATTAAACCAACCATAGGAAAATTAACGTGTCAAATACTGATGATATAAAAGCAACCAATACAACTTACGATCAAGGTAACGGTGAAGGCCCTACAATCCACAGTGAAAATGCGGATCAAAGTAATACGCCTGAGCGACCAAGTGCGGGCGTTTGTCCTGTAATGCATCAAGCGCACACCACCAAGGCGTCTTCAGTCACTGATTGGTGGCCCAATACGCTTAACCTAGACATCTTGCACCAACATGATCAAAAGACCAACCCAATGGATCCAGACTTTGACTATGCAAAAGCATTCTCAGAGCTTGATTTAGAAGCCGTTAAGCAAGACCTAAAAGACTTTATGACCGACTCACAAGAGTGGTGGCCAGCTGATTGGGGTCATTACGGCGGTTTAATGATTCGTATGGCGTGGCACTCGGCTGGTACTTATCGCCGTGCCGATGGCCGTGGCGGCTCAGGCACTGGTAATCAACGTTTTGCGCCTTTAAATAGCTGGCCAGATAATGCCAACTTAGATAAAGCACGTCGCCTTTTATGGCCTATCAAGCGTAAATATGGTAACAAGCTATCGTGGGCTGATTTATTCATTTTAGCCGGTAACATGGCGTATGAGTCTATGGGCTTTAAAACCTTAGGGTTTGCAGGTGGCCGTGAAGATATCTGGCATCCAGAAAAAGATATTTATTGGGGTTCAGAGCGTGAGTGGTTAGCGGAAACTAAAAACCGTTACGACGATGATAGCAAACGTGAAACACTAGAGAATCCATTAGCTGCGGTACAAATGGGTCTAATCTATGTGAACCCAGAAGGGGTGGATGGCAACCCTGATCCATTAAAAACAGCTGCTGATATTCGTACCACTTTTGGTCGTATGTCTATGAATGATGAAGAAACGGTTGCCTTGACAGCTGGCGGTCACACTGTGGGTAAAACCCATGGTAACGGTGATGCGTCCTTATTAGAAGATGAGCCAGAAGCTGCGGATGTGAAAGAGCAAGGTCTAGGTTGGCGCAATCCTAAAGGTAAAGGTAATGCGGGCGACACGGTAACCAGTGGTATTGAAGGTGCGTGGACCACTCATCCGACGCAGTGGGATTATGGCTACTTTGACTTATTATTCAAGTATGATTGGGCGCTTACTAAGAGCCCAGCCGGTGCTTGGCAGTGGGAACCTGTGAACATTGCAGAAGAAGACCGTCCAGTAGATGCTCATGATCCTAGTGTCCGCCGTAACCCGATCATGACAGATGCTGATATGGCTATGATCAAAGATCCTGAGTATCGTAAAATCTCTGAGAAATTCCATAACGATCCAGAGTATTTTGATCAAGTATTCGCCAAAGCGTGGTTTAAATTGACTCACCGTGATTTAGGTCCTAAGTCTCGCTACTTGGGTGCTGATGTACCTAGTGAAGATTTTATTTGGCAAGATCCTATCCCAAAAGGCAATGACAATTTAACCGATGATGATATCGCTAAACTAAGCGCTCAAATTCTAGATAGCGGTTTAGAAAGACGTGAATTGATCATTACGGCTTGGGATAGCGCGCGTACTTATCGTCAGTCAGATTATCGCGGTGGTGCTAATGGCGCTCGTATTCGTCTTGCTCCACAAAAAGACTGGATTGGTAATGAGCCTGAGCAGTTACAGCGTGTGTTAGACACCTTAACTCGCATTCAGTCTGAATTTGATAAGCCAGTTAGCCTAGCTGATTTGATCGTATTAGGCGGTAACGCTGCGATTGAGCAAGCGGCGAAAGATGCTGGCGTTGAAGTAAAAGTACCTTTTGTAGCTGGTCGTGGTGATGCGACTGATGAGATGACCGATGTGGATTCATTCTCAGATCTTGAGCCTGTACACGATGGCTATCGTAACTGGGTTAAGAAAGAGTATGCGGTGTCTCCAGAAGAGATGCTATTGGATCGCACACAGTTAATGGGTCTAACTGCCCCTGAAATGGTGGTATTAATCGGTGGTATGCGTGTACTCGATACCAACTATGCTCATAGCCAAAATGGTGTATTCACAGATCGTCCAGGTGTGTTAACCAATGATTTCTTCGTTAACTTAACGGACATGAACTACACTTGGGTGCCTGTAAAATCGGCAAACACGTCTGATCCAATCAGTAAAGCGGCTCAAGTTTATGAAATACGTGAGCGCAAAACTGGCAATGTGAAGTGGCAAGCCTCGCGTGTTGATTTAGTCTTCGGTTCAAACTCTATTTTACGTTCTTATGCTGAACTCTATGCGCAAGACGATAACTTAGAGAAATTTGTAAAAGACTTCGTTAGCGCTTGGAACAAAGTCATGATGGCAGACCGTTACGACGTTGCGTAGTCTTAAGTGTTAAAGACTTAAGCGCTATAGAGCTAAAATACGTGTGATAATTTAGTAAAACAGCCATCTAAAAATTAGGTGGCTGTTTTTTTATCTATTAGCAGTCCTAATATTTGAATGTTCAACAGACCCTAATATAAGCTGAGTTCATATAAGCCCAGATTTATATATAAATAAGAGCCAAAAACATACATATAGTTAAAGAAGTCTAAAATGGTTACAAGACAACCGAGTGCAAGTACTACTAGAGTAGGCTTAACGAGGTTAACACTGTAACCGTTTAGTAGTTCGCTGACTATAGCATCGACTAAACCATGGTAGTTGCTAAATAAACTCTAAACCAGTTGAAAACCTTTAATGACCTGCTAATAAACTGCTCACAAGATGGTGTCTGCTCTTGTGCGAGGGACGAGCACCGAGCTGACTGGTTAAAGAACATCTACTTTTGATCCGCATATTTCTCCCCTCTTTAGATGCTCAGATACTAATGCTCAGATATTAAGGCTCAGATACTAAGGCTCAGATACTAAGGCTATGCTTTTTCGCTTTTATCTTTTGATATCGAAACATTGACTAAATTAAATCAACACCTTAACCAAGACTATTGTTAAAATAACGGTGTTAAAAGTGCTCTATTGAAAGTGCTCTATTGAAAGTGCTCTATTGAAAGAAGCTTGTTGAACAAATCATCAATGTTAAAAAAACTGTCTATCAAGTCCATACTACAAAACCACCACCTATAATGCGCCTTTAATCTATGACCCAAATCAGTTATACACAGCAGCAGCGCATTACTCGATTATGTGTACGCTGCGGATTACTCCTTATGCAATATGGGGCTGAGTCTGCCGTAGTGGTTGATTTATCCAAACGTTTGGGGCTTGCATTGGGGGTGGATAGCGTGGCATGCGCCCTTAATTTTAATGCATTAACGCTAACCACTATCTCTGATGGGCGCTGTATTACCACCACTCGTGACACTGTTAATCAGAGTATCAATGTCAACTTATTGGTGCAAATTCAGCAAATTGTGAATAAAGCCGAAGATGCCACGCCCAATGATAATGACGATCACATTCGGCGCACGGTACGGGCACTTGATGGGCTGAATAAATCTGTCTACCCTACGTGGCTGGTGTGCTTGTTTGTTGGGGGTTCCTGTGCTGCTTTTGCCTACCTCAATGGTGGTAATTGGGCGATTACTGCTGTGACATTTGTTGCTGGCATGGTGGCTATGCTTACAAAGATTTATCTGTCTAAGCATCATTTTAATCCCTTTGTCACGGTCATTATTACCGCTTTTATTGCCTCTTTAATTGGGGCGACCAGTTATTATTTTGATATTGGCAATAATGCCGACATTGCGGTTGCCTCTAGTGTATTGCTACTGGTGCCAAGCTTTCCGCTCATCAACTCCTTATCGGACATTTTGAAAGGCTATATCAATATTGGAGTAGGACGTGCGGTCTACACATATATGCTGACCTTATCGGCGTGTGTCGGCATTGTCATGGCGCTTATTTTGCTGAGAATACAGCACTGGGGGTTTTAGTATGTGGTTGATTAAAACTATTGCGCTGTCTTGCATTATTACTCTGGGTTGGACACTGATGTTTACGGTGCCAAAAAGGTATATTTTGCCATGTTTGTTGATGACGGCTTTTGGATTCGGGTTAAAGACCTCGTTAGAACATCATGATGTTAATATCGTACTAGCAAGCTTTTTCGGTGCGATGTTAGCCAGCTTTTTAGGCGTTTATTTTTCTAAAAAATATACCCTGCCTCCTAAGGCACTTATCTCGCCAAGCGTCATTTGCCTGATGCCGGGTATTGCAGCTTATAAAGCCATGGTCAGTATGGTGCAAATTGGCTATTTTGGATTTTCTTACGATTTATTTAACCAAATGATGACCTATTTATTTGAGGCTATATTTGTCACGTCTGGTTTGGTGCTGGGCTTATCTATCCCTGGTATTTTATTTTATAGACGCCGCCCTATTGTTTGAGCGGCTAATGATTAAAGCAATTAAGGGTTACTCTACCTTCTTCTAAGCTTAATATCGTCTACTCTACTTACATTTTCTGAGTGTTGGTTCATAGTTATTCGACTGATTGCACAGTAGCAAACAGACGCTAAAAGTATCGCTATTAAAGTACTGATATTTAAAGATCGATATTTTGGCTACCTTCTAGAGGCGCCCAACACCATGATTAACTTTTCTTATACCTTCATTTTAAGAAATGAGCATCGATTAGTAAGAACCCACCGTCGTTTTTGTCCTATAATTATTTGTCCTATAATTATTTGTTCTATAATTATTTGTTCTATAATTATGAGTAAAGAACTTGCTCACTTGCTCACATAAAGAAGTTGATAACAAAAGGTTAAAACAATGACAAAACATTATGATTACATTGCGATTGGTGGCGGAAGTGGCGGTATTGCCTCACTCAATCGTGCGGCAAGCTACGGCAAAAAATGCGCCATTATCGAAGCCAATCACTTAGGTGGTACCTGTGTCAATTTAGGCTGCGTGCCGAAAAAGGTCATGTGGTACGGTGCGCAAGTTGCCGAAGCTATGCACAAATATGCCCCAGATTATGGCTTTAATGTGGAGGTAAAAGGATTTGACTTTAAAAAGCTAGTAGAGACTCGTCAAAAATACATTGGCAATATCCACCGCTCTTACGAGACCAACTTGGCTAAAAACAATGTCGAAGTCATACAAGGATTTGCCAAGTTCGTTGATGCGAAAACGGTTGAAGTCAATGGCGAACACGTGACTGCTGACCATATTTTGATTGCTACTGGTGGCCGTCCTATCTTGCCAGATATAAAAGGTGCTGAATATGGTATTGATTCAGATGGTTTCTTTGCTTTAGACCATCTACCAAAACGAGTCGCTATTGTTGGCGCTGGATATGTGGCCGTTGAAATAGCGGGCGTACTGCGCAGCTTAGGCTCAGAGGTAGATTTATATGTACGCCAACACAGCCCGTTACGTCAATTTGATCATGATATTGTCAACGTCCTAATTGAAGAGATGCAACATGAAGGTATTAACCTGCATACCTACGCTACCCCAACTGAAATCATCAAAAATGACGATGGAAGCTTAACCATTTGCTTAGAAGACCGACAGCATAACGGGCATAGTAAGACAGTAGATTGTTTAATTTGGGCTGTTGGGCGTGTACCTGCCACCGATAACATCAACTTAGAAGTCACTGGGGTTAAGACCAACTCTATCGGTAAGATTAAAGTGGATAAATATCAAAATACCAATATTGAGGGTATTTATGCGGTAGGCGATATTATAGAGAACAGCATTGACTTAACCCCAGTGGCGGTTGCGGCAGGCCGTCGACTGTCAGAGCGTTTGTTCAATAACAAACCAGAGGAACATTTAGACTATAGCTTGGTGCCGACGGTTATCTTCACACATCCGCCGATTGGCACTATTGGATTGTCTGAAATGCAAGCCATTGACCAATATGGCAAAGACGATATCAAATGCTATATGTCTACCTTTACTCCAATGTACAGTGCAGTAACCCAGCATCGTCAAAAGTGCAGAATGAAATTGGTATGCCTTGGGGATGATGAAAAAGTCATAGGCTTACATGGCATTGGCTTTGGTGTCGATGAGATGATTCAAGGCTTTGCCGTGGCCATCAAAATGGGCGCAACCAAAGCAGACTTTGATAACACCGTCGCCATACATCCAACAGGTTCTGAAGAGTTCGTGACGATGCGGTAGTTGCATGGCAACGTGTGCCTTGTAATAGTTGCAATAGCCAATGCTGTTGACATTGAATGCCAGTAAGGGCAACTAAAATCTATAGGAGTGTATGAAGTATGACACCACAAGCAGATGGCTTTAACGGTCAGAACTTACCTCTGCATATTGCCACATTAACAGGCGTACGGGCTGGCAAAGCGATGCCGTTTACCCGCGAACAAATGAGTGCTATTAACAAAACACCCGTTGCTGAGCCAGTAGCCGTCAACTATATGGGGCTGGTCACTGATGAGCAAGCAGATAGGCGCCATCATGGCGGTCATTTAAAGGCGGTACACCAAATGCCCACTGCCACTTATGATACGCTTAACCAAGAGTTTGGGTTAAAGCTTAGTGTGGGCTTGCTTGGCGAAAACTTAACCACTACCCCTGTTTCTGGCATTGAAGATATGACCGAAGCCACGGTGTGTATTGGCGACGTGTTCCAATATGGCAACGGTAAGGACTGTGTACAATTACGCATTGTACAACCAAGACGGCCTTGCTATAAGATAAATGATCAGATTGGGGTGTCTGCTAGCAACAGAAATATCGCCTCGTGGATAAGCAGTCAAGGTATTGCGGGTTGGTACTTTAAAGTGGTTAAAGAAGGCATTATTAACAAAGACCTACCCGTATACTTAATCGAACGCCCCTACCCTTTTGCTACTTTAGATAAGCTATTGACCCTGAGCAACCAAGAAGACAAACTAGCTTCGGAAGTTATCGAGCCTTGGCTTGCGATTGACTGTTTGGAAGACAGTTGGAAGAAGTTGCTTGCTAAAAAGGTATTTACCAAAAAGGTGCTTAGCAAAAAAGGTACTTAGCAAAAAAATGCTTCCTAAATAATTTTAGGAAGCATTTTAAATGTTCAGTACAATAAGTTTAATAACTATCGACGTTATACCCACTCATCGTTGACTTTATAAACCGTGAAGTTGGCTTTATCAGTACGGCTTTCGCCTTGAATCTTTTCAGTAATATCCGCTGTGCATAAATAAGTATTTTTACCATCCGTTTTATCGCAATTGATATTATCAACACCTTCCAGCTCTGGCATCATGCCGGACATCATACTTCTCATAGCACTCGCCATATCAGAATTAGCCATACCTCCAATACCTTCTATTCTATGATTCATCATGCTATACACTTGTTCATATTGCCCTTCGATCAATGACTCTACCTCAGGGTCAGACGGTCCGTTTGAACAGGCAATAACTAAAGGCGCTATTAAGAATACCGTAGAAAATTTAAGCAATTTTGTCATAAAACATCCTCTTAGAATGACACAAAATATCCTAGATTAAGGGTTTAAAGACTTAATTTGCTTAATCTAAGTGCTGTTTAAATCCACGTTGCTGATCACGCTCCCAATCTCTATCTTTAAGCGTTTTGCGCTTATCGTGTAGCTTTTTACCCTTGGCTAAACCAATCTTGCATTTAACCAAAGAGTTTTTCCAATAGACCTCTAACGGCACACAGGCATAGCCTTTTTGATTAACGGCACCAAATAAAGTGTCTATCTCTTTACGATTGAGCAGGAGTTTACGGGTACGAATGCTGTCTGGATCAATGTGTGTGGAGCTGGAAAGCAGTGGCTGAATATGAGCCCCAAATAAGAAGGCTTCATTGCCGCGAAATACCACATACGCTTCAGTGATACTCATCTTGCCAGCACGAATGGCCTTGACTTCCCATCCTTGTAATACCAGACCCGCCTCAAAGCTCTCTTCAATAAAATACTCATGCCGTGCTTTTTTATTCACGGCAATTTGATTTGAAGGTTTCTTGTTTTTTTTCGCCATAATACTATCTCTTAAAAGGTCAAGCCATATCTTAATATAAAAGTTGGCTTGTCGTACGTGTCCCTAATCTTAATCTTATGCGTTAACTGGCAGGCAATAAGCCAATAAAATCACATAAGGTTAAATTAGGTCGAACCCCCAGTATAACAAATTTGTGCCCTGTGCTATTTCATCGCTTTGTAATTATTTTATTGTGCATGGCGGTTGCTAATAGCCGCTTGTTTATGAGGTGCTTAACCCTTAACCGGCAATTTACTTTATCGGTTCAGTTGGGCTTCTAAGCTGTCTTTTTCTTTTTTATAAAGGTTAGTAGGTGCTACCTCTATCTTGTTCCTCTCTTTAGTCAACCTACAAAAGCGCTGTATTTGAACTACATTTAACCCCTATTGCCAATAAACGTTCTTAGATTAAACTTACCTCGTTATCAAAAATTTGATACGATAGGCGCTTATAAAACTTATTCATCATCTAAGCCTACCACCATGACTAAATCTTCTTCTTTATATACCAAAATCATTTATCCAGGTACGTTTGACCCCATTACCAATGGACATCGTGATTTGATATTGCGGGCAGTAAAGCTTTTTGATGAGGTGGTAATTGCCGTGGCGTTAGGTCATCACAAAAAACCCATGTTTAGCTTTGAGGAGCGGGTTGAATTGGTGGAAACAGTATTTGCTGACTTACCGCAAGTGTCTGTGGTTGGTTTTGAGGGACTGTTGGTGGAGTTTATGCGGGAGCAAAAAGCAACTGCTGTGCTGCGTGGGCTACGTGCCATGTCTGACTTTGAGTACGAGTTTCAGCTGGCCAATATGAACCGCGAGCTTGATGAGAATTTTGAGGCAGTATTTTTGACCCCTGCCCCGCAATATTCTTTTATCTCGTCCACGATGATTCGTGAGATTGCCAAACTAGATGGTGATGTGGATAAATTTGTGCCGCTTTGCGTACAAAAAGCATTTGATGACAAGCGGGCGAATAATTGGCAATAATGACTTGCAATAATGCACTTAGCGTTTGCACTGGGTTAGGAGATTGTAATGGCTTTATTAATCACTGATGAATGTATCAACTGTGATGTTTGCGAGCCGGTTTGCCCGAATGATGCCATCTATGAGGGTGAGGATATCTATGAGATAAATCCTGACTTGTGCACGGAATGCGTGGGTCACTTTGATGAGCCTCAATGCGTGCAGATTTGTCCAATTGATTGTATTCCTAAAGACCCCAATCATCCTGAAACTGAATCTGACTTGATGTCGAAGTATAAGCGTATTACGGGGAAGGAATAACACCCTAAACAACAAAGAAACTGCTTTCCAATAACCCCAAAATTTAAAGCTGACCATTCTTTTATGTTTGTGATAAAAGATCATAAAATAGAGACGATTTTGTTTATGGGTCAGGTAAATGAGCCTAGCTAAATTAACCCTAAAAAAGTCAGTCTAATAAAAATACCCCACCTAGTTTTGTGAATGAGCTGGGGTATTCTTTTATCAGTCATAAAGCCACTTCCATCAACAACACTTGCGCATCAGACACCACATCCATCGTGACATACTTCGTATCCATTATTTCAATGCCGTCTCGAGCCGTCATCCTCTGGCCGCCAATCACAACTTCGCCAAAAATAATAAACACATAAACCCCGTTATTTGACTCATGTAGCGCATAAGTTTTGGTCACACCTTTATTAAATTGACCGACACTAAACCATGCGTTTTGATGAATCCAAACCCCAGCGTCATCAGGATTTGGCGAGACGACTTGAACAAACTCATTCGGTATCAGTAAATCTCGTAGATCGACTTGCTGATAGCGTGGTGTTACATCCTTTTGGTTGGGTTCCACCCAAATCTGTAAAAAGGTTACGGGGATATCAGTACTGGCATTCATCTCCGAATGCACCACGCCTGTGCCTGCTGACATGATTTGCACGTCGCCTGCATGGATGGTACTTTCATTCCCCATATCATCTTTATGTACCAAGGCACCTGTCAGCGGAATACTGACAATCTCCATATTTCGATGCGAATGAGCGCTAAAACCCTTTCCGCCTTCAATATAATCATCGTTAATCACTTTTAACGCCCCAAAGCCGGTACGCTCAAGGTTATAATAGTCAGCGAAACTATAGGTATGCTTACTCTTTAACCAACCATGATGCGCACCGCCTCGCTCATTAGCAGGATGATAGGTTCTTTTCATAAATCATCTCTTATCAGATTTATGTGGCTATGACTATATCTGTTCATCAACCCTTATTATCAACCCCTTATCTAATCAGCAACACTTTATATGTTTTGAATTATCAATAAACCCATTGAAAACAGTAATCAAATATGTAATAAACTATTTAAATAAAAACATATGAGCCCACACTATGAATAAATCTTATTTATTACGCCCGTTAATAGCCATTACTTTTACAAGCATGATTACCTCCTGCAGTCTGTATAACTCAACCGATGACAATAGTAATGAATCTGAGAAAGTGGATACCATAAACCAAACGGATAATAGTAAAGAAAATACCAGTACTAACAATATGAAGGTGTCTAATATTGAAAATGAAACCCATGCACCGTTTTTTACTTACTCGTATTCGCATGGTCCTGAAATCCAACCAGCGATGGGCGGTAAGCTAATTTTAAAAGAGAATTGCTTGCTTTTGGATAATGGTGAAACTATTAGTGTACCTGTGTTTCCCCATGGTATTACTTCTTGGGACGAAGAAAAACAGACACTAACGGCAAATGGAGTCGAGATACCTTTGAATGGTGAGCTATTTACTAACGGTCCTTTAGCGTCCTATGAGTATAGTGCTGACTTTAACTTTGATTTCGTACAAGAGGGTGATAGAGAGTGTTTAAAAGATAGAAAGATACTCATTCTTGGGTCACAATTCATGGATATAAATGATTACCCACATTTGAAACGATAGAATAAGGTCAGTAAGGTTGGGTGAAGGTTACGACACCCAACACAACCCTAAGACTTACTCTACAAGCTTTGCCGTAAGAGCGGTTTATCCGTGATTGAAGTGGATATACTTGGCACAGCACAGGGTTGCGGGCGCTTGGCAAATGGCGTTATCGCTGAGTCAGGAACGACAGTTGGCATTAGCGCCCGCCCCTGTGCCAGCCAAGATAGTAGCGAAAAGCGCGATAAGCTCCCCATTTATAATTTGGAATGACGCTCAACTTGAAGCAAATTCATGTTAAAATGAGCGATATTTTGTTTTATCCACCCCTCTTTTATTACCTCCCCCTTTCTTATTGCTCATTTTTATTGTCCTTTAGATCATAAAATCATTACCTAGGTTATCCCCATGTCAGCTGAAACCATTGCCCGCACCGCTTTTAAACAAGGGGTTACGCCTCTATATGACTATGATAAGCACTGGGCAAGTTGCTACGATCCTGCGCCATTTCTGCCGATGTCACGCGCTGAGATGGATGAGCTTGGCTGGGATGCCTGTGATGTGATTATCATCTCAGGCGATGCGTATGTCGATCATCCAAGCTTTGGTATGGCGATTATCGGGCGTTTGCTAGAAGCCCAAGGCTTTCGTGTGGGAATCATCGCTCAGCCTGATTGGACCAGCAAAGATGCGTTTATGGAACTGGGCAAGCCCGTTTATGCGTATGGGGTGACTGCCGGTAATATGGATAGTATGATTAACCGTTATACCGCTGACCGTCGTATCCGTAGTGATGATGCGTATTCGCCAAATAATGCGCCCGATAAGCGCCCTGACCGAGCGGCGATTGTGTACAGTCAGCGTTGCCGTGAGGCGTACCCTGATGTGCCGATTATTTTGGGTGGTATTGAGGGCAGTTTGCGCCGTATTGCTCATTATGACTATTGGTCGGATAAGGTGCGCCGTAGTATTTTGCTGGATAGTCGTGCCGATGTCTTACTCTATGGCAATGCCGAACGGGCGATTGTGGATGTGGTGCATGGTCTGTCAAAGGGCTATACCTTTGAGCAGATGAGCGACCTACGGGGTACGGCTTATCTGCTCACGCCATCTCGTCGTCACTGGAAGGCTGGCATGGTTGAGGTCGCTAGTAACGATGTGGATACAGTGGGCCGTGTCGATCCGATTATTAATCCTTATGTGATGACAGAAGACTTAGACAGTTGCTCTATTGAAAAAGAGAAAGGCATTACCGAGAGTGGTTATAATCAAAGCAAAAATGACAGCATAAAAGAAAGCCTGTCATCTATGGAGCGTCAATATAAAGGCTTTAAGTCAGAGCCTGTAGAGAATAAGGTCATTAATGCCGACCAAGTGAATGATGATGTTCAGGTAGTAAAAATGGTTGGTCTTGAAGCTCCGAAAAATAATGACCAACAATCGGAAAACAGCCTCTCAGAACACAATAAACCAAAAACCGCGCGTAAGCATAAGTTAAAATTACCGCCACGTGAGAAAACGGTCATTCGCCTGCCCGATTATGAACAAGTGAAATCTGACCCTGTACTGTATGCTCATGCTAATCGTATCTTGCATATGGAAACCAACCCCGGTAATGCCCGTGCGCTTGTTCAACGTCATGGCTCAGGTAAAAAGAAGGGCGGTGGCAACTCACAAACCGATATTGATGTTTGGCTTAATCCACCCCCTATTCCATTGTCTGTGGAAGAGATGGATTATGTGTTTGATTTGCCTTACCAGCGAGTCCCGCATCCAAGTTATGGCGATGCGCGTATTCCTGCCTTTGATATGATTAAGTTTTCGGTCAATATTATGCGTGGCTGTTTTGGTGGGTGTACGTTCTGCTCAATTACTGAGCATGAAGGACGCATTATTCAAAGCCGTTCTGAAGAATCTATTCTGCGAGAAGTAGAAGCCATTCGTGATACTGCGCCAAACTTTACTGGTGTAATATCAGACCTTGGTGGCCCGACTGCCAATATGTATCGCCTAAGCTGTAAAGATGAGACGATAGAGAAGAACTGTCGTAAACCCTCTTGCGTATATCCTGATATTTGTGAAAATTTACTGACCGATCATAGTAACTTGACCAAACTATATCGTAAAGCACGTGATATTAAAGGGGTAAAGAAAATCCTGATAGCCTCAGGGCTACGATATGACTTAGCGGTAAAAGATCCTGAATATGTTAAAGAGCTGGTGACGCATCATGTTGGTGGCTATCTAAAGATTGCGCCTGAGCATTCTGAGACAAATGTGTTATCGAAAATGATGAAGCCGGGTATGGGTTCGTACGATACGTTTAAACAGATGTTTGAGCAATATAGCCAAGAGGCAGGCAAAGAGCAATATCTGATTCCTTATTTCATTGCCGCCCATCCGGGTACGACAGATGAAGATATGATGAATCTGGCGCTTTGGCTAAAACGTAATGACTTTAGAACCGATCAAGTTCAAGCGTTCTACCCAAGCCCCATGGCAACCGCGACTACCATGTATCACACGCACAAAGATCCACTACATAAAGTGACGCGTAGTGAAGGCGATGTTGAAATCGTTAAGTCAGGCAAACAGCGTAAATTGCATAAAGCCTTCCTACGTTATCATGATCCTAAAAACTGGGGCATGCTTCGTGCTGCTTTAAAACGTTTGGGCCGAGAAGATTTAATCGGAACGGCACGACATTGTCTGGTGCCTCCGTTTAATTCACGCTTAGAAGGTAGAGACAGTCAAGACACTTATCAATCAGCACGCAAGAAAAACAGCCGTGTAGGATCAGATTCAGTGAAGCGTAGCAATAAACCTAATTCAGGCAAAGGGGCTAATTCTCGCAAAAGTTCAGAATCTAAGCCCGTCAGAAATCAGCGCAAAAAAGTTCAAAAAGGCAACTTCCAAACACAGCATACAGGATTACCGCCTAGAGTGAGTAACTAGATATTAAGTAACTGGCTATTAAATAACTATAAACTTTAGAAAACCTTAAACAATTAATAGAGATTTTTTCTATAGCTCAATGTTAAAATTTTCTAACATATGCAAGTTGTTAAATGTCATAATATATCGATATTAAGGTTTTCTAAAATTTCTCATCAATACGAAAATAATGCGTTTTTTTATAATTAGAAGGAGCTGTAACCATGAAAAGCACAACAAAATTTTTAATGTCATTACCTGCTATTACACTATTAACCGCTTGTGCATCTGGTGGCAGCAACAGTACAGGATTTGGCGCTGAAAATATTCCTAACACTCAAGATAAAAGAGCACCTCAAACCACTGAGATCATGACCCCAGTGCATTACACCTGTGGCGAAGCAGGCAATGCTGTTGTCGAGTTTACTAATAGTTCTGTTGTACGTCTTACCGCAACATTTCCTGAACTCCAACTTCAAAACCGATCTCTTAGATTGTATCGTCAAGTATCAGCCTCTGGCGAACTTTATGTGGATAGCTTAAACCCTAACTCTACTATCGAATGGCATACGAAAGGTAATGAGGCTTTATTTGCTGTGCAGTGGAAAAACGGCAGAAACTACCAAGCGAACTGTATCATCAAATAATCGTTTATCATAGCTATCTAATTATCATAGTTATCTAATATGTAAATAATGAAATATATTGCAAAATCAGGTTTAACTCGCAAAACGTTTTTAATGAATGAAAGACATATTTGTGTAAATCGCATCTATCAACGGTCTCTATTTATGAAAGTTTAGCGACCGCTTTGAAACAGCTACCCATAAAGGTGGCTGTTTTCATTTATGTCATTTTTCAGGGCGTGTTCTCAACACTTAGCATGTAGCACTCAACACTTATTCAAATAAAGATACACGTGTTGCCTTAACCCATTTTTAAACCTCTTCTTATACTGTCTATTTACCGCTGTCTTACACACCCCTTAAAAAAGAATATGCTACACTTAGCAATATTTGCAAAAATGGCAATACCTATATAATAGCGTAAAAAGAAACATAGGGTAAAAATAAACGTTCAAATTATTTACTATCTTTTTACTGTTATCTTAATCAAATAAATATTAAAAAGCTTATTCCAAAAGGGCTCATTATGATTCGTCATATTAATCAATCAACACTTAAGCAATCCATACTTAAACAATCCCATGTTAAAAAATTAACACCTTTTACTAAAAATCTCATAGTCATGTTGACACTTAGTGTCGCTTTGGTGGGCTGTAATAATAATTCTACAGACACCACAGCCAAGGTGGATAACACTACTGAATCTTCAAACTCAGTAAACAATGCTAACAATAAATCAGTAGAAAAAAAATCTAACGATGATGTATTGAGTGCACTTCAAACCAATCTCAAAGCTTCAGGTATTGAACAAACCTTTACCTCAGCAGTACCTACCGACATGCCAGATATCTACTGGGTAACTGGAGATGGGACACCTGCATTTTATACGGATAAGGAAGGAAAATATGTTATTCAAGGTCAAATTGTAGAAGTAGGTGGCGACCATCCTGTTGATATAAGCTCAGATTTAGTGGCTAAAAGTGCTAAAGAAAAACTAGCCGCTGTTGATAAAGATGAGTTGATTATCTACCCTGCACAGGGAGAAACAAAAGCAGTTATTTATTCCTTTACTGATGCCGACTGCCCCTATTGCACTAAACTACATTCAGAAATGGAAGAAATCAATAAACTAGGTATTGAGGTACGTTATCTTGCGTGGCCACGCAGTGAAAAAAGTATTCCAAAGATGGAGTCAATTTGGTGTAGTGATGACAAAGTTGATGCTATGAATAAAGCGAAATCTGGTGAGATAATAACAGCCTCATCATGTAAAAATCCTGTTATATCTCATATGAAGTTAGGAATGAACTTAGGCGTCAGCGGTACACCTGCCATATTTACTGAGTCTGGTATACAGATTGGGGGCTATTTGCCTTCTCAACAACTCGCGAAAGCGGCGATTGATAATTCTTAAATTTAGATAGCCTACTGGCTGTTGCGATAAATTATTCCAATCCTATCTTTTGGGTATAGTTCCTATTCGACTATGGCCTAAAAGGTGGTAATTTCTAACAATATATTTAGCATTCATTCAGCCTTATTGGCAGAGTCTGACATCCCCTAGGATTTATTGGGTATTTAGTGCAAGGGACGAAATTTGCGCTAAAAAATAGCGTTTATTTGTCAATAGACACAACGCATGCTATTTGAGTCACTTTGTCATTAAACAATCTTTAATAGGCTTAAACACTTATCCTTTTGTTTGCGTTATTTATGCTCGTTATTTTGGTATGTCTTTTACCAAAATAGCGAGCTTTTTTTTATAACTTCACTCCCCCTCAAAGCTATACTGTATAAAGTTTTAAACTATATTTCAGCCTGCATGTTTTCTATGACACCTCTTGTTAATTGACTGATTTATTTGGCTATCGAATCGATTTAAGCTATTGGGTCAATTTTGATCAGATAGTTTAAAAAAACTAAATACTATATTAATATCACTTAGATTTATATTATCATAAACAATAGTTATAAATTATCATTGCAATTTTCATGAAAAAAATATATAAATATTCTTTTATTTAATATAAATTTACACTATATTACAATTAATAATTATAAATAAAATAATATTACATATTATTAAAAATTTATATAAATTCAGTATAAAAATTTTTAGCTTTTTTTACTTAGAAATTAATTATTTTTATGATTAACTTATTTTTCAACCTTATTTAGATCCTCTAAGGATATTTGAATACCCCTAGGAAAACTAGCATGAACCACGTCTATAAAGTAATATTTAATACAGCCACTGGTACATTTGTTGCTGTTGCAGAATACGCCAAAGGCCAAGGCAAAAGAAGCAATAGATCCGTTGTAAAACCTAAGTCAAACTCTGTCTTTAAGAGGAGTGCTTTGGTAATCGGTATTTGCACAGCTTTTGGCATGAGCGCTCCAGCTATGGCAAATCAGCAAGATGATGTTAAGTGTTTGCTGGGGGGTGGAATAACACAGGTTCAGAGTCAAGAACAGACGCTTGCCAATGTGAGAGCAATAGACCCTGATAATTTTACAGGTTTAAAGTCTGAAGTGGCTTGTGGTTATAACGCTGAGGCATTAATGCAAGGTGCGGTCGCTATCGGAATGAACTCTAAAGTCTATGCGCCTATAAGAGAAGACAAAGGTCAACATAAATTAACTGCTGATGGTGGGGTGGCTATAGGTTATGGTGCAAAGGCAATAGGGGATAACTCAACCGCCGTTCAAGATTCAGATCCAAGAGGTGAAGCCTTGACGCCAACCGCAATCGGTGGTTTTTCGTCAGCTTATGGCGATGGTACGGTAGCCTTTGGTGAAAGTGCTCAAGCGTCGGGGAAAGGCGCTATAGCAATTGGTGCCAAAAGTGATGCAAATCGTGAAGCTACTATATTGAGTACTACTGCAGGTGTCGCTGCTACCTCCTCACAACCGACGCAAGATAGAAGTAGAGTATTCTCAATTGATTATGTTGAACTAAGAAGTTTAAATGACGGTACTACTACCTCTTCAACTAGGTCTACTGAAGATAAAACGCTTATTGGGTATTCACAGGTTTATGCCCCTGATTATGCTGCTACAGCAGAAAAAACGGCTATCGCAGCAACGGTAAATGGCGAATTAGCCCCGCTATCAATAGGTAACCCTGATCAAACTCGTCAAATTATTAATGTTGCAGCAGGTTCGGCAGATAGCGATGCTGTAAACGTAGCTCAGCTTAGGTCTGTTGCTATTGCAGCGGATAAAGATACTTATTTTCATGTCAATGATACAGGTACGGTACAAACACCAGTAATATCTAACTTAGGAAAACTAGATGCAACCGCTGGTGCAAGTGGTGTTAATGCTTTAGCTGCTGGTATGAGTGCGCAAGCCTCAGGCAGTAAAGCCGTTTCAATCGGCATGAATACAGATGCAAGCGGCAGTAGTAGTATTGCTATAGGTGAAAAAGCTCAGTCTTCAAGTAATAATAGTATTGCTATAGGTGCTGATACTAAAGCGTCTTCAACTTACACAACAGCAATTGGCCGTTCAACTCAAGCCACTAAATCTGGAGCCACTGCCATTGGTGGTGGTACAGCAAGTGGCGCAGCTAAAGCAGGTGGATCAGGAGCGGTTGCGATAGGTGGGGGTTATAATAGCAATGTAGGTGCAAATGCCGAAGCAACGAGATCTGTTGCGATAGGTAACGCATCCACTGCCACTTTAGTGGATTCTATTGCTCTTGGTGCTAAGTCTATCGCCAATCGAGATATCCCAACTGTAAGTGGTTATGATGCCTTAACTGGTCTACCCTCAACTAACACTGATTCTACGTGGCGTGCGACTACAGCTGCCGTCTCAGTCGGGGATGGTACCACCCTAACCCGTCAAATCACTAGTGTGGCAGCGGGTTCTGAAGATACCGACGCTGTTAACGTGGCTCAATTAAAGTTGGCAGAAACCCATTATTTTAGTGTCAATGATAATGATATTGCCCAAGGCAACTACAATAATAATGCGGCTAATGCGGCTGGACTGGGTGCAATAGCCATTGGACCTAATACTACCGTAACCAATCCAGACTCAATTGTAATGGGTAATGGCGCCAATTCAAATCTGAATCATGCAAACGATTCTCAAACTGGTGATTTGGTCATTGGCGCTGATGCTTCTAGCGCAATTACCTATTATTGGAATGCTGCCAGTGGCGCAAATGGCTATAATAGCGCAAATGTTGTATTAGGGGATCAAGCGTCATCAAGTAGCCCTGGTGGTGGTGCTGTCGTCATAGGCGATAGTGCTAGCAACCAGACTTTTGCAGGTGTAGCAATTGGTAATTACGCTAAAGTAACAGGTATAGATGGTAATCAGACATTTGGTAATAATGGTGTTCAAGGTGGCGGTATAGCAATAGGTGCTTATGCGGAGTCTAATTATAGCGGAGAAACTCAAACACCTTATGATGGTAATGCAACGCCAGTTGCTCTTGGTGCTCAGGCCAAAGCCATGGCTGACGGTGCGGTTGCTTTTGGCGAAATAACACAAGCTTTGGAATTAAGAAGTACCGCTCTAGGTTCTAGATCAACCGCCTCTGTAGACCATAGTGTGGCACTAGGTGGAGAGTCAATTGCCGACAGAGAAGGATTAACTGGGACTTTAGCTGCTCCTACTACTGTAACTACCGCTGCTACGCCTACACTGGCTGACAGTCAAGTGTATGCTTCTACTCTATCAACTGATGCGGATAAAGACGCTATTGCTGCTACGGTTAAAAGCAATATGGCTATTGGAAATATGGGTGCAGTGTCTGTGGGTAACGCTGACAATACTCGTCAAATTACAAACGTTGCCGCAGGCTCTTTAGATAGTGATGCGGTAAACGTAGCCCAGTTAAAAGCGGTAGGTAACTTAGCCAGTAGCCCACTAACCTTCACAGGTAATGTTTTACAAGATACAGATGCCGATGGTTCACAGCAAAAGCTAGGATCTACGCTTGAAATCTCTGGTGGAGCAACTGCTGATTCACGCAATGATAATATAAAAACGGTTGTTACAGATGGCAAAATTGATATTCAATTGCTTGATGCTCCAACTTTTGAAGGCGTAGTAAAAGCCAATGGCTTTGATGCAAACAATAATAAAATCACTAATGTAGCTGATGGTTTAATTAGTGATTCATCCAAAGATGCTATCAATGGTAGTCAACTTAATGAAACGATAAATAAACTAAATAAAGATACTTACTTCCACGTTAATAAGGCTGACGGTTCTAACGCCGGTACAGGTAACGCCACCACAAATTTAGGTAAAATAGAGGAAGCAGCAGGGGCCACGGGTGCAACTACTGTTACCGCTGGCGAAAAGGCTAAAGCCACTGGAGATCGTAGCATAGCCGTTGGTTTTAGTACTGAGGCAACTGGCCGCAACGCCACCGCAGTCGGTTATCGTGCTGAAGCGCAAAGCGAGCAAAGTATCGCAATAGGTTATCGTACCGAAGCACAAGGTGAAGGAACTACTTCAGTAGGCTCACAAAGTGGCCGAAGTACCGCAGGTGACGGTCATACAAGTGTTGGGGTATTAGCAGGTGCTTATGCCAGTGGTTCTCGTAATACTTCTTTAGGTATGCAAGCTGGTTCAGGAACAGACGATAACAACAAAAATGTTGGTGTAGATAATGTATCTGTCGGTTATCAAGCTGGTCAGAATGTCGAAGGGAGTCGTAACGTTTCGTTAGGTGGACTATCTGGACAGGGTGTAGTTGGTGCTCAAAACTCAGCAGTAGGTCACTGGTCTGGCCAAAACGTAACCGGTACAG
The DNA here is from genome assembly GCF_057396285.1 of Psychrobacter sp. CX97. Lineage (NCBI taxonomy): Bacteria > Pseudomonadati > Pseudomonadota > Gammaproteobacteria > Moraxellales > Moraxellaceae > Psychrobacter > Psychrobacter sp. CX97. The sequence continues at coordinate 9,038 of NZ_JBXYJE010000011.1, read as the reverse complement.
GCAACAGTTCAGTTGGTTACCGCTCTGGTCAACAGATTAATGGCAAAAATAACGTTGCTTTAGGTATCGGCGCTGGTAATAACATAGAAGGCAGCTCTAATATTGCCATTGGTGAAAGTGCGGGTATAAATTTAGGTAGTACTTCAGAGGCGATAAACAATACGATATCAATTGGCGAACGTGCACAAGCTGAAGCTGGAAACGCAATAGCGCTTGGTACTGAATCCCAAGCTACTATTGAAAATAGTGTTGCTCTTGGATCTGCATCTATAGCAACTAGAGACATCCCTACTGTAAGTGGCTACGATATTCTTACAAATACGAACTCTACTATCCAAGACTCTACATGGCGAGCTACCCAAGCTGCAGTTTCTGTTGGTGATGTAAGTAATGACCTAACCCGTCAAATTACCAGTGTCGCTGCAGGCTCTGAAGATACCGACGCGGTAAACGTTGCACAGTTAAAACAAGTAGCACAGACCCCTCTTACTTTCTCTGGCGATACAGGGGCTGATTTTGACCGTAAACTTGGAGATACGGTCAATGTCGAAGGCGGTGTCACAGATGCTACATTGTTAACTGACAATAATATCGGTGTGGTTAGTAACGAAGCTGATACTCTTGACGTTAAACTGGCAAAAAGCTTAAAAGGTTTAACTGATGCTGAATTTACTGATGCTAACGGTAATATTAATAATGTCACTGGCAATGGGGTTATTATCACACCTAGTGATACCTCAAAAGACCGAGTTAGATTAACGACAGCAGGTTTAGATAATGGTAATAACAAAATCGTTAATGTTGCTGCTGGAACATCAGATACTGATGCCGTAAATGTTTCGCAAATTAAAGGTTTGAAAACCGAAGTTAAAGCTGGCAAACAAGTGACAGTTGATAAAGACACAACATCTGCCGACGGTCATACCATCTACACGGTTAACGCCACTAAAACCATCCTTACTGCCGCTACTGACGGCAAGGTAGCCGTCATAGGCGGTACAGAAGATGCTGATGGCTTACTTACCTATGAAGTTGATCTTAATCAAACTACTAAAGACGCAATCGCAGACGGTAAAAAGCACAATACAGTAGCTGCAGGTAACAATGTGACTATTGATACAGATACTAATGCTGCTGCAGGTACTGAATATACCATCAATGCAGAAAAATCTACGGTGTCATCAGATAGCTTAAGCGTTACCGGTACTAAAGATGAGGCAACTGACATTACTGATTATAAGGTTGAGCTCACTGAAGACACTATCGAGAGTCTAGGTAAAGCGGACTCTGCCCTGCAAACTGTGGTGACCCAAATCAACGGTACTGAGGTGAAAACGCTTGATCAAGACGACAATGTTGCCAACTTTAAAAACGGTGACAACATTGTCTTAAGTGATGAAGATGGTTCTATTAAAGTAGCCACAGCCAAGGATGTGACCTTCGATTCAGTCACTGCCGATACCGTTTCAGTAGGTCCAGTGACTATTGATAACACGGGTATTGATGCAGGCGATACAGTCATTACCAATGTGAAAGCGGGTGTGAACGCAACAGATGCTGTTAACTTGAGTCAGTTAAGTAACGCCGCTGCGGGATCAAAAGAAGCTGTCAGGTCTGCTGATGAGTCTATCACTGTCACTACTACTCAAAACGATACCACCGGTGCAACGACCTTTGATGTTTCTGTGAATACAGACGATATGACTATTACTAAAGATGATGATGGGAATGTTATTGCAGTTACGCATGGCTTCACGGCTGATGATAAGGGTGCTATATCTGCTGAAATCCCTACCTCTCTTGCCACCTCAAATGATATAGCAAAGGCCATAAATAACTCAGGTTTTATTGCTAAAGCTAATAGTGATGAAGGCGAACTTATCAATATAGGAAATGAGGTTAATTTCGTTAATGGTAATAACATTACCATTACTCGCGAAGGTGCTAACTTTACCGTTGGTACTAAACCAGAAGTTGCTTTTGATACAGTCACAGTAGGTCAAGTCAATATAGATAAGACGACTGGTATTGATGCTGGTAATACGGTCATGACCAACGTTAAAGCAGGTACAGACGCAACAGACGCAGTGAATGTCAGTCAGTTGAACAAAGTTGGTGGGGTAGCAGATAGTGCTCTGCAAACTATAGTCACTCAAATTGATGGTAAAGAGGTTAAAACCATTAATAAAGCCTCTAATACAGCTAACTTTGTTACTGGTAAAAATATCATGTTAGAAGATGATGGTAATGGTGGTATTAAAGTGTCAACTTCTGATGAGGTAACATTTAGTACAGTAAACGCGGTTAATATGACAGTCGAAAATGTGGGTAATACACCAAACTCAGTGACCAACAAACAATATGTTGATGATGGCCGTACGCAAGTTACCTCTAATAATGGTACGGTAAGTGTCATTGAAACCACAACGGATAATGGCGTCAGTTATGACCTATCAGTAAATGCTCAAGGTGTCACAAACAATTCTCAATTACCTGTTGTTTATACAGACACTGAAGGAAATAAACTTTATAAGATAGGTAATAGCTTTAATACTGCGATTGATGGTAGTGGTAATGTAGTAGAAAACGCTAACATTATGACGAGTATTCAAAATGCCAATGGTTCCACAACAGTACCGACAAAACTCGCTAATGTAGCTGATGGCGATATTAATGCGGGTAGCTCTGATGCTATTAATGGTAGTCAATTAAATGATACTAATCAGAAGGTGGCACTTAATGCTGGCAATATTGCAACCAATCGTAATGATATTGCAGGCAACACGGCTAATATTAGTAAAGGATTAAATGTTGGTAATGGCAATACTGCAAACAACTACCAACTTGGTGATACTGTTAATATTACAGGCGATAATAATATAGCTACAACGACTTCAGAAGATGGGGTTCAAGTAGCATTGGCTGATAATATTACAGTGGAGAGTGTTAGCATCGGTGATACGTTTATTGATAACAACGGTATCACTATAACCAATCCAGATACGGCTAATAATCCTATAAGTGTCACTAGTCAAGGTCTCAATAATGGGGGGAATACTATTAAAAACGTTGCGCCAGGCGTGTATGGTACCGATGCAGTCAATGTGAATCAGTTGAACGATCTTGGCTATAAAATGGCCGTTCAAATAGATGACTTAGAAAATCAGCTATCTGCAGGTATAGCTTCAGCAGCCGCAATTGAAAATGCACCCTATGTTGCTGGTAAATGGACTTATGCTGCAGGAGCAAGTCATTATAATAGTGAATCAGCAATAGGTGTTAGCCTGCGTCGAACTGCCGATAACGGTCGCTGGTCTATAAATGGGGGCGTATCAACCAATACAGAAAATGATCCTTTATTCCGTATTGGTGTTTCAGGTGTTATTGATTAAATCTTAGTTTTAATGCTCTTGGTCAGACTTGCTATTCCTGAATTAGCCAGTCTGGCTCCCCTATTTACTATTACAAAATCAGTAAGGTATCACTTATGAAAAGACTATTTTCAATACTCTCCTACACTATTTTAGCCATCGCAGCTTCAGCTTCAGCGAATACTGTCAATCCTATAAATAAAGATATTGAATTTCCTGATGTTAGTAGATCTTATTTAAAAGATATTCCACGGTATGATCCTATACAGCTGACTCATATTGACAGGGGCATTAACGATGATACGGTGCGTCAGTTAATCGGAAATCCACATTTTAATGAGTTTAACTCGAATAATTGGAATTACATTTTCAATATCCGTCTACCCAATTCAAGAAATTATATACAGTGTCAATTACAACTACATTATAATAAAGATGATGTGGTAGAGAACTATTACTGGAATAACCCGCAATGTGCTGAAGTTATTGAGACAGCCTTAAAGCCTGTACCAACAAACATTCAACCAAAAGTACGCACCTTTACATTATCTTCTGACTTACTTTTTGATTTTGACTCAGCAGATGTAAAGTCTTCGAGTGCATTCAATATCAATAAACTGTCTTCTAGCATTCATCAAGCATACAATCAGGTTCATTCTATTAAAATAATAGGCCATACTGACTACTTAGGTAATGCGTCCTATAATTATGAATTAGCGCTTAAACGTGCTAATGCGATAAGAGATGAGTTAATTCGCAGAGGATTCAACCCCTCCTCTATGACTATATCCAGCATGGGAGAATCCTCACCTTTAACAAATAGCTGCCAAAATATGAGTAATGAGCAAACCAAACTATGTCTAGCGCCCGACCGCCGTGTTGAAGTTCAGGTCGTAGGTCGTCTTAAATAGGGTATAAACAGGTCATTTCATTGCTATAACTTATCATTACTATAAATTAATGGGATCATAAACAATGACCCAGCCACTTACCCTGACTAACCCCTAAGCCAAATCAACAAAAGCTGATAAAATATAAAGGTTAATCAAGAGCACTGATCATCGGATTATTTTGTACCTTTAGGATTTTATGAGGGTTAGCACTTTATTCGCGTTACATTGACTGATAGTATGGGTGTCGTTTTAGACTAAACCGTCAGTTAAAGTGCTGACCGCTAAGTTACTTTTAAACCACTACCATGTTAACTTTAACCTGTAGTCTATTTAACCTTTTAGATTGTATTATTTAGCTTGTTAGCACTAGGGTAGTACTATCTATATAATGTAATGAAGTACTATCTATATAATGATAATTTGATTTGATAGCTGCACCCCCTTAATACTATCTACTCTCTATAATAATGCTTAATAACACTACTGAGGATACCGTGAGTAAATCAATTAAACTTGCCATACTAGGGCTTGGCACTGTGGGTACAGGCGTGCTAGACCTACTAAAAGACAACCTATCAGAGCTTAAAAGACGTAGTGGCCATGACATTTATATCACCCAAGTAGGAACTCGGCGTCAACGTGATGACATAGAGCCTAGTATAAAACAAAACAGCGATTTAATGGCAATTGCAGAGAGCGATGATGTCGATATTGTTATCGAAGTCATCGGCGGGCAAACCATTGCCAAAGAGGTGATTACCCACGCCATTAAAAATGGTAAACATGTAGTAACGGCTAACAAAGCTTTACTTGCAGAACACGGCAACGAAATTTTTGCGTTAGCAGAGCAGCATAACGTACATGTCGCTTATGAAGCTGCTGTTGCTGGTGGTATTCCTATTATCAAAGTGATGCGTGAAGCGTTAGCTGCGAATAAAGTAGATTGGTTAACGGGTATTATCAATGGCACAGGCAACTTCATCATGTCGGAGATGCGTGATAAAGGCCGAGATTTCCATGATGTATTGGCAGAAGCGCAAGCGCTCGGCTATGCAGAAGCAGATCCTACTTTTGATGTCGAAGGCATAGATGCCGCACACAAACTTGCGCTTCTGGCTTCTATTGCTTTTGGTATTCCTCTACAATTTGATAAAGTCTACTGTGAAGGCATAACCAACATTACCCTGCAAGACGTTACATATGCCGAAGAATTAGGCTACCGTATCAAACACTTAGGTTTTGCCGTACGCCGTTATGATGATCAAGATATAGCAGACTGTAATAGAACAGCAACGGGTATTGAATTGCGAGTTCACCCTACTTTGATTCCACAAGACAAACTACTGGCGAATGTCAATGGCGTTAAAAATGCGGTATTGGTTAACTCGCACCCCTTAGGCCAAACTCTTTATTATGGAGACGGGGCTGGGGCTGGGGCCACGGCTTCTGCAGTAATGGCAGATGTGATGGACTTGATTCGTGTGTTAACGGTAGAAGATGACGGACACCATGTGCCGCATTTAGCATTTATGCCAGAGGCGCTATCGAACATACCCATCCTACCCGCTGAACAAATGGTTGCAGGTTACTATCTACGATTACAAGCAAATGATACACCTGGCGTATTGGCAGACGTGACCCGTATCTTAAGCGATGCTGGCATTAATATTGATGCGATATTACAAAAGCCTGCCCATCAAAAAGGACAGGTTCCAATTATAATTTTGACTCTACCGGTTGTTGAAAGTCGAATGAATATCGCCATAAATAAAATAGAAGCATTAGACGCAATTACCTCAAATGTCGTACGTATTAGGCTACACGAATTAGATTGAATATAAACTTTACTAATTAGTTTTTGAGGAAAAACATATAATAAGTCTGTAATATAGGGACAGAAGATATGCTTTTTAGTCGCTCTTAAATTAACTTAGAACGTAACGTACTCACTACTACCCTACTCTGATGTGTGAGTAGGTTTCAAATTAAGGATAAAATTATGTCATCAAATTCAATTGTTATTGTAAGTGGTACACGTACCCCTATGGGTGGATTCCAAGGTAACCTTAGTGGTGCAACTGCCCCCCAACTTGGTGCTACTGCTATTAAAGCCGCTGTCGAGCGTTCAGGGGTCGAGCCTGAAGAAGTGGATGAAGTTATCATGGGTTGTATTTTAACAGCGGGAGTTAAACAGGGTCCAGCTCGTCAAGCAATGCGTAATGCAGGTATTCCAGATAGCACCGGTGCTGTAACTATTAATAAACTTTGTGGTTCTGGCCTTAAAGCGGTCATGCAAGCTCATGACTCAATTAAAGCTGGCAGTGCTAATATTATTGTTGCAGGGGGCATGGAGTCTATGACAAATACCCCTTATATTTTACCACAGGCTCGTGGCGGATACCGGATGGGTCATAAAGAAGTCCAAGATCATATGTTCTTAGATGGCTTAGAAGATGCCGATACGGGTAAGCTGATGGGTCAATTTGCTCAAGAAATGGCTAATGAGAAGGGCTATACCCGTGAGCAAATGGATGACTTCGCTATTGAGTCATTAAATCGTGCTTTAACCGCTATTAAAGAAGGTCACTTTAAAGACGAGATTACCCCGATAACTATTAAAAATCGTAAAGGCGATGTGAGTATCGACACTGATGAACAGCCAGGTAATGCCAATGCAGAACGTATTCCTACGCTTCGTCCTGCTTTTGCTAAAGACGGTACTATCACTGCTGCAAATGCCAGCTCAATCTCTGATGGCGCAGCGGCAGTCGTGGTTACTTCTGAACAAGTGGCTAAAGATAAAGGACTTAACATCGAAGCCAGCATTGTAGCTACCGCCTCTCACTCGCGCCATCCAAGCGAATTTACGATTGCGCCGATTGGCTCTATTGAAAAAGTTTTAGACAAAGCCGGTTGGTCAGTTGAAGACGTCGACTTATGGGAAATCAACGAAGCCTTTGCCATGGTTACGATGGTAACGATGGAAGAACTAAATATCCCTCATTCTAAAGTTAATATTGAGGGTGGTGCTTGTGCGCTTGGTCATCCAGTAGGCTGTTCAGGTGCCCGTATTTTAGTGACCCTTATTAACTCATTGAAACGTACTGGTGGTAAAAAAGGTGTTGCCTCATTGTGCATTGGCGGTGGTGAAGCTGTTGCCGTTGCTATTGAAGTGGCATAACTATTAACATCTATAGTCGGCTAATTTATAATCACTATGATATTAATCTGGTTTATTTAGCCTACAATTGCATTTCTTTCATTCGATTACCTTGTATTGATTTTAAAGTACTTTGACTATATTAGTCTTAACAACCATGATTACATTCAAACACAAAAGAGCCCCAAAGTTGAACTGACCCCCAAAAGTTGGACACAACTTATGGGGTATTTTTATGCGTTACAATCTAGATTTTAAGATCAAAGTCATAGGATACTATAAGCAAGGACATACCGGTCATGCCACAGCAAAGAAGTTTAAAGTGAATCCAAGATTTGTAAGTAAATGGGTCAAGCAATATCAAAGCGGTGGTATAAAGGCTATTAAGCCAAAGACAAGCAAAGCCAAATACAGTAGTGAGTTTAAACTTAACGTACTAACAACGATGCTTACCCAAGGCCTAAGTCAATTGGAAGTTGCTCTAAGGTATAACATCAGCTCACCAGCTTTAATCAGCCAGTGGCACAAAGCTTATCGACTACAGGGTATGTCTGGACTCATATCTAAACGTAAAGGTAGAGCGGCCATGAGCAAACCATTTATCACAGACAAACCAGATGATGAAAAGATATTAGCAGAGCTGAAACGTGAGAATGAATATCTTCGTGCGGAGAATGCCTACCTAAAAAAGCTCGATGCCTTGCTCAGGGAGAGGGAACAAGCCGAGACAAAGCAAGGCTCATCGAAGGACTAAGGGATAAATATTGCATATCAGCTTTACTTAAGATAGCTGATATGCCTAAAAGTGTCTTTTATTACCATAGGTGTCAGTTTGATGCTGAAGACAAATACGCTGATTTAAAGCAGCGTATCATCGAGCTATATTACCAACATAAAGGTCGGTATGGCTATCGTAGAATCACAGCCGCATTAAAGCAGTTAGGCATGCATCATAACCATAAGCTTATTGCCAAGCTTATGAAGCAGTTAAATCTTAATGCGAAGATCAGAAGAAAGAAGTATCGATCCTATAAAGGTCAACAGGGAAAAATAGCAAAGAACTATTTAAAGCGTCGCTTCCATGCTGGTAAACCCAATAAACGCTGGTTAACAGACATTACTGAGTTTAAGGTGGGTGACAATAAATTATATCTATCTCCGATTCTTGATTGCTATAATAATGAAATAGTCAGTTATACCTTATCTAAAAGACCAACCTATGATGTGGTAAGTAAAATGCTAGATTTTGCGCTAGATAAGACGAAAACAAGTCGTCATAAAAAGTTAATGCTTCACTCTGATCAAGGCTGGCATTATCAAATGAAGCCTTTTAGAAAGACGCTTAAAAAGCATAAGATAAGACAAAGCATGAGTAGAAAAGGCAACTGCATAGATAATGCGTTAATGGAGAGCTTCTTTGGCACACTGAAGTGTGAGACCATCTATATTGAAAAGCCTAAAACTATTGATGAACTAGAAAAGCAAATTCATGAGTACATTCATTATTACAATCATGAGCGTATTCAGCTTAAACTTAAAGGACTGAGTCCTGTGAAGTACAGAATTCAGTCCTTGAGATAGACTTAAACCGTCCAACTTTTGGGGGTCAGTTCA
>NZ_JBXYJE010000010.1:0-118908 GCF_057396285.1 Psychrobacter sp. CX97 | reverse complement strand
ATGGTGGGTCTAGGTGGACTTGAACCACCGACCCCCGCGTTATCAACACGGTGCTCTAACCAGCTGAGCTATAGACCCTGAGAAGCGTTAAAAAATTGCATTGCAATTTTAGCTTCGCAAGGAAAATCCTTTAAATAGGATTTTCAAAAAGCTATGCTATTGCACAATCTTCTAAAGCTTATTAAAGCTTTTATCTACTAAAATCAAAGAACAACTTGTTGTGAATTCTTGCTGACCGAATGCGTCAATAAGGAGGTGATCCAGCCGCAGGTTCCCCTACGGCTACCTTGTTACGACTTCACCCCAGTCATCGACCACACCGTGGTAAGCGCCTCCCCGAAGGTTAGGCTACCCACTTCTGGTGCAATCAACTCCCATGGTGTGACGGGCGGTGTGTACAAGGCCCGGGAACGTATTCACCGCGGCATTCTGATCCGCGATTACTAGCGATTCCGACTTCATGGAGTCGAGTTGCAGACTCCAATCTGGACTACGATAGGCTTTTTGAGATTCGCATCACATCGCTGTGTAGCTGCCCTCTGTACCTACCATTGTAGCACGTGTGTAGCCCTGGTCGTAAGGGCCATGATGACTTGACGTCGTCCCCGCCTTCCTCCAGTTTGTCACTGGCAGTATCCTTAGAGTCCCCGGCATAACCCGCTGGTAACTAAGGAAAAGGGTTGCGCTCGTTGCGGGACTTAACCCAACATCTCACGACACGAGCTGACGACAGCCATGCAGCACCTGTATTCTAATTCCCGAAGGCACTCTCGTATCTCTACAAGATTCTAGATATGTCAAGACCAGGTAAGGTTCTTCGCGTTGCATCGAATTAAACCACATGCTCCACCGCTTGTGCGGGCCCCCGTCAATTCATTTGAGTTTTAACCTTGCGGCCGTACTCCCCAGGCGGTCTACTTATTGCGTTAGCTGCGTCACTAAGGGATCAAGTCCCCCAACGACTAGTAGACATCGTTTACGGCGTGGACTACCAGGGTATCTAATCCTGTTTGCTACCCACGCTTTCGAACCTCAGTGTCAGTATGATGCCAGGAGGCTGCCTTCGCCATCGGTATTCCTTCAGATCTCTACGCATTTCACCGCTACACCTGAAATTCTACCTCCCTCTCACCTACTCTAGCCCAACAGTTTTAGATGCAGTTCCCAGGTTAAGCCCGGGGATTTCACATCTAACTTATTAAGCCACCTACGCTCGCTTTACGCCCAGTAATTCCGATTAACGCTTGCACCCTCTGTATTACCGCGGCTGCTGGCACAGAGTTAGCCGGTGCTTATTCTGCAGCTAATGTCATCGCATACGGGTATTAACCGTATGGTCTTCTTCACTGCTTAAAGTGCTTTACAACCAAAAGGCCTTCTTCACACACGCGGCATGGCTGGATCAGGGTTGCCCCCATTGTCCAATATTCCCCACTGCTGCCTCCCGTAGGAGTCCGGACCGTGTCTCAGTTCCGGTGTGGCTGATCATCCTCTCAGACCAGCTACAGATCGTCGCCTTGGTAGGCCTTTACCCCACCAACTAGCTAATCCGACTTAGGCTCATCCAATAGCGAGAGCGCAAGCGCCCCCTTTTCCCCGTAGGGTGTATGCGGTATTAATACGAGTTTCCCCGTGCTATCCCCCACTACTGGGCAGATTCCTAAGTATTACTCACCCGTCCGCCGCTCGACGCCTGATAGCAAGCTATCATCGTTTCCGCTCGACTTGCATGTGTTAAGCCTGCCGCCAGCGTTCAATCTGAGCCATGATCAAACTCTTCAGTTTAATCTTGCTATGTAACCCTTTAAAGAGGTTACTAAAACTTGGCTCATTCTTTCTGGCGTTCTTCTTTCCGTTCTTTCATAAATGAATTAACTTCGAGTTTTCTTGCTGTTAAGAATGATAATTTTTATAGTTAGTCACTACCCCGATAAGAGATAGCCCCAACTTTAATTTCTCAGCATTCTATGTCAACAAAAATCCACACAAGTTGTTCTTTGATTCTAGTTTTTAAATAGTTGACTTATCTCGTCGTCCGAGGTAAGTTATTCACTAATAATGTAATAATAAGCTATCTGCCGTTCTTACTTAGTGAGCCGTCTAGTATATGGTCTAACTATATATCTGTCAAGCTTTTATTTATTCTTCATTTAGGTTCCTAAAGCTCTAAACCTTCTCTTTCAAGTCAGGTTGTTTACTTCGTTTCCCTTAATGAGGTGCGTATTATAGACGCTTTTTTTTGTGTGTCAAGGGTATATTTAATTTAGTCAGAGGTTTTTTATCTGGATTACTAAGTAAGTAGATTAAAACGTCATGCTAATGGCTTGCTTAAAATCTTAAAAACTTTTGTTTGAGCAGCTTCCCTTTCGACTAGGGCGCATTATACGTGGTTTATGATAGTGGTCAAGGGGTTCTCGACAATAGATTTAAAAATAATTTGCTGAGTCTTATTAAATCTATCTTGAATCGTCGATTTTATAGGCACTTTAAGGATTAAGTTCAGCGTTTTTGTGATTGTAAGGTAAGTTTGCGGCTTAAAGCTGCAATTGATGCATCTGTATATGCTTTCATCTCTGCTCTTATTTCATCAAGTTGAGCCTGAGTCGCTACGCCTTTAACTTGAGTTTTTATACCCTGTACTGCTTGGAGCTGTGCGACATTGACAGCATCGGTAGGCTCTGTGCCTGCTGCCACACCAGTGATTTGACGAGTGAGTATTTCTCTTGGATCTTCATTTTTTGTATTGCCAATACTCAATGCTGCCTTGGTAGCTCGCCATACAGGGCTACGGCTCTTAGAGCTTGCCTTGATCGAAGGATCATATCCAGCTACGCCAGCATCAACGCTGGTATGACTGTCACTACCAAGTGCAATACTATCTCTAATGTTAGCCGTACTGTTACTACCTATAGCTGTACTAGCAAAACTTGATGCATTACTACGACTGCCATAGGCGCTGCTGTTAGAACCCAATGCTTTACTCGATTCCCCAAAAGCGCTACTCGATTCCCCAAAAGCTTTGCTGTTCATACCATAAGCACTACTATATTTTCCTTTTGCGATACTGTCTATGCCATAAGCATTACTGAATTCACCTATAGACTTGCTTCTAACGCCACTTGCTTGACTGTAAAGACCTGAGGCGACACTTAAATGACCAATTGCAGTACTTAAATCTCCTATTGCTTTGCTCTCAGTTCCTAAAGCAGTACTCTTAGCCCCTAAAGCTTTGCTGGAGTGTCCAATTGCAGTACTTACATCTCCTGTTGCTCTGCTCTCAGTTCCTAAAGCGGTACTAAATTCGCCTGAAGCTTCGCTACTGAAACCATAAGCACTACTTTTAGAACCCGATGCTTCACTAGCAGAACCATAGGTACTACTATGAGAGCCTCGTGCTTTGCTCATTCTACCGTAAGCGCTACTGTACAAACCTGAAGCCTCACTACTAAAACCATAAGCACTGCTTTGACTATTTGATGCCTCACTAAGGGCGCCGTAAGCACTACTATATTCACTCGATGCCTTACTGGCATACCCATAGGCGCTACTATTTTTACCAGCAGCTTTACTACTAGAGCCATAAGCACTACCATCTTGACCTGTTGCATGACTGTTTACGCCATAAGCATTACTGGCTCTGGCTGTAGCCTTACTATATGGACCGTAAGTACTGCTAAAGGTACCAGATGCTTTACCACCATAGCCGCAAGCTTCGCTACGATAGCCACTACTATCTCCTTTAAGACAGTAGGCCGCTTGCGCTGATGGTATCCAACTCAACCCTGCTATCATTATAGCAATACCAATCCCCAAATGTACTTTTGGCAATATTACCGGAGAGATAGGCAATGCTGTTATAGACTTAACTACTGATGTCTCAAGATGATTAGATGTCGATCGGTTATGAATCCTCGTCAGTTCATTAACCGCTACAACACCATGACTAAAAACTTGACACTTACAAATATTGTAAATTACATAATCGACATGATTTAACATAACTGGTCCCCTTGTATGTTAGATTTTATAGCTACTAATATAGTAACTTTTAAAACACAAAACATCCCCTTTAGTGAGGATGTTATTAGAACGTATGGTTCAATTTATCTAATGGTGGGCCGCTGTAAGGCTTGTCTAAGATGTTCTTGGGAGTGTACGTTGAGGCTAATATATAAGCTTTTAAGATAGGTTCGTAGTGTGCTGGGGCGAATGCCCATCTGAGCACAGATTTGTTTGCTATTGTACCCCATTGCAACTAGCCAGCCGACATCTGTGGCTCTAGGTGATAAGCTATATTTTTTTAGATTATCTATGACGGTTAACTTTATAGGTTTTTTAAGCTCGATATGTATATTGTAGTAACTTGGTAACCCTAAAGCTTCTTTTAGTGGATGAATTTTATAAGCGCGCAGTACCAAAATACCTTTAGGCGCTGGTAAGTAACATACTGGGGGGTAAGTTAAACCACGTGCACTATGACTAGGGTCTATTAATTGATTGATAAACTGTACTATAGGCTTGATGTTTTGACGATATTTGAGTAGATAGCGATGCTTGACTTGCAGAGCTTGAGTTAATAAATTGATTGCTCCGTCAGAAGCAGAGTATATGTCCCCTTGATCATTGACTAGTAGGCTACCAGACAAAGTGGTATAGCTTGATTCATAATAGCCGTTTCGTTTAGTACATTGAATACTGGATGCTAGTATCTCAGCCGGTAGATCTTCGATTAGTATACTATCGATACCTTTGATCTTAGCTGCTGATTGACATGATGCTTTATTTTTAAAGCGCATATGATAAGTAGTAGCTATACTGGCGGGTGATAGAATTAAGTGCTTTAAGTGCTGGTAAAGCATGTGGAACGTATCTATCTCGCTACTGCTGAACCCTGAGCTGGGATATCGCGAAGAATGAATTGAGGTTTTTTCACGCAATATGGCTGCAATAGCAAAAGGATGATGCCAAAGACTAAACGTCATATCCAGCACATGATAAACACCATTCGGCGCAAAAATACTTTTATAAGTGTTGCTTTGATAAAATTGAGGCACCGGATTTAATAGGTTGCCAAACTGTTTTGGTAATGAAAATAGATAGGCAAAACTAGCAGGATCTTCCATTTGAGTGGTAATACTTTCACTATTAGCACAGAAAAAAAGGTGCGTCTTCTCGTCAAAATTTTCCGCATAATAGCCCAAAGGTGTTGTATCAGGATTAACGTAAAAAAAGGTAAAACTTAAACACGGTAACACGTTATTTATGGCCTCAACTAACATAGGCATCACTGTTAGCGGCGATAGCCCCGAGCGACAAATCAAACTAATATATTGCCATGCTTGATTAGGTTTCATATCAGTACCTATCAATCTATATAGTATGCTTGTTAAGTTTTAAGCTTAATAAAGTTTAAAAAGTATGAGTAACTTATTTAATAGCTATTTATAGGATCATTATATATCAGCTATGAGTAAACACTATGCTTATTAAGCATTACTAAAAATATGGCTAATTATTAAGCCGCAGACAAATAAAACGTTAACACCAAGGCAAATCATCACAATATTTTTAAGCTCTCCGCCTATCTTAATCACATCCACATCCTTTACCTCGCCTTCATTATCTAAGGTTACGCTTTTATAGATAACATTAGAATGTCTGATAAGTTTTGGCCATAGAAGTATTACAATTAAAGCATAGAGGTTAAATTGTGCAGCGTATGTCAGGTAGCACATCATTGAAAATTGTAATAAGAAGAAGTAGCCTTGAGTCATCTTCTTATCGCCCAGTAATACAGCTAAGGTAACCTTATCCGCCTGTTTGTCACTATATACATCCCGCATATTATTCACATAAAGCACGCAAGCAGCAAGACCGCCACAACCTGTAGCAGGCACTAAGTGGCTAAGATTTAATTGCTGCGTTTGTAGATAGACACTGCCCAATACACCAAGCCAACCAAAGAATATTAGTACGGCAACCTCTCCCATTGCACGATATCCATAGGGGCGCTTTCCCATGGTATAACCCATAGCAGCGATAATCGCGACGACGCCAAAGCCTAAAAACATAAGAAAATCATGCAGGTTATCAAATCCAATCGCGATCAAAGCCACGCCTGACCAAAACGTTAAAAAAGCCCAAATATAGATAAGTCGTTTGAATTGGTCAGGTTGTAATTGACCTCTTGCTAACATACGCTCTGGGCTGCTGTCGTCTCGCATGGCATCTGTGCCTTTAACGCCATCCCCATAATCATTAGCAAGATTGGAGAGTATTTGTAGCGCCAAGGCTACCCATATAGTGAGAAATAATACTAGCCAATTGCGCCAAGTGATACCAGTAGTAGATGCCAATTGCGACAACGCTAAACCACTACCGCAGACAATGCTGGCGACAGCGAGTGGAAAGGTACGGGGGCGGGTTGCTTGTATAAACGCTTTGACTGTGGGTTTAAAAGAGGCCATGCTCTCCGAGCCTAGTGGTAACATCAGAACAGGTAAACTCCACATTGAGTAAGGGTTTTATAACGTAGTAAGCACTATGCCTTCATTAGGCTTTTTAGCCCTGATAGTAGCGGTAGCTTGGTAGGCAGTGGGGTTGCAGCGTCTTGTTCAAGGGGAGTCGCTTGAATAATGGAATACTCTTGAACCTAGACGCTGCTGCCCACTGTTTGCCAACTACAAGCGAATAGCAGGAAATAGCTTCAACATTAGTGCGCAATATTAGGACGTCTCGTTATTTAGATTGTATGGATATGTCCTGGTCTAATTTTTCATTTTGGCTTTTATGGTCGAAACAATGCCTGATAGTGCGTAGATAATACCAATGGCAAGGAGACCAACAGGGATGTCGTATAATACGATTGCCATGACCAATACAGCGATAATCAAAGCGACAAAGGGTACTTTCTTTTTATCAAATTCTTTAAAGCTGTAGTATTTAATATTGCTGACCATGAGCAGACCACAAATGACCACCCAAGCGGCGCAGGCAAACATAATTTGGGTATCGTATTCCCCAATCCATTGGCTGTGATCGATGGCAACCATGACAGCACTGGTCACTAATATAGCCGCTAATGGACTGGCTAAACCGACAAAGAATTTTTTATCGACCTCGCCAATCTGAACGTTAAAACGTGCTAAGCGAAAGGCGGCACAGGCAGTGAAAACGAAGGCACAAGCAACCCCGACTCTTCCCAAAGGTTGTAGCGCAAAGCTATATATCAAAATGGCAGGGGCAACTCCGAAAGCCAGCATGTCGGCTAGCGAGTCATATTGCTCGCCAAAAGGGCTTTGGGCATTGAGCATCCGTGCCACTCGGCCATCGGCGCCATCAAGTAAGCCAGATAAAAATATGGCAAGAGATGCTTTATAAAAGTCGCCTTGCATACTAGATAAAATTGAGAAAAAACCGGATAGTAAGGATAGCGTTGTGATTAGATTGGGCGCAAGATAGACACCTCGGCTAACCACTTGATGACCGTCTGCGACTTCTTCTTCGATAACGTCAAAGGTTAAACCGTCGTAATCACCCGTTTCTGCAATTTTGCGATTGTGCTCACTTTGATGAGCCAAAGGGGTTGCTGCTGAGCTTGACGGGGTATCGGTCAACTCATTAATTCTTAAATCATCGGCTCTTAAGCCATTACCCGTTGAGCCATCATTGACAGAGTCTGTACCTGCTAAATCAGCATTGCTAGTTGCTATGCCTTGCTGATGTGGCGTCTCTGAGTTGCTAGTTATGTTAGAACTGTCAGGACGTGGCGATTTAGACATGCTCATTAAGAACCTCTGACAACATTGTTTTGTTATAGTTATAGTAGTCTATTATAGCAGTTGAGTTGATGATTCAATGCTTGACTATTAATTGGCTTAAAAATCATTGGTTTTAAAATAGACGAACTACTCGCCAACTAACCATCGTACGCTGACCGCTTGGCTTTGTGGCAAATCAGGCGCATCTGCCGGACGCAGTAAGGGCTGTAAAAAGTTTAAAATTTGGCGCGCATTTTGGTCAAATTGCCAAGGCGGGTTGATTATTAACATACCCGTGCCGTTAAGACCTGCTGCAACGTCATTAGGATATACATTTAGCTCACATAACAGCTGTTTCCGAATATCGGTACGCTTCATTTTTTTATAAAATAACTCAACCGCATCAATATTTTTAATTGGGAACCAAAGGGCATACACTCCTTGTGGCCATTTTTTCATGCTGGCAACTAACAGTTCCACCAAGTTTGAGAAGTTTTTATGCTCTTGCTCGTAGGGCGGATCAATCAATATAACACCGCGGCGTTCTACTGGCGGAATAACCGCACGAATACCTTCAAACGCATCACGATTTTGAATACCAATAGGTAATTTATACAATTGATAGTTAAGGGCATCATATTCGCTATTTTTTAGTTCAAAAGCTTCAGCTCTTACAAGGGGTTCTGGACTTTTTTCAACATGATTTGCAATCCACCAAGGTGAACCTGGGTATACAAACTTGTCATAAGTCTGACGTGCCTTCTGAATATCATTAATATACTGACGTACGGCATCGGGCGCGTCGGAGGTATCAGCATCCAAAATCTTTTGTACGCCTGCCCGAGCCTCTCCGGTTTTACGCGACTCTTCACTACTTAATGAATAAAGACCGCGTCCACCATAAGCATCTAGTACATAATAAGGTTTATCTTTTTTGCTCATTTGGTTAAGCAGTTGAATCAGTAAGATGTGTTTTACAACGTCGGCAAAATTACCTGCGTGATAGGCATGTTTATAGTTCATAAGTTAGCTTGTTTAATTGTGGAAAGTTGCGTATTAAAATTGGGGAATCAAATAATGGTTATATGTTAGCATAAGCGGGTTTGAAATAAGTATATTAATAGTTAATTGCCCTGATTTGAGTCTGTTAAAACGCTCTTTACTGATTCAATTTAAATTATATTTATAGGCTATTGAGTATTAAATCTAATTATTGGGCTTAAAGTTTAATAGCACCTAAAGGATAAAAGTCAATTGATAGTAATATGTGTCATCAAGTGGAAATTGCGCACCGTCAACGTTATTCTATCGCCACTTGGTTAGGTCTGATGATGCTATTGTTATCACTGAGCCATTATGATTAACGTATAGTCAATAAACGAAATAAGCAACTCCAACGAAACTAGAATCAATTTTATGACTATAATTTAAAAAAACCAATTAAATCAGACCTTAAACCAATACACCTTTACATACCAACTTTGAGACAATTATGAGTGCAAACGACCAAGAAAACCACACTATTAACCATCAACAAGCCACTTTAGAACTCAGTATTGATTTAATGAGTCGTGATTCGGTCACCCCTCATGATAAAGGCGCTCAAGATGTATTGGTTAACAGACTTAAACCCCTTGGGTTTGAGTGTGAATTTATGTATTTTGGCGATAAAAATGCGGTTGGACTCAATGCTGAGGTCAAAAACTTGTGGTCAAGACGTGGCACCACAGATCCTGTCATTTGCTTTGCAGGTCATACTGATGTTGTGCCAACGGGCAATGCTGAAAATTGGAAAATCCCGCCTTTTGAGCCAACCGTTAAAGATGGCTTTTTATGGGGTCGTGGTGCAGCAGATATGAAAACCGCAATTGCGGCATTTACAGTGGCAACTGAAAGCTTCGTTAAAAATCATCCCGATCACAACGGCTCTATCGCGATGTTGATAACCTCTGACGAAGAAGGCCCTTCTATTAATGGTACGGTAAAAGTCATTGAGGCATTAGAAGCTCGCAATGAGAAAATCACTTATTGCTTGGTTGGCGAGCCATCGAGTACCGATACGCTTGGCGATATTATCAAAAATGGTCGCCGTGGTTCGTTGGGCGGTATTTTGACAGTCACTGGTAAACAAGGTCATGTCGCCTACCCTCATTTGGCAGTCAACCCCATTCATGCCCTCCTGCCTGCGTTAACTGAATTTACCAATACCGAGTGGGATAAAGGTAATGAGTTCTTCCCTGCAACTTCGATGCAAATCTCGAATATCAATGGGGGCACGGGTGCTAATAATGTCATTCCTGAAACGGTAGAGGTAGTATTTAACTTTAGATTCTCCACAGAAACCACAGAAGAAGAGCTTCGTGCTAAAACGCATGAAATACTAGATAAGCACTTTGATAATAGTGATGCCACTTACGATATTAAATGGAAACTATCAGGCAATCCATTTTTAACGGCTGAAGGTAAGTTGGTGGATGCGTGTAAAATAGCCGTGAAAGAAGTGACGGGTATTGATACCACACTGTCCACTTCTGGTGGCACTTCCGATGGTCGTTTTATTGCTCCAACGGGTGCGCAAGTAGTCGAGCTTGGTGTGCGTAATGCCACCATTCATCAAGTCGATGAAAAGGTAGAAATTGATGATATCGGTAAATTAGCGCAGATTTATGAGAAGATGCTAGAAGAGTTGTTACTGGATTAATTTGCAACTCTGGTTGAATTTTTTGGAGCTAATCCTGCTATCCGCTTGTAGTTGGTTGCCTGTGGGGCACAGCATCTAAACACAAGAGTGTTCCATTATTCAAGCGACCACTCCTGTGTAAGATGCTGTATGCCCCACAACCCACCAAGCTACCGCTTCTATCAGGGCTAGCGGTAACATCTCATTCTTGCAGATATTTATCGTGGTTGAAGTTGGCAGGATTTCTGGTCGTGTCGTCAGGTGCGGTTAGCGAAGCGTAACCCACCGAATTTAACGAACAAACCACCTTCAAACATCATAAATTAATAGGTGGGTTACGATTTTACTGCACCTCTTCAAGGTTTGAAAAATCTAACCACACCCTACGCAAGCTTCCGATGGTCGTTTTATTGAGCCAACGGGCGCTCAAGTGGTTGAGCTAGGCATGCGTAACGCCACCATTCATCAAGTCGATCAAAAGGTAGAAATTGATGATATCGGTAAGTTGGCGCAGATATATGAGAAGATGCTAGAAGAGTTGTTGGGTTAGTACAACTTATTGACGTATTAGTATGTAGGCTGAGGCTTTAGCCCAGCACTTTAATTTAATTACAAGTTTGTAAATAACTGGGCTAAAGCCACAGCCTACGTGTACTATTTATATGTAATATTAAGATTTATGATTATGTTGTTCTGTAAGAACTATAATGTATGAATAATAAATTTCTAAGTTTTACTTTTCTCTGGAGCACTATGACCGTATGCAATAGCTTTTTTTCTTTGAGAACTTGATAATGCACTCCATATCAGATGGACTCGACTACGATCCATTGACCTTAAATCTCTTTTATACTTATCTCTTTTCAAACTGACTTTAAAGAAAGAAGGGTTATAATCTATCTCACTCTCTGACAAACGCCATAAAACAACAAAAGCATATTTGGGTGTTAAATACTTATTAGTTCTATAGAATTTTAATGCGTTTTTCAAAATATTATTATTTTCCGAGATAGCTAGCTTCTCTAGAGCATTTAAACATGATTCTAAACGCATGTTGTGTTTAATCTTCTCTAGTTTTTGTCTTGAAGATTTTTCGTCGAGCACGTTACCGTTTTCGTATACATTAACTTGAAACTTAAGTATACAACTTGAACCAACTTGTAGGATTTTGCCAGTATACTCATTTCTAATTTCGAAATGATATCTTAACTGCTCTTGGTCACAGAGTTCACAATATTCTGAATTAGTTTCATGGTCTTTAACATTATCAGTAAAATACCATTCTTTAAATGCATCAGATACATTGTTTGAAATTGATAAAGGTAGGATATTTTCTGCTACCCTCTGAGGGTATGTATTCATGATTTACTCCCAGAACTTAATCACCGAGTCATAAACTCCTAATAATCAGTCCGCCTCATCAATCCAATTCATTTGAATGGCTTCTAAGATACCTTCGTTTGATTTGTTTGGGTCATCATCAAAGTTCTCTAATTCGGTTACCCAGCGGTGCAAATCGGTAAAGCGAACATACTGTGGATCGGTTTCTGGAAACTTCTCGACCAATTCGATAGCGATGTCTAGGCTATCTGTCCATTTTAGTTTTTGGTTCATGGTGGTGTCCTTATTTAAAGATGAGTGTTGAAATAGGAAGGGACAATTGTTTCAAGTTTCGAGTGTGTCACACAAATTGATTATATAGCTGAGATTTTAACATAGATACGGTGTTTGATTTAGGTCGTGTTAAGAATGATAAACGTTGCTTTAACAAGGTGGTTTAGCCTCGATTGTAGTGGATATACTTGGTGCAGCACTGGGCTGAGACGCTAGCGTTACCCTGTTATCGCGAAGCAGGAACGGGGTAACGTGTAGCGACTCGCCTAGTGCAAACCAAGATAGTAACGTAAAGCGAGAATAGCTCCAAAACTTATTAGCGCCACACGCAAGACTACTGTTGTTTGATAGCGAGTTGGTTGGCGTTCCACGTATCGATGATGTCTGTCAGATGATTGCCCGTCATATCCAAAACGTCAGGTTTGAACTTTTTACCTGCTTTGTTCATCAGCACAACTTTGGACAACCCTATTGCCATATCGTTGTTTTTCACTGAAAAATGATGTTGAAAGTAAACGTATTTATTATCCCAACCTTCAAGGGTTGTTGTGACTTTCATCTTATCTAAAAACTTTATTTCTTTTAGATACACCATTTCTTGCATAGCTAATATCCAATACAGCTTGTTTTCTGGCTCGGTAATGCCTTTTGCATGTTGGCATTGGGTTAGCCACGCCGTGATATTGAGTTCGATGAACGATAGGTAGCGGTAGTTCGGGAGGTGATTGCGAAAGCCCATATCATGCGGTAATACACGACTGCTTTTGATAAAGGGGGTAAATAATTGCTCATTGGTCAGCGTTGTGGTTGTCTCGTTGGTTTTAATTTTTTTTAGCTCACGCTTTAGTAAAGTCATCATTATAAAATAACGCATTAGCATATTCATTCTGGCCTCCCTTAACTTTTTTAAAAATTTGTTTTCAACATTTATTCTGTTTTTATTACTTTAGTCTATAGACACTTAGCCCAACTGTCAGGCAGATTTGAAAAAAAATACTTTTTTTAGGTTGAAACTATCCTTACTTAACCCCATTTTTAGTACAACCCCATAGCTCATAACAATATATTCAAATTGACTTGAATTTTTGCAAAAAAATATTACTTTATGAGGGATATGGGTGCTTTTAATTCAATCAAAATCAACTATTTTTAATGGAGTGAACAATGAATATTCGCCCTTTACATGACCGCATCGTTGTCCGCCGTGTGGAAGAAGAACAGAAAACGGCCGGTGGCATCTTATTGCCAGGTTCTGCACAAGAAAAACCATCTCAAGGAGAGATCTTAGCAGTTGGTAATGGTCAGCTTCGTGAAAATGGTGATGTCCGTCCTTTAGACGTTAAAGTTGGCGATACCATTTTATTCGGTCAATATGCGGGTCAAACTGTAAAAGTTGACGGTGAAGAGTTATTGATTATGAAAGAGTCTGACGTACTAGGTGTGTTGGAAGGTTAATTTACCGCTTTTTTATAATCAGTGTCATTGATTTATACAACCAATTCCAAAAATAATATCATTAATTAAAATAATTTAATCAACTAAAATAACTGGAGATTTTCTCATGGCTAAAGAAGTAAAGTTTGGTATTGACGCCCGTAAACAGATGATGGACGGCGTTAACGTTCTAGCAAACGCTGTTAAAGTAACCCTAGGACCTAAAGGCCGTAATGTGGTCATCGATAAGTCTTTTGGCGCACCTTCTATCACTAAAGATGGTGTTTCTGTTGCTAAAGAGATCGAGCTTGAGAATAAATTTGAAAACATGGGTGCTCAGCTGGTACGTGAAGTGGCGAGCAAAACCAATGACGTAGCGGGTGATGGTACGACTACAGCAACGGTATTGGCTCAGTCTATCTTACAAGAAGGTATGAAGTCGGTAGCGGCCGGCATGAACCCTATGGATCTTAAGCGTGGTATTGATAAAGCGGTACTTGCCTCAGTTGAAGAGATTCATAAATTAGCGACGCCAGCTGATGATCATAAAGCAATTGCTCAAGTGGGTTCAATCTCTGCTAACTCTGATACCAAAATTGGTGAGCTTATCTCTGAAGCGATGGAGAAAGTTGGCAAAAAAGGCGTAATCACTGTTGAAGAAGGCTCAGGCTTTGAAGATTCTTTAGAAGTGGTTGAAGGTATGCAGTTTGACCGTGGCTATATCAGCCCATACTTTGCTAACAAACAAGACAGCTTAACCGCTGAGTTTGAAAATCCTTTCATCTTGCTTGTTGACAAAAAAATCAGCAACATTCGTGAAATCGTGCCATTACTTGAGCAAGTGATGCAACAAAGTAAGCCACTATTAATCATTGCAGAAGATGTTGAAAATGAAGCCCTAGCGACTCTTGTTGTGAACAACATGCGTGGCGGATTGAAGACTTGTGCGGTTAAAGCACCTGGATTTGGTGATCGTCGTAAAGCAATGTTACAAGATATCGCCACACTAACGGGCGGTACGGTTATCTCTGAAGAAGTGGGCTTAAGCCTAGAGACTGCGACTATTGAGCATTTAGGTACGGCTAAGAAAGTAACCGTTGGTAAAGAAAACACGGTTATTGTTGATGGTGCTGGTGATACAGCAGATATTAATGCGCGTGTTGACTCAATCAACCGTCAAATCGAAGAATCAACTTCTGACTACGATAAAGAAAAACTGCAAGAGCGTGTGGCTAAATTATCAGGCGGCGTAGCGGTTATTAAAGTTGGCGCTGCTACTGAAACCGCTATGAAAGAGAAGAAAGACCGCGTAGATGATGCGCTTCATGCCACTCGTGCTGCGGTTGAAGAAGGCGTTGTGCCTGGTGGTGGTGTTGCTCTCGTTCGTGCGATGAGTGCTATCAGCGAATTGACTGGCGATAATGATGACCAAAATGCGGGTATCAATATTTTACGCCGTGCTATGGAAGCGCCATTACGTCAAATCGTCACTAACGCAGGCGATGAAGCTTCTGTCGTAGTAAACGAAGTGAAGAATGGTTCTGGTAACTATGGCTATAACGCGGCAACTGGCGTTTATGGCGATATGTTAGAGATGGGTATCCTTGACCCTGCTAAAGTAGCCCGTTCTGCGCTTGAGCATGCGGCATCTGTTGCTGGCCTAATGCTGACCACTGAAGCAATGATCACTGACCAGCCTGAAGATAATGACGGCATGGCTGGCATGGGCGGTGCTGGTGGTATGGGCGGCATGGGTGGTATGGGCGGCATGATGTAGGTTGCCCTACCTTGACTATGCTTAACTCATTTTCTACTATGCGAATTGGCTTAGTCTAAATTGAGTTATGTCTTGCATAATAAAACCCCGATAGGCTTTGGCTTATCGGGGTTTCTTATGTGATTTATTGATAAGAGGCTGGAATTTTACTTACAATAGTTGATAGAGTGTCAAAATAACTAAATTAATATTAACCTGAATTCGGGAGAATCAATTCATAAAAGTTAAGTTTATAGGCACTCCTTTGTTGCAAAGCAATGCATCTTACCTTTTAAAGAAACAGTCATTGATCTCTTTTTAACTTTGGAAAGGTTAGCTCCCTTCCTTTTCCAAAGGAAGGGTTGGGGATGGATATTTAACCCAAATAAAAACAATGGCTTATAAAAGCTAAAATCCCGATTTAAGTTAATATTAAATATTTACGACTACTGATCCGCTTCATTTCGTCTAAATGTCCACGTTTTATCATCCGATGCTTCTTCAACGTAGTAATACCCTGCTAAATCGAATTCCTTTAAGTCCTCTGCTTTAGTGATTTTATGATCGGCTGCATACTTTACCATCAAACCGCGTGCTTTTTTGGCATAAAAGCTGATAACCTTAAATTTGCCATTTTTTTCATCTTCAAAACGCGGCGTAATTATATCGGCTTCAAGCTCCTTCTTCTTAACCGACTTGAAGTACTCGTTAGACGCTAGGTTAATAAGCACATTATCTTCACCTTGCTTGGCAGTATCTTGCATACGCTGATTGATAACATCCGTAATAAGCGTATCCCAAAACTCATATAGGTTATCGCCCTGTTCATTTTCAAGCTTAGTACCCATCTCCAAACGATACGGCTTAATTAAATCTAACGGTTTAAGCACACCATATAATCCCGATAGAATCCCAAGATGCTCGTTTAAATAGACAACTGTCTCCTTATCCATATGATACATATCGAGGCCAGTATAGACATCACCATCAAATAGATAACCCGCTGGTTTGGCGTTATCATCATCAAAAGGCGCCTCTTCACTCCATGCCCACTCTTGGTTACGTTGGGCATTTAGCTGAGCTAGGTCATCAGATATGCTCATCAGCTGTTGTAGATCAGTCGGCTCTTTTGACTTTAAAACCTTCATAAGCTCTTGTGAATTCTCAATAAGCTCTGGTTGACTATAGTAGTTCCCGACCTTTACCGGTACATAATCGGTTTCGTTAAGGCTCTTTGCTGGAGATAATACAAAGTACATACACTGATCCTTATTCAAATGATTTTATTTAGACATTGTTATTAATTCTACTTTTTTTATCAGTACACAAGTGATTTGAATAATTTAAGCCTATCATAACTTTTGTTGAGCGAACAGTAATGATGCAATTGATTGGTTTTATAACTTAAATTTTACTAATTTCTATAAACCATATAATTCTGTTATGTGCTACTCTCTTGATTAATCGCTAAAAATGTTAATATTGTAACTTTAGTTTACTGGTCGGTCATAGTTCTGCAATGAAATCTTTTGATTTATCTCCCTATAATAAATATTATTGATGACTATATCTAAACCATTTATTAAATTGATAACCTTTGGTTCTACTTAAAGTAACCAGAGGTTTTTTATGAGCTAATTTAACGGCATTAAAAATTTGGATGTGAATGCGTTAGCAATTTTAGATCAACTATACACAGCTAGGAGCGAATATGATAATAGGCACAACTCAAGCAAAACAGGCATTTGAAGGCCGTGTTGCGATCACTCCAGACTCGGTAAAAAAGCTTATAAAGCTTGGTCATGAGGTAATTATCGAAGCTGGTGCAGGCCAACATGCCTATTACGATGATACCGCTTATGCAAATGCAGGTGCTAAAATTGCTAGCGAGTCTGAAGTATTAATCCAGTCGGAAATTATTTGTGTGGTACAGAATTTAACGGCTGAGCAAATTGCTCAGCTATCAAATGGCAGTATTGTTATTGGTATGCTGGACCCGTACCGTAATGACCAATTAGACGCCTATGCAAAGCAAGGAACTACGGCATTTGCAATGGAATTATTGCCGCGCACTTTATCGCGTGCTCAAAATATGGACGTCTTGTCCTCTCAGGCCAACCTTGCTGGTTATAAAGCGGTACTAATGGCAGCCAATGAATATTCCCGTCCCTTCCCAATGTTCATGACTTCTGCCGGCACCGTAAAACCAGCCAAAGTTATCGTACTTGGCGTCGGTGTCGCAGGCTTACAAGCCATTGCCACTGCTAGACGTCTAGGCGCTGTGGTAGAAGCCAGTGATTTACGTCCTTCAGTTAAAGATCAAGTTGAGTCTGTGGGAGGTAAGTGGCTTGATGTGCCGATGAGCGATGAAGAAAAAGAGAAAGCCAAATCTACAGGTGGCTACGCATGGACCCCTTCAGAACAATATATGAAAGACCAAGCTAAAGTTGTTGATAAAGCCGCATCTAATGCTGACATTATCATTACCACTGCACAGATTCCAGGACGAAATGCACCTCGCCTTATCCATAAAACAACTTTAGATAAAATGAAAGCTGGTTCAGTGATTATTGACATGGCCGCAAGCTCAGGTGGTAACGTTGAAGGTACTGTATCTGGCAAAACAGTGGTAACGGAAAATGGTGTGCGCATTGTTGGTGCCGCTAACATTCCAGCGACATTGGCCGCTCAATCCTCTGACTTGTATGCCAATAACTTAGTCAACTTTATTACCACACTATTTGATAAAGATAATGACAATGCTCTAGCGATTAATCTTGAAGATGACATTCAAGGTGCTTTGGCAGTAACCCATAATGGTGAAGTGCGTTTGCAGCGAAAATAAGGGATACATCCAACAACTGCTTTTACATATCATTAGTTTGATATTAAACGCTTACATACGGATATTTTAGAAAGAAATTAGGAGAACATTATGCTTGCTACAGTATTAGCAACCGCACCCTTAGGTGTAGCCATAACTGGTGGCACACCTTTTGTGGCAATATTTACCATTTTTGTACTAGCCATATTCGTGGGTTACTATGTGGTTTGGGGCGTTACACCAGCTTTGCATACGCCGCTTATGGCAGTTACCAATGCACTCTCAAGCATTGTGATTGTCGGTGCCATGATACAGACCATCTATATCGATGGAGGTGCTATTAGCGTCACCAGTTTATTAGGTGCATTTGCTGTCTTTTTAGCCAGTATTAATATTTTTGGTGGTTTTGCAGTAACCGAACGTATGCTTGCTATGTTTAAACCTAAAGATAAAAAGGTTAAACCTGTAGCAGATAGCAAAGGAGCAGACGCATGAACAACGTAGCTGATTTAACACAGATGAATTGGATTGCTGCTCACGCGGATTGGTTTTATTTAGTAGGTGCTATTCTTTTCATTCTTACTTTGCGCGGCTTATCAAGCCCTAAAACTGCCATTAGAGGTAACCGTTTTGGTATGGCTGCTATGGCAATTGCTGTATTGACAACCTTCTTTTTAGCAGAAGGTCCTGTCTTATGGTTGATTATTGGTGCGATGATATTAGGTGCATTGGTTGGTATTTGGAAAGCAAAAACAGTGGCTATGACTCAAATGCCAGAAACCGTGGCTCTAATGCATTCTTTTGTTGGCTTGGCAGCGGTGGCTATCGCACTTGCTACTGTATTAAATACAACACATGAACACAGTACGATTGCGCGTGTTGAGCTATTTATCGGCTGTTTTATTGGTGCTATTACCTTCTCAGCTTCAGTATTTGCTTTTGGTAAACTGGCGGCTAAAAAATGGGCAAAAACAATTAGCGGAGCATGGGTTAAACCGGTTCAGCTAATCTTATTTATTGCGATGATAGCTTTCGGCGGCGTGTATTTTGTTAGTGAATCTATGCCAGCATTTTATGCGATGACCTTATTGGCTGTTGTCTTTGGATGGATGTGGATTGCGCCTATCGGTGGTGGCGATATGCCTGTCGTAGTGTCTTTACTTAACTCCTTCTCTGGTTGGGCTGCAGCTGGCATTGGTTTTACCTTAGGAAACTCAATGCTCATTATTGCTGGCTCTTTAGTGGGTTCTTCAGGGGCTATTTTATCTTACATTATGTGTAAAGCCA
This sequence comes from Psychrobacter sp. CX97, assembly GCF_057396285.1. Taxonomy (NCBI): domain Bacteria; kingdom Pseudomonadati; phylum Pseudomonadota; class Gammaproteobacteria; order Moraxellales; family Moraxellaceae; genus Psychrobacter; species Psychrobacter sp. CX97. The sequence goes on along the minus strand of NZ_JBXYJE010000010.1, from coordinate 99,553 downwards.
TGAACCGATCACTACTTAATGTATTGTTTGGGGGTATGGGTACCGCTGCGGTAACGGCCGGCGATGATGATGGTGTGCCTAAAACTTATAAATCAGGATCTGCTGAAGATGCTGGCTTCTTAATGAGTAATGCCAGCGATGTCATTATCGTACCTGGTTATGGTATGGCTCAAGGGCGTGCTCAAAATGCGGTAAAGGAGCTTTATGAGTTACTCAAAGAAGAAGGCGTCAATGTTCGTTTTGCTATCCACCCTGTTGCCGGTCGTATGCCCGGTCATATGAATGTATTACTTGCCGAAGCTGACGTACCTTATGATGATATCTTAGAGATGGATGAGATTAATTCAGATTTCCCAAGTACGGATGTTGTATTAGTGATTGGGGCAAACGATGTTGTTAACCCTTCTGCTAAAGATGATCCTAACTCCCCTATTTTTGGTATGCCTATTTTAGATGCGTCTAAGGCACAAACAGTTATGGTAATAAAACGTTCTATGAGTACTGGCTACGCTGGCCTTGATAACCCTTTGTTTTACCTAGATAAAACGATGATGATTTTCGGCGATGCGAAGAAAATGGTTGAAGAAATGCTGCGTACTATTAATGGTAGCCACTAAATTAAACTGAAATAGTCAGTTATAGCCAAGCCAGTTTTGAATAATTAACGCGTTAAGATCCCTTGCAGTAAAACTTGGTACACTTGTACTCACTTGCTTGATATCCACTTTAAAACTGGTTGACTATAGCTTCGTTAATAGCTATAGCTTCGTTAAAATAAGGCGACGATGTCGCCTTTTATGGTTTCTAGTAGTTATGCAATAATTGCCTTAGAAAGAATTATTCACAAAAACTAATCAATACATGCCTTGGAAATAAGACAAACTACACTTATAAATAATATCAGTTAAAGATGTAATGTAAGGATAAATACATGTTAAATGAACTAACCAGTAGACAATTTAAAAAAGCAGCAACTGGCGTGGGCTTAGCCACAGTGACTGCTTTAACCTCGAGTGTAGCTATGGCGGCATCACTAGCGCCGGCTACTGCTGATTATAGTTTTACCGTTGAAGACAAGTATAAGGGGTCTGCCACTCGCCGCTTAACTAAATCTGGTGGTACATGGCATTATAAAGTGAATGCAAGAGTCGCTGGTGTGGCTTCCGCATCTCAAAATAGCACTTTTACTCTAAATGGCAACAAAGTAATACCTTCAAGCGCCAGTACTTCTTATAAACTATTTGGTGTTGGCCGGACTCACAATATAAGTTTTAGCTCTGCCGGCAAAAAGGTTAAAAGTACCTATAAGGGGAAAACAAATACGTTTGATGCCCCTAACAGAGCTTTTGATGACTTGAGTCTAGAGGCACAAATTAGACAAGACTTAATTAGTGGTAAGTTTTCTGGCAACTACTACATGGTTAAAAAAGATAAAATTGAACAGACACCTTTTAGAAAAGCAGGCAATACAAAAATCACGGTTCCAGCAGGTACTTTTAACACCGTTCGAGTTGATCGCGTGCATGAGGATAAAGACCGCTCTACCAGCTTTTGGTTAGCACCTGAATTAGACTACTTACCCGTTAAAGTTATACAGAATAACAATGGTAAAAAGATGGAAATGCAACTGACAAAAGTGCGTTAATTTTTAGTTGATGCTAGCTAAGCAATATTTTAATGGTCTATCAACCAAAAGCCCTACCTTTTTAGGTAGGGCTTTGTTATGCGAACACGATTAAGTCACTTCAACTTAAACTGGCTTCAGTCTATTGAGTTGTGATTTATGGACTTTCATATGCCTAAAATATATTGCGCCATAAATAGCCAAACCTATTAAATAGCTAATGTATTCATGCGGCAAACTCAGTACTTCCATGACGATATTGGGTATCATCATTAATAAGGTTACAAAAATTAGCAAAGCAACTTCAAGCCAGTTAGTTTTTACACGTACCCATCGCTGTGTTGCTGATGAAAATGCCAGCATGCCTAGTATCGCCATGCCAAAAATTAAGGCAATTTCAAATGGATTAGTGATCCATTGCCAACCCGACGGATCTTTTGGATTAGCAGGATCAACACCATCAATCAACAGTAGCTTACTATTAAAGAAAAACATAAAGGGTAAGATGGCTGTACGGATATCATATGCAAAGCCTTGCAACCCTGTTTTGATTGGGTCAGATTTTGCAATACCTGCTGCCGCATAAGCCGCCATACCAACGGGCGGGGTGTCATCGGCTAAGATCCCAAAATAAAAAACAAATAAATGAGCGGCAATAGCAGGCACCATATAACCCAAATCGCCACTTAATCCAAGAATTACTGGAGCAGTCAGCGACGCCATAACGATATAGTTTGCCGTTGTTGGTAGACCCATACCCAGAACAAGTGAAACAATGGCTGTAAGCATAAGCACTGCTAAAATATAGCCACCTGATAACACCTCAATAACATCTGCTAGGATAAGCCCAATACCAGTAATGGTTACAGACCCTACAACGATACCTGCCACACCTGTTGCAATGGCAATAGGTACCATGTTTTTAGCACCATTGATCATGCCAGAGAGTATATCAACAATAGCTGTTTTTGTGTTATCTACAAAGCTGGTACCTGTTTTAAAATAGATAGATTTAATAAACGGCTGGACAACCATAATCGCCATTAACACTAAAATACCGTTAAATGCTGCACGCTGTGGCGACATACGAAGCACCACTAATGTGTACATGAGATAGAATACAGGCAGTAGGAAATGTAGACCGCTGACAAACACCGTCCAAACTTTAGGCAAGCGATCTTTAGCCTCACCTTTAATACCTAGTTTTTTTGCTTCCAAATGCACAATATAAAATAGCGCAATATAGCTCACAAAAGCAGGAATAGCCGCTGCCATAATAACGCCAGCGTAGTCCATGCCTAAAAACTCAGCAATGATAAACGCTGCCGCGCCCATGATGGGAGGCATAAGCTGACCATTAGTTGATGCTGCCACTTCAACCGAAGCGGCTTTGTGCGCTGGAAACCCAAGACGCTTCATCAGAGGAATGGTAAACGTACCTGTCGTCACTGTATTCGCAATCGAAGACCCAGAGATAATACCCATCATACCTGATGCAGCAACTGAAGCCTTGGCAGGGCCACCATCGAAACGGCCAAGAGCGGCATATGCCAAATCAATAAAGTATTTACCCGCCCCTGCACGCTCAAGCAAAGCGCCAAACAGGACAAATAAGAACACATAGCTGGCACTAACCCCAAGCGGTACACCGAAGATACCCTCTGTGGTTAGAAACATCTGCCCCATCATTTTTTTAACGCTAGCGCCTTGATGTGAAATCATGTCTGGCATAAACTGCCCAAATTTCACATAACCTAAAAATGCAATAGCGATAATAGCCAGTGCGGGCCCTAACGCTCGTCTAGAAGCCATTAACAGCAATATGATACCAGCAATAGCAACATAGACATCTACAGGTAACCAAGCCCCTGAACGGGAGTTAAGCTCGTTATAGAATATAAAGATGTATAGTGAAGTGCCCGCGGCGGCAATGGCGAGTGCATAGTTCCATATCGGAATACTGCTCATCGTTTTTTTGGTACGAAACATGGGGTACATGAAAAATGTCAGCACTAAGGCAAACGCTAAATGTATCGACCGTACAAAAACGTCATTAACAGGTAGTAATACGACATATAGTTGAAAAAATGACCAGAAAAAAGCAATAAAACCAATTAGCCTATTGCCAAAAGAATCAATAGGTAGAACCCTTTTGCCCTCTAGTACATCGGCTAAATCTATCTCTGCATTATTAATATCATTGTCAGCGGTTGTTTTAATTGCGTTATCAGCAGTTGCACTGATATCAGATTCCGTTTGAGGTTTGTTTTTATTCATGGTGCTCTCCACATAATTTTCTAAAAAAATAAGCACAGATAAATTACCTGTGCTTATTAATCAGACTACGACATCATGAACGAATTAAGAGGCAGGCGCTGATGCAACAGCAATGCCAGCTTTTTCAAACACAGCCACTGCCGCTGGATGCTGAGGAATCGCTAAGCCTTCTAATAAAGACTCTTTAGTAATGTTTTTATAAGCAGGATGAGACTCTTTAAACTCATCAAAGTTGTCTAAAATTGCTTGAGTGATTGTTGCTACCGCATCATCAGCCATATTTTCACGAGTCACTAGAACCGCTTTTACACCCAAGCTTGGTACGTCTTTCTCAACACCTTCGTAGTATTCCGCTAAGATTGTACCTTTAGCATAGTAAGGGTTGTCAGCAACTAGCTTGTCAACACCGGGACCTTCAATGGGCACAAGGTTAATTTTAACTGAATTAGCTGCGTCTTTGATGTTGGCTGTTGGATGACCAACCATATAGAAGTAACCATCAACTTTATTATCTTTAAGCATGGTTGGGCCTTCAGAAGCCTTTAGCTCATTAGCAAAAGCTAAATCATCGATACTAATGCCGCTTGCTGCAAATACGGCTTCAGCAGTCATGCGGTTACCACTACCTGGTACATCAACGTTAATTCTTTTACCTTTCACGTCTTCAAGTTTTTCAATACCAGAATCTTTACGAACGATTAATGATAACAATTCTGGATAAATAGCCAATACACTACGTAACTCTTTAACAGGCGCATCCGCAAATTTACCTTTACCATTTAAGGCTTGGTAAACGGTATCACTTTGAGCAATACCAAAATCAAGTTCGCCAGCTTTGATCGTATTAACGTTATAAACTGAACCACCTGTTGATTCCACTGAACAGCGAATTGGAGATTCAGCAGCTTTAACCATACGGCAAATAGCACCACCAGTGGGGTAATAAGTACCAGTAACACCGCCTGTACCAATAGTAATAAACTTAGTAGCGCTTTTGTTTGCCTCGCTATCAGCAGTTGAAGTCTCTTCAGCTGGCTGTGAACAGCCTGTTACCATAAGTACAGATAATGCTGCAGCGGTTAATGAGGGTAATAATTTCATAACTAATGTTCCTAGTTGCCATAAGGTCTTTTGCAGTAACGAATATTAGACCTTTAATCCATTAAAAATTCTAATAACTCATTCACTAAAATTTATTCATTACTTTGTAACAATAAGTCAATCCTATTATATTTGTATGTACAAGTCTAGTAATACATAGATAAAAATCGCACCAGACCGTCACATTTTGGCAACATTTAGGCAATATTTAACGGTATGAGATTGAATTAATGTGTTTTGTTCATTGATGGCAGGACTTTCAGTAGTTTAAATAACCATATATTAATCAGAGCTAACAATATCGTATCAAGTAGATATACCCACCATAAACTAATACCATTATCGTAAAATCTGGAAAACAAAGTCACGCCACTTGCGCCTAAATATAGTAAAGTTACCATACTGCCAAGTAGCAAGGCATAAGGCGATTTTCCTTTTATGACCCAAGGAGTAAACAATAAGGCAGGGACAAGCCACATTATCTGCCAAGCAATACCCCCTATCATATTAGGCTGAGTAGATAAAAGCGTAGCCAGTAAAACTGGAAATACAATGCTACGATATCCAATCCAAACTAGCCACGCACAACGGAGCCGCCCTTGAAATTTAGCCATTTCAACAAAGTTGCTTACCTCAGGCTTCATGTTTTTTGAATGCTCGTGTGTGGACATTTATTCTTACCACTGAGTATTTGAAAGTGATCTGGCCGTTTTAGCCAAACGCCTACCTTGTGCCACAGCCAATGCCCGTTCATCTGCAGTGACTGGCTCATCATGAGAAGCACCACTAACATGAGTAGCACCATAAGGCGTGCCGCCTCTATTGGTTCTATTTAATGCTGGCTCAGCATATGGTAGCCCAAGTAGCATCATACCGTGATGCATTAATGGCATCATCATAGTTAACAAGGTAGTTTCTTGCCCGCCATGCATCGAACCCGTACTGGTAAAAACGCAAGCTGGTTTGTTTTGTAAGTCTCCAGCCAACCAAATGGTTACGGTATTATCCCAGAAGTGCTTCATAGCGGCTGCCATATTACCAAAATGAGTTGGGCTACCTAAAGCCAGGCCCTGACAGTTTTTCAGATCATCCATAGTACAGTACAAATCGCCTTCATCAGGTATGGCGGGTTTACTTGCAGTAGTTTCTGTCGCCACTGTGGGTACGGTACGGATTCGAGCAGTCAATCCTGATTCTTCGATGCCTTGAGCAATAGCATATGCCAACTCTTTGGTGGTACCATATTGCGAATAATATAAAACCAATACGTAGTTCGGATTTGTTGAACTCAAAGAAGATGTTATGTGCGTCATAAAATAATTTTCCAATTTTAAATTTTAGAAACTGAGAGCAAGTTATCACATTAATGTAGGTATCATAGCATTTTGAGAGATATAATCTGCACCTATAGTGACTCAAATTTTGTTAAACTACTCTAAACAATTACGGTGTAATGGTAAAGCATGACAAACTTGCTTAAGAAGCTGCCTTTTTATGACAGCACATGGTTCAACTTTTTGCGTTTTTTGATACGTCATTTCTTAGAGGATAACTGTCAACAAAAAGCAGCCTCTTTAACTTATACAACACTGTTATCTCTGGTGCCTATGATAACGGTACTGTTGATGATTTTGTCATCAGTGCCCGCACTAGAATCAGCACGTGAACAGATTTATGACCTTATTTTCAGTAACTTAATGCCGCAGTCCAGTGTCCAAGTTAGTGGCTATATTAATGATTTTGCAGAAAAATCAAGCAATTTAACTGCCATTGGTGCTATGGTTTTATTCCTCACCACAATTATGACTCTGACCACTATTGAAAAAGCTTTTAATCAAATTTGGCGGGTTGAAGATCGCTCTGGGGGACTCAAAAGTATTTTACGGTATTGGACTATTGTAACCCTTGGCCCTTTAGTCCTTGGTACGGCATTTATCGTATCCAGTGCAGTGCAAAGCTTAAGCTTTTTAAATCAGCAAGTTGGCGGATATGGTATTGACTGGTCTTTTTGGGTACAACTGATTTCATTTGGTATTACTATTGCTGGATTCATTGGCATGTATTGGTTTATACCTAAAGCTAAAGTTCCTATTAAAAATGCAGCGGTTGCAGGTGTTTTTATTGCTATTACGTTTGAACTATTAAAGCTTACCTTTGGTACGGTAATGAGCAACTTTACCAGTTATGAGGCAATTTATGGTGCATTTGCAGCCTTACCAATTTTTCTGTTGTGGATTTACTTATCGTGGAATCTTATCTTGTTGGGTGTTGAGATCAGCTATACCTTAACAATTTTTGCAACGGGTGAAGTATACCCTCGCCACCCTCTGCTTAGCTTATTGGATATGCTAAACCTCATTTATACCAGCCATCAAAAAGGCAGTTCAGTAAAAGAGCAGGAGCTTCGCGATGTACTGGGTCGAAAAGAGTTACCCAAATGGTATACCTATTTAAACTATCTTAAAGACAGTGATTTAATCACAGTAACAGAGTCAGAGGAATATGTGCTCAAAAAAGACTTAAGCAAGATGACATTGTGGGACTTTTACCGAACACTGCCCTATCCTCTTCCTATTAAAGATGAGCTGAATGAAATAACAAATACCAATCTGCAATGGTTAAATCTTTTAGCGGAGCGTTTTGTACATACTGAAATATGCGCCAAACACGAGCTTGATATCCCATTATCAAAAATTTTCGAGAACAGTCGTCCACGAGATAAGACCGCAAAAGGTAATACAATGCCTTATAAACAGGTTAAGCGTGAGTACAACCAATTGAATGGGCATTTTGATGCCGAAGCATTTGATCGGGAAGCAAATATTGTTGAGGACAACCACAATAAAGAGGCCATAATTCCACCTAACTCAGACTTAGATAAATCAGATTTAGCAACAAATGCAGAGTCTAGACAGACAAAAAGATCAGGGTTATTCGCCATTTTGGCTCATCACGACAACCCAGTCATAACTGAAGAGGATAACCCTAATAAATAATAGTATTGACAAAACCATGAATATATATTTCCAACCCATAGATACACTAGCGTAAGAAATAAGGGTATAAAGGGTATAAACTCTATGACTAACTTGATTTAATAAGAGCCGTTTATTAAATAAAACTAAACATATAAATGGATAGTTAAAGGTGTAAGCTTTAAGAAATAAGGAATTATCATGTCAAACAGAGCCAGAACATCTCAGCAAAAGGTTATACTTACACTATTGTTAGCGGTGACACCTTTATGCTTAGTAGTATCTTGCGAACACTCAAGCTCAGAGACAGAAACGGCAAATCTAGACATTGATGATGCTACTACCTTAAGCGTTAATTCCGCAGATAAAGATGTTTTGACTGCTAACTCAGGCCATACTTCAGATCCTAGCAAATTTGGGGTTCATCCAAGCATTGTTAGCAGTAACGTGTCAAATATTAGCGAAGGATCCCCTGAAGCGGTATTATCTAAAGCATTAAACACCTTATATTATGGTAATGCTAAAGATGCCGCAATTTACTACCAAACCTCGATGCCTGACTTCGAGGAGCAGTTAGAGAATACTCAAGAAGCCTTCCAAAAGACGGTAAGAAAAATCAACATAAACGAGATTATTTATAATGACGACAAAACTACCGCAACGCTTAAAGGAGAAATCTCCCTAAATGGTGTGGAACAAACTGATTACGCTGAATTTGACTTAGAAAAAGTAAATGGCGTTTGGATGCTCCTAACTGAGTAGGCGTTTGATTGCAATAAAAATAGAAAGCTTACCCGTTATTTTGCTTCCCCATAATAATGACATCTGCAAGAAAATCGCCCATATCGCAAACTTTTGGTAGTCTGCCCCACGTTTCAAAGTCAAACCTCTTGAATAAATTAATACTTGGATTATTATGAGCAAAAATTAAGGCAATGACATTATGTATTCCAAGCTTAGGCGCTTGCTCTAACATCCATTTTAACAATAAGCTTGCTAGCTTACGTCGATGATACTTATGTGATACGTAAATACTTATCTCGCTACTGATATGATAGGCGAAGCGACTCTTATAGTCACTAAAGCTTCCCCATGCCATCAACTCTCCTGCTCTATTTTTGATAACATATATAGGGCGTGCAGGATTATTTAAGTGTTGATCAAACCAATCTTGTCTTTCTATTACTTTGATAGGTTGCAAATCTGCTGTGGCTATTTTTGAGGTAATATTTTCATTATAAATAGCCACAATGTCTGCTAAATCGTCTGGCTTAGCCAGTGTAATGAATATATCGCTATCACAACCATCTTTCATTCTGATTGGCATTGTTTGATCTGTACGCTCATCGAACGCTTCAATACCCGTTCTATTTTGTTTATTCATATTTATTAAAACTCACAATTAATGCTTTAAACCAATATCATTCATAATTCTTGCCTATTTTACATTATAATGGGTGCCAATATCTTTACCAGAAACTTGATAAGCTGCGTTGAACACGTCTAAATTAAATAGTTAAAAAGACTGTTTTTATCGATACACCATGCTTTAATTCTTCTTTATCAGTAACCAATATATGAAAATAATCTTTTTAAATTCGGCCGAAATAACTACCCTGACTAAACATCCACAGGATCTGCCTGCCAGCATCCTTACTATTGGGAACTTTGATGGGATTCATTTGGGTCATCAAGCTATGCTCAACCAGCTTAAAGAGACCGCTAAGCAACAAGAGCTTGCCTCGATGGTCATGATATTTGAGCCCCAGCCTCGTGAATATTTCGCCCAATTAAAAGGCGACCCCCAGTTAGCGCCTGCCCGCCTTACCTCGCAAGACGAGAAACTTGCTTTGCTAAAGGCATTTGCCATTGATATCGTCGTGGTGGCAACATTCGATACCTCCTTTCGATCACTATCCGCCAGTCAATTTGCTGATATGCTAATTAATGCACTTAACGTCAAGCGTTTGGTATTGGGTGATGATTTTCGTTTTGGTAATGATCGCACAGGGGATAGTGAGTTTTTGCGCCATTATGGTCTGCCCGTGACTAACCTACATACGATTACAGATACCTATGTAACGGACATTGTGACGGATACAGATAAAACAGATATTCAAGTTACAGACAACCATACAACAGATACGCATAGCACTGCCATCAAAGATCGCAATGTAGATGCCAACTCATATTTAAATGACAGTAATGAGCCTAGAGATGATCGCATTAGCTCAACCCGAATAAGAGAGTTATTAAGCTTAGGTCATCTTAAAACAGCCAACCGTTTGTTGGGGCGTGACTATAGTATCATTGGTAAAGTAATCGAAGGTGATCAGATCGGTAGAACCCTTGACTTCCCAACGGCAAATATAGCGCTAAACCGATTACTCCCCGCACTACATGGTGTGTATGGAGTCGATGTGGTGGCACTTGATGATACTGGAAACACCATAGCCAATGCCTTTCAAAGTTTAGCAACTGATAATAACTTTGGCATTGCTGGGTTTCGTCCCCACAGTCTATTTGGTGCGGCTAATATTGGCTTGCGTCCCTCTATTGAGAAGCCTCATGATTGGCGATTGGAAGTTTTTTTCCCAGAGTTTTCTGGCAATCTGTACGGAAAAACACTTGCCGTTAGATTCCTACATCATCTGCATGATGAGCGCAAATACGAGGGGTTAGCAGCGCTAAAAGCAGGCATACAACAAGATGTAACAGATTTAATTGCTTGGCGCAGGAATATTCTCCAACCAATATAGGACTATTCTTTAATCAGTAGTCTGACCTAGACGTATCCTATCGTCTTTATACGGCAAGCAAACTTCAATACTGACTTACTGACTTACTGACTTACTGACTTACTGACTTACTGACTTGAACAGTGACGCTTCCTCCTCTATAAAAAACAAAAAGGTCGAACCTATTTTAGATTCGACCTTTCTAGAGCATGTTAAGTTAGACAGTCTTGTTTATAACAAAGACTTGACCTCAACATAGTCATAGCCTAGAGACTCCGCTACACCTTTACAAGTTACTTTACCATTTAAAGTATTAAAGCCTTTTAGTAATGCTTCGTCATCAACACACGCTTGTTTGTAACCCTTATCAGCCAATGCCAGAGCATAAGGTAAGGTTACATTGGATAAGGCAATGGTTGAGGTACGAGGCACAGCGCCTGGCATGTTAGCCACCGCATAATGAATAATCCCGTGTTTGACATAAGTAGGATTATCATGGGTTGAGATACGGTCGGTAGTCTCGAAGCAGCCGCCTTGATCAATAGCAATATCAACAACCACACTGCCCTCACTCATTGACGCAATCATCTCTTCGGTAACGAGTTTCGGCGCAGAGGCCCCAGGAATCAATACCGCACCAATCACTAAGTCACTCTCTTTCACGCAGTTGGCTAAGTTAGTAGGATTTGACATCAAGGTTTGGATAGTGTTACCAAAAAGCTCTGACAACTCTTTTAAGCGTTTAGGACTTAAATCTAAAATTGTTACGTCCGCACCCAACCCTACTGCCATTTTGGCTGCTTCAGTGCCAGAAACACCGCCACCCAAAATAGTGACCTTAGCTTTTCTCACGCCAGGTACACCGCCCAATAGAATGCCCTTGCCACCATAAAACTTTTGCAAAAATTGCGCACCAATTTGAGTGCTCATTCGTCCAGCAACTTCACTCATTGGCGTCAATAATGGCAAGCCGCCATCACGTGTCTGAACCGTTTCATAAGCAATTGCATTTACTTTTTTCTCTATCAAAGCTTCAGTCAACTTAGGTTCAGCAGCGAGATGCAAGTAAGTAAACAAAGTTTGATTTTCTTTAAAATATTTATATTCTTCTGCAATTGGCTCTTTAACCTTGATGATCATTTCGTTGTCCCATACCGTTTCGGCATCGGGTACAATTACTGCGCCTGATTTTTTATAATCTTCATCACTAAAGTGAGAGCCCGTACCAGCACCTGTCTCTACAAAAACCTCATGCCCTCGTTTTACTAAAGCGTCGACACCACTTGGTGGTAATCCAACACGGTTTTCATTATTTTTGATTTCTTTTGGAATACCAATTTTCATTCTAGTCTCCTTGCAGATAATTGCAAAAATCCCTTTAAACGTTGCCTTTAATACTGTGACAACTCCCCAATAACTTTAGGTTATAAACCCTATAAATAAAAGCTACTGAAGGATTTTAGCAGGGATTTACCTTAGAAGGATAATTGAGTGTATAAACTAAAAATAGATTTTATTTCTATAAAACTCATTATAAATTGCGCCAATTTTCCTCTTTTTAGCCTATAGTCAAAGAAGTCTAAAATGGTTACAAGGCAACCGAGTGCAAGTACTACTGGAGTAGGCTTAACGAGGTTAACGCCGTAACCGTTTAGTAGTTCGCTGACTATACTAAAGAGGCAGAAAAAATCGCATTTAATAATACTAACTACGCAAGCTCAAAACTCTGTTTAGCTACGTTTTAAATACGGCTTATAGGAATAACTGTACCACGTTGCTAGCAGCCTCATAACAGCTTTCTATACGTCCCTCCCCGCACCAATCTCCGGTAACAATCCATTGCTTTTTGGCATCCACATAGGCCAGTAACTTGGTACTCGAATCTTTCGAATCTGACAGTTCGGTAGCAGCAAAGCGCCAACGATGACAATCAAGGTGGGCGGGATAAGTTGACTCATTGAAGCCTAAGACAGCTTTTGCTTCCTCCAACATGATGGCTTTAACATCGTCTATCTCATCATCCACATATTGCTCCGACCATTTATTATTAGTATGGATGGTAACACTCGGTAATACGGCAGTGCGTGACGGCTTATTGTGCTCAATAAATACCCTACTAAGTACTGTTTGCTGTAGCTGCTCCGTATCAACAGTCAAAACATCCCACTGCACCTCTCTTAAGGTAGGCGGTAGCGCATCTGCTGTTTCCCAACCGAGCATCAAGGTGTAGCAAGCCAGCATTTTGTGCTGTGATATAGCGGCAAAATGTTCGAACTCAGTATCTGCAACCAATTCGATAGCTTGCCTTTGTGGTGCCGTACAAATAACCCAATCGAAGCTGCCTAATAAGTGCCCCTTGTCATCATTTAAAACCGTCTTGCCCTTTTCAAGGGTAGCCTTAGCCAGTGGCGCTACTCGGGTTTTAAATCGAATGGTGGTATGGCTTAGTTTATTGGCTATCGCTCTACCCCAACTGGTCATTTTAGGACTACTGATAAATCGAGGTTGCTTTAGATCATCCCATTTATCTGACAATTCTATTTTTAATGATTCATTCGTTGCATTCCTGCTGAATCTTGCGGTTTGAGCCTGCCACGGCTCTACCACGCCATGCTCAATCCAGGGCTTTAAATACGTTTGAAATGCTTGCGTTTTGGCGGTAAAAAATTGTGCGCCAAAATCAAACTGCCAACATTTTTGTGTATCCTCTGCCCCCAGACCATGGCTACTCTGTGGCGTTTTATAGCGGGTCGCCAAGCGCCCTACTCCAGCAGATTTTTCAAAAATAGTAATCTTAAAATTGCGCTTATTGGCAATAAGTGATTGTTCCAGTAAATCTGCCGTTATCAGACCCGTTAGCCCGCCGCCAATAATTGCGATTTGCAAGGTTGATTCTGAGTGTGTTATAGACGATATAGAGGTGGACATATTCGGATAATCCAGTAGTTTCAATAACCCGTATTGTGACAAACAACACTTATATTGGCTAGCTTTGAATCTGGCAAACGTTGATTTACTGAGTGGAATGACAAAAGAATGACACTTAAACACCCAAGCTTGTATAATCTTCACACAATAACAATACGATAGAATGCCACTAATGAATAAGCCCTTTATATGATTAAGTCCACACAGAATACCTCAAATTCAAGCCTAGCAACTGTGTCTGCCTCACACTCAAATATATCATGTCATCAGGTAGATGTACTCATCATAGGCGCCGGCGCATCAGGTCTATACTGCGCCTTTACTGCGGGTCAGCGTGGACGCTCGGTTATGGTCATTGACCATGCCAATAAAGCGGGCAAGAAAATACTCATGTCAGGCGGAGGACGCTGTAACTTCACCAACTATGTGGTCGAGCCTGAACACTTTATCGGCAGCAACGCTCACTTTTGCAAATCTGCCCTAACACGTTACAACCCGTGGGAATTTATCGGCTTAGTCGAGAAACATGGCATCCCCTATCACGAGCGAGAGCATGGACAACTGTTTTGCGATGACTCATCAAAAGACATTTTGAACATGCTACTGGATGAGTGTTCCCAAGCTGGGGCTAAAGTGCAATTAAAAACCACGGTCACCGCTATCAAGCCTATCAAACAAAATGAGGCGTCACAAGGACGAGGCTTTCTCGTTGAAACTTCAAAAGGAGACATCCACTGTGCCTCCTTAGTGATTGCAACAGGTGGATTGTCCATTCCAACGATGGGCGCCACAGGTTTTGGCTATGAGGTTGCCACTCAGTTTGGGCATAATATCTTATCCACGTCAGCAGGCTTAGTTCCCTTTACCTTTACCGGTAAAATTGGCGAAACTATTGCGCCCCTGTCTGGTATTAGCTTAGATGTGGTGGCATTTAATGAGCGCATAGCCTTCCCTCGCCCTATGTTATTTACACATAGAGGACTGTCTGGCCCTGCGATGTTGCAACTATCAAACTATTGGGAGGTGGGCGAATCCATCCACATTAATCTGTTACCCAATATTGATGTCAGCGCCTTATTGATTGAAGCCAAGTCTACCCATCCCAAACAACTGATTCGTAGTGCCCTAGCTGAGCACTTCCCGAAGAAATTACTGATAGCATTACAAGACTTGCATTGGTCTGACTTCAAAGACAAAGAAATTGCCAATATTAAAGATGAAACATTAGAAGACATTGGCAATAAAATCAACAACTGGACGATCAAACCCTCAGGTACAGAAGGCTATCGCACCGCAGAAGTTACCCGTGGTGGCGTCAATACTGATGAGGTGTCTTCCAAAACCTTTGAGAGCAAGCTTCAGCCAAATTTATACTTTATCGGCGAAGTATTGGACGTCACTGGCTGGCTGGGTGGATATAACTTTCAATGGGCTTGGGCCAGTGGCAAAGCATGTGGCGAGGTGGTTTAGCGAAGATATAGCAAAACCTACATTATAGTATGCTCAACGTGTAGCGTGGGTGCAATGAAATAAAACCCACGGATATTTGATTGACATAATCAGCGCATCACTTAACTTATCTATCATTCCAACTTTCTATGTTTTCAAAGTTTTCACGATATTAAAAGGGTAGCTAATCCTGCTATGCGCTTGTATCTGTCTTGCTAATGGCGTGCGTACTAACGTGTCTAGATGAGTTACTGTTACCTCGACACCTCCTCTAGCCACAGTCCGCAACGCCATTATCTGCGACAGGATACCGCTACTATCAGGGCTAGCGGTTACATCGGATTCTTGCTAATATTTATCGTAGTTTGAATGAGGTTATCTAACCGTACTCTAAAACTTGAAGCTAATAACTAACGACTCAACTTCATTCAATGAATCAATAATACTGATCAAAAAATTGGGATAAAACCCATTTTTCTTACTATTTAAAAACTTACTTTAAAATCAATAGGTTATAACAGGCCTAAAAATAGAGGGTAAAAATAGGTTTTTTGCCCTCTAGGCTTTGCTATAATTGAATTGTTCGAGGATTAATTCCTCTTACTCACCGCACAGGTGACTTAGAAATCATCGCCGTTTATAAGCAGCTCCCAACTCTCCTTACTCACCGCACAGGTGACTTAGAAAGTGCAAGCGGTCCCTTGTGTGCACAGCATTTACTTACTCACCGCACAGGTGACTTAGAAAACGCACGCTATCAGCAGTCAAAGCTAAAGATACTTACTCACCGCACAGGTGACTTAGAAATGACGTTGACTGCGATCGTTATTTTGATAGTTTCTTACTCACCGCACAGGTGACTTAGAAATAACATAATCAACATCAAAATCTGCTGGCGATCTTACTCACCGCACAGGTGACTTAGAAAATCTCAGCATGTGCAAATAAAGGTAGAGCTGCCTTACTCACCGCACAGGTGACTTAGAAACGAAAAGGGTAGTATCATTTATAAAATTAATCCTTACTCACCGCACAGGTGACTTAGAAATTGTAAGTCTGCACCTTGTAAGTCTGCACCTTCTTACTCACCGCACAGGTGACTTAGAAAACACAATTTAGTAGTGGACTCTAGCGAAAAATCTTACTCACCGCACAGGTGACTTAGAAAAGTGAATTCACGATAGCCAACATTTACCTTTGCTTACTCACCGCACAGGTGACTTAGAAATACATTCAATGATTATATTATGTGTGACTACTCTTACTCACCGCACAGGTGACTTAGAAATGTTCCATTAATAACAATTTGAACTTTATCACCTTACTCACCGCACAGGTGACTTAGAAATCGTGGTTCTATATTTATCTATGATGAATGTCCTTACTCACCGCACAGGTGACTTAGAAATTAATGGAACAGGTTGCGCATTAGCTCCAAAACTTACTCACCGCACAGGTGACTTAGAAAACCGGCAGAAGTAGAAGCATAAGCACTATAAGCTTACTCACCGCACAGGTGACTTAGAAATTATTATGAAAAAAAACGGCATGTTATAATTACTTACTCACCGCACAGGTGACTTAGAAAAGTTGGCAAAGCTGGTGCTGTTGATAATTCGTCTTACTCACCGCACAGGTGACTTAGAAATTTTGATTCAATAAATTTAATCAATTCATTCTCTTACTCACCGCACAGGTGACTTAGAAATATGAAATCGGATAAATTAGTGATAGCTGTAACTTACTCACCGCACAGGTGACTTAGAAAAAGAACAAGTTCAATATCATTCATGGCATGCGCTTACTCACCGCACAGGTGACTTAGAAATTTTAAATATTGATTGATCACAGTCGCTGACTCTTACTCACCGCACAGGTGACTTAGAAAATCATCTGGAGGTGTCAAACCGTTAAGTCTATCTTACTCACCGCACAGGTGACTTAGAAACTTTGCGTGTGTGTGAGTGTGAGTACCCCTGCCTTACTCACCGCATAGGTGACTTAGAAAAATGACGAATACGTTTGTATCCCTGCATACGACTTACTCACCGCACAGGTGACTTAGAAAACGGCATCAGTCAATCTTAAAAGCTGGGAGGCTCTTACTCACCGCATAGGTGACTTAGAAAATATCGCCAAGCTGATTTAGAGGCTGGGTCAACTTACTCACCGCACAGGTGACTTAGAAAACATTTCGCAGCAAACTACATTCGCATCTGTCCTTACTCACCGCACAGGTGACTTATGAGCAGCGTTAAAAAATTGCACTGCAATTTTAGCTGCGCAAGAGAAAATCCCTTAAAGGGGATTTTCTGAGAGTTATGCTTACGTAATGAGTTTTAAAACATATACCACCGCATAGGTGACTTAGAAAACTGGTGGCCTTTGCTAAGTTTATTAGTGCAGCGTGATACGCTAGAGATGCGTCATAAGCTACTCATTGATACCATAGAAGCAACCCGTAATGACGAGCAACGTTATAGTTATCGTGAGATTAAATGGCATGTGATTGTGTCTGTTTCTGCACTGCAAAAGCAAGCCGATGACATTGCCATGAAGTTACGCAACATTAATTTGGTTATTCAAGCCAATAATTGGCAGATTGATTTAGTTGAATAACCACCTGAATACAGATGTAATATCTATTACACTATTAGCCGTTACAATCTCAATAATAATCTTATAAACCAGTATCTACAGTTTGTAAGGTCGCCTCCTAGCTTTGTAGAATAAAGATTGAGAGAGATTGTATAGTAGCAAACCAGTTTGGAACCGACTGGGCGAGTGTCAGACCCCGCATGTTCGACAGCAGGGGGTTGAAAATATACTGCAGTGGTCATATACGTCGTGGGCAGGCGTTTTACGCACTCCTTATGCCCTGTACTTATGACATATTACAAGGTACTTATGACACCTTATTACCAGACACTGACGGTCGGTTTCAATTTTATATTTATAGTCGTACCACTCTTAAAGTGTTACAGCGTTAAGTTCACTAAGCCTACAACTGTAATACTTCTGCTCGCTTGCCTTGTATCACTTCTAAAATTGATTGACTTCATCTATACAGCAAGCACATGATGCAACCGCTAGCCACTATTGCAGCGGTATACTGCTGGTGTAGGCGTCTTGCGGTTGCTTGCTCACGGGCGTAAGCTCCAAACAATACGCAAGTTGCGAGAGGCTTTACTTATCCAAAGCCATCTCAAAATAAAACTAGCCCTTCATAAACACTTCTAATTTAAGGAGAGGGGTCAGAAGCTAGGTTACATCAACAACTCTCTCTTACCACTTTTACCCATAGAGCTCACAAGCCCTGCTTCTTCCATCGAGTCGACAATACGTGCTGCACGGTTATAACCAATACTAAATTTACGCTGAATACTCGATGCAGATACTTTGCGAGTTTCCATAACAAAGGCAACCGCTTCATCGTACAATGAGTCATCTTCGCCAGAGCTATTACCGGCACTACTACCACTAGTTGGGCTAGATAACTCAAAATTACTGGCCATATTTTCGATGTAATCTGGGGCGCCACGTTCACGCCAAGCATCACAGACACGGTTTACTTCTTCATCGCTCACATAAGCGCCATGTACACGGTCTGGCTCAATTTGACCCGGCCCTAAGAACAGCATGTCGCCATTACCCAGCATGTCCTCTGCACCGCCCGCATCCAAAATAGTACGTGAGTCGACTTTTGAGTTAACCCTGAGTGCAGCACGTACCGGGATATTGGCTTTGATAAGACCGGTAATAACGTCGACCGAAGGGCGCTGAGTGGCTAGCATAAGATGGATACCTGCCGCTCGGGATTTTTGTGCTAAGCGGGTAATAAGCTCTTCAGCTTGCTTACCAACCTGCATGATCATATCGGCAAACTCGTCTGCCACGATCACGATCATCGGTAAGGTTTTCAGCTTCGGTGCTTTGTCAATACTGACGCTTTCATTGGGACGCCATAAGGGGTCAATCATTGGCTTGCCCGCCTTTTCGGCAGCAATAACCTTTTTGTTGAATTCGCCCAGTTTACGCACCTTGAGCAGGCTCATTAGTTGGTAACGACGTTCCATTTCTGCTACGCACCATGACAAGCTACTGGCTGCTTCATTCATGTCCGTAACCACCGGGGTTAATAAATGCGGAATGTCATTGTAGTTGGCTAGTTCAAGCTGTTTTGGATCAATCAGAATTAAACGCAGTTCGCTTGGCTTATACTTGAGCAACATGGAGAGCAGCATTGAATTTACCAATACCGACTTACCTGAACCTGTTGTGCCCGCCACCAACATGTGCGGGGCACGAGCAAGATCTGTAATAATTGGTTTTCCGCCAATATCCTTACCCATTGCCATACTAATTTGCGCATTAGGATCTTTGTACTTTTCGGTACTAAGCAGCTCAATGAGACGAACCATTTCGCGTTTTTTGTTTGGTACTTCGATACCTATATAGGGCTTACCGGGAATTACTTCGACAACACGCAGTGACGCCATAGATAAAGATCGGGCTAAATCACGGGAAATACCCGTGACTTTACTGGCTTTAACCCCTGCTGCCAGCTCTACCTCAAAGCGGGTTACCACTGGCCCTGGTATGGCATTGACGACCTCAGCTTTGACATTAAATTCTTGCAGTTTAATTTCAAGAAGCTCTGACAGTTGTTTCAACTCTTCTTGGGTGTAGCTCGGTTTTTTATCTGGATCTGGTTTATCCAGTATTGCCATCTCAGGAAGCGGCGATAAGTGACTACGATATTTTGCCGTTTGCATGGCTCGGCTGGAGGAGGCAAACGCTGAGTCATCATGAATCTCGGGCATAATTTTATCAAGACGCGCTTGTTCCGAATCATGTGCAGGGTCATAGTCATCATCTGGCACCATATCCTCTATATGATTACTGGCGTCCCCTTCTGGAGTTGCAAAGCGAATTGGTGGCGTCACGGTAGATGATATTTCAGATTTGGGATCGACCTCATGCGGCTTAGCGGGATTAGAGGGTGGAGTATTGGTTGGCGTTAAGTCAATAGTCGCCTCATTAAAACCACTGTTGTCATCTCTATTATTTGCACTACTGACCTCTAAAGCATCTGACTCTTGAGTGTCAGCTTGCCCGCTTTTTTCAACTTCAGGGCTTGATGATTCAAAGCTATATAAATCATTACCATACGAGTCAGAGCTAGAAGGCTCAGTGTTAGAAGGTTCAATGCTAGAATGTTCAATGCTAGAAGGTTCAATGTTAGAAGAGTCAGGACGATGTTGCTCTGGGCTAGATGGCTCTGAGATAGCTTGTGTGTCACTGGTAGATTTTAATATATTGTCAGGTGTATCCTCAGACGTAAAACCTGTATGACTGGTAGCTTCAGATCGAGAGTGGGAGTCTGCATGCTTAGTGTCAATCATTGCTTCTGCTCGATCATTAATAGAGGTATTTAATGCTGACATCGGTTGATCAAGGTCAGCTGAGGCTGTTTTCTCATTTTGATTGAGCAGTTGATCAATCGCATTTGGGTCATTCCAGGCAAAGCTAGGCGCTTGCTTGGCTTGAGCTGCATCGTGATTGGTTTTTAAACCTTGGCTTTGCACTTCGGCATCGAGGCGCTTATCTTCCGCTTCTTGTTGCTGCAAATTCAAGATACTCTCTCCTAGTCCTGAATTCACTAAAAACTCATTTAACACATTACTTAGTGCGGGATCGTTCACATCGTTATTTTTAACCTGTCTATTTGGCTCAAGCTCGCATGCAGCGCCTATTTCAAAACCATCGGCATTTAACTCATCGGCATTTAACTCATCGGCATTTAACTCATCGGTATGTTTGCTAAGTTGTAATGCCAACTGTTCAAATATAGGAGACCCATCTGCAGATGCCAGTACCTCAGTATTACTTAAACCACTATTTAATCCCTTATTTAAACCCTTATTTAAAGGAGTGCCTAAGCTATCCTCTGTGTCCTTACTCAGTGAGTTTAAAGCCTCTCCATTCATTTGATCACTACCATCTATAGCGTTTTTATCTTGATGGTCAGCATAGTCAGTCCTTTCCTCATATCGGGCGTCTTTAACCCCAGCGCCTAACCAAGATAAGCTCACAATATGGCGGAATAAATTACGCCAATGAACATCAAATGCAAACGTTGCTGTGAGTACAGCAAAGACAGTTAGAAAAACGCTTGCGCCATACACAGTGAGAAGTCGAGACAAACGGTTGGCCAGCTCAAATCCTAAAATACCACCATGTATTGATGCACTGGCCTCTCCGAGCGCCAACAAAACTGGAATTATTGCAACCATACCGCTGGTAGCTAACGCCAGAAAGAGGTAAGCAATGACCCGAAACAAACCAAAGGCTTGCTCACGCTGCCACCACATGCTTATAGCTTCATAAGCGATGAATACAATAATCCACCAAGACGACCACCCAAAAAAAGTATAAAGTAAATCTGCTATCCAAGCGCCTACCGCCCCGCCCATGTTACTTATCTGACCCATATCGCTACTGATATGCGACCAACTGGGATCATTGGGCGAATAAGTGAGTAGGATAACAAACACGTATGCTGCCAACCAAACAGCAAGTGCAGTGAACATGGCTTTTTTAGCAGTGTAAATATGATGTGCCGTTATCATGCATCTATCCCAATCTATAATCTTATAACAAATATCAAATTTTAACGTTATCAACCTCGCCACACCTACTTTTTATGGCGATAGCTTTGGTACTATGATCTATAGCGTTTGTAGTCGCTTTACACCCTTTATTTGCCAATGTTATATTAGAAAACTGATACGCAAACATAGGACTTACCTGTTGCTTGTCTCCATGTATAAGTTGCCAATATAAACTTATTTAGCTTACACTATTGTGCAGAACTCTCTATAATAGCAAATTCCAGCATACTTTCGAGTATCATTAGGGCTTATTTATACCTTTAATATCAAAGATTACTTAAACTTATTTGCTATTTTGCCCTTTCGACCTTATTAACGTGACAGCTTTTACAAAGAATAACTTACCGTTACCAAAATCAGTTAATCAGTTGTTTGTAAGGTTACTGCTTAATTATTATCCTGCTCAATTTTATCGTGTCTAATTTCATAAGATTATTTTCACACTTTGTGCGTTATTCATAACAATCAACATTTAATACGTTGCCATTATTCATTTTAAAACTCGGACAATGTCGATAACATCGCTAGCTATACACCGCTCTGCTATAAGTCGCAGTCCTTAAAGTAATATTTAACTTTTATATCAATACCCTAAAGGAGTCATCATGAGCACTGAAACTACCCCTCGTCACGAGAAACTTATTATTTTAGGCTCAGGTCCAGCTGGATATGCCGCCGCAGTTTATGCTGCCCGTGCCAATTTAAAGCCTGTTATCATTGCTGGAATGCAGTTGGGTGGTCAGCTTACCACCACCACGGAGGTTGACAACTGGCCCGGTGATGCCCACGGCTTGACAGGGCCTGACTTAATGGTGCGCATGAAAGAACATGCTGAGCGTTTTGGTACCGAGATTGTCAATGACCATATCAATGCAGTAACCCTAACTGAACGCCCATTCAAACTTGAAGGCAATGCGGGTAGCTATACTTGTGATGCGTTGATTATCGCAACGGGTGCCTCAGCTCAATACTTGGGTCTGGAGTCTGAACATAACTTCAAAGGCTTAGGCGTTTCTGCCTGTGCAACTTGTGATGGTTTCTTCTACAAAAATCAGAAAGTGGCAGTAATCGGCGGCGGAAACACTGCTGTTGAAGAAGCACTCTACCTCTCTAATATCGCTGATGAAGTTATTCTAGTACATCGCCGTGATAGCTTACGCTCTGAGAAGATTTTACAAGATAAGCTTTTTGAGAAGGCTAAAAACGGTAACGTAACTATAGAGTGGAACCATACTGTAAAAGAAGTGGTTGGCGATGATATGGGCGTAAATGGTCTGGTCATTGAATCAACTAAAGACGGCAGTACCAAGCAGCTTGATGTGATGGGAGTCTTTGTGGCTATTGGTCATAAACCCAATACAGATATGTTTGTCAATCAGTTAGAGATGAAAGATGGCTATATTATTGTCAATAGTGGCCTCTCTGGTAACGCTACGCAAACCAGTATTGAGGGTGTGTTTGCAGCGGGCGACGTGGCTGACCATGTCTATCGACAAGCCATTACCTCAGCAGGTACTGGCTGTATGGCAGCATTAGATGCTGAAAAATACCTTGATGCCATTGGCGAAACGATAGCAACAGATCACACCTATGCGTCTACTTTAAAACCAATGAACTCGTAAACTAACTGGCAAATTGGCTATAAGATTATACTGTATCTGAGGACACCAATTTAAGTTATAGAATTGGTGTCCTTTTTTTGTTTAAATAGATAATAAATTCAATTGAGCTGTTTATTGTGTCCAACTATTCACTACTAAAAAACCAATTTATCAGTCGTTACCGGTTTCCTAACCCTTTAACTGCCGATCCAGATGGTAGTGGGCTTGTCGCAATGGGAGGAGACTTATCTCCGCAAACCTTACTAACTGCTTATTCACAAGGTTTATTTCCTTGGTTTAATGAAGATGAACCCATAGCTTGGTGGTGTCCAGAACCACGCTGCGTTTTAGACCCCTCTACTTTTGAACCGAGGAAATCTCTGCAACGTCTGGTAAAAAAGAGTGATTGGCAATGGTCTATCAATCACTCTTTTAAAGAGGTAATTCATGCCTGTAGTTTGCCTCGTAGCTACTCTGAAGACACATGGATTCATGACCAAATGATAACGGCCTACACTCGGCTGCATGAGCTTGGTTATGCACATAGTATTGAAGTCTGGAGTAAAAACCAGTTGATTGGTGGATTATATGGATTAAAAATTGGCCAGCTATATTTTGGCGAGTCTATGTTTCATACTCAAAGTAACGCTTCCAAAGTCGCATTTTGGGCTTTAAACGTACTGAGTAAAGAAAGTGGTGTGCAATTGATAGACTGCCAACTGCCTAACCCACATCTTGAAAGTCTAGGGGCAAAAATTATGCTGCGTCCAGATTTTCTAGATTTTTTAGCTCATGCCATTGAGTCTGAGTCTATGGATTGGCATGATTTCTCACAAACCCGTTTTGACGTTGCCTCATTATACAATTCAGCACAGTCTTTGCTGTAATACGCTAAAGTCTGAAGAAGAAAGAAATAGGTAAGATAATGACAGAAAATGGGAAAAATTAAATGGACCATCGTGATCAAAATATTTTAACACTTGATAATTTTAGTACAGCAAAACTCAATAATTCTCCACTCAAGTTATGCACTTATCTACCAGATCGTGCCTCACAGCTTATCTTTTTGCTGTTAGATAACAATGAACGGATGGACCAAGATTTATATGGTCAACTCTGTCGCAACGGGTTTAGACGAAGTGGCAATGCCCTTTATAAACCTAACTGCTTACATTGTATGCAATGTATTTCTAGCAGAGTAGCTGTTAACCGCTTTATGCCGTCTAGACGATTTAGACGTGTATTAAAGCGAAATGAGGATGTTAGCGTAACACTACATGACAGCCGTATTGCGACCAGTGAACATTATGCGCTCTATCAAAACTATATTAGTTGCCGCCATGCTGATGGAGATATGTATCCACCAAGCTTAAGTACCTTTGAGCAATTTTTAGTAAATAGTCCTGTAAACAGTCTGTTTCTAGAAGTTAGGGAACCTAATGGCAAATTAATAGCTGTTGCAGTAACTGATAAAGTAGATGATGGATTATCTAGCATCTATACTTTTTTTGATACCAGCTCTGAATATGTTAAGCGTAGTCTTGGTGTGTACTGCATACTCAAACAGATTGAGATCGCTAGAAACTTTGGTCTAGATTATGCGTACTTAGGCTACTGGCTTCCAACCGTCAAAAAAATGAGCTATAAAGTGGAATATACACCAATCGAATTACTTATCAACGGAAAGTGGATTACATTTGATGTTAAACCAGATGCTGAGGAAGTCATTGCCTTACTAGATATTAAATCTGTCAATATGAGGTTTTAAGTGCTCATCTGTTAGTAAATATTGCATCACTAGTGCATCACAACTGCTCTTGTGTCCACTGAAGCCTTTGTTGGATTTATAATATCCTACCCTCCTGTGCAACTCTTTAAATCCCATTTTTTTATATAACTTGATGGCTGCGGTATTGTCTTCACGAACCTCTAGTAATATCTTTTCAATGCCTTTATTAGGCATGTGCTTAATAATGAGTTTTATCAACCACTCAGCATAACCTTGACGCTGAAAATCAGGATGCGTGCCGATTCTTAAGATTTCAGCAACTTCAAAGACCTTACTAAAAATACAATAGGCAATAACTTTACAACTGTCCTCATTATTCATGTTATCACTATCTATATTGTTTTTGTCACTACCCTCGTCTCCATCTTTGACTGTTGGTTCTGAATTATCGAGAAAATCAGGGTCTAATACTGCCCAGCAATCATTAATATCCTGACCTAATAAATCCGTGAGTATCCTTTCATTCCAACTGTCAAATGGCTGTACCAACCGCTCGATATCTGCAATATCTTGGATTAAACTTAAATCGTACTCTTTATCAGTAACTGTGCATATTGCTGGGATGTCATTATTTTTCATTATCTATCCTCTCGATAGCGCTATTTTTTTTCGCTACTGCTTTGCCTTATTATAGACGTACAAAGCATTATTATAGATGTACAAAATAATTATAGGCGTACAAAATATTAATGTTAAAAAGCCTCCAATCTATCGATTGAAGGCTTTCAAAGTAACGTCCGGCCAAAAAGTACTAAATTAAACTCTTAATCCGTAATATTCACGCTATAAATTCTAGCGATAAATTATAACTTGCTGGTTAATTCTGGCAAAGCTTCATATAAATCAGCTTCTAAGAAATAATCAGCAACGCTAGCGATTGGTGCTTCTGCATCATTATTAATAGCAACGATGACTTTAGAGTCTTTCATACCTGCTAGATGCTGAATAGCGCCAGAGATACCTGCTGCAATATACAAATTAGGCGCAACGATCTTACCAGTTTGACCAACCTGCATATCATTAGGGACATAACCTGCATCTACAGCAGCTCGTGACGCACCAATAGCAGCACCAAGCTTGTCAGCTAGTGGCTCAATATATTTTGTGAAATTTTCGCCATTTGCCAATGCACGCCCACCTGAAACAACAATTTCAGCAGAGGTGAGCTCTGGACGGTCAGACTTAGCCAGCTCTTCTCTAACAAAGCTTGATTTACCAGCGTCTTGTGTATCGTCAAGCTCTTCGATAGCAGCAGAACCACCCTCAGCAGCTGCTGGATCAAAAGCCGTAGTACGTACGGTAACCAATACTTTATCTTCAGAAGTTTTAACAGTGGCTAAAGCATTACCGGCATAAATTGGACGCTCAAATGTGTTTGCATCGATGACTTGCATAATGTCTGTCAGCATACTAACATCAAGTAGAGCAGCGACGCGTGGCATAAAGTTTTTGCCGTTAGTGGTTGCCGGTGCAACAATATGGCTGTAATTACCTGCTAAGTCTTTAACTAACAATGCTACGTTTTCCGCCAGTTGATATTCATAAGCTGGGCTATCCACGCAAATTACCTTGCTGACACCTGCTACTTTAGCCGCTTGCTCGGCAACTGGTTTGCAACCAGAACCTGCCACTAGAATATGGATGTCATTACCCATTTGAGTCGCAGCGGTAACAGTGTTTAAGGTCGCCTTTTTTAGTTCGGCGTTATCATGTTCTGCATATACTAAAATTGCCATGAGAATATTATCCTTTCAAATAATGGTATAAGATTGTGAAGTGGTAAATTTTTGTTATAGTCAGTAGTGGCTAGCTATACATTCATCATATAGCCGACTAAACCACGTACGAAACTAATTAGAGTTATCAGCAATGAGTGAGTTATTAAACGTATTAAATAACTTTTGCTTCGTTTCTAAGTTTGTCGATTAGCTCGTCAACTGAACTGACTTTAATACCAGCAGAACGCTCAGGTGGTGGCGTTACTTTCAAAATCTCTTGCTTAGACGCCATCTCTACACCAAAGTCAGCTGGTGTTTTCTCATCAAGAGGCTTCTTCTTCGCTTTCATAATGTTAGGCAGTTTAGCGTAACGTGGTTCGTTCAGACGCAGGTCAGTGGTAATAACAGCAGGTAAGGTTAAAGCAACCGTCTGTAACCCGCCATCAATTTCACGCGTGACGTTTACTTTATCGCCTTCAACCTTAACTTCAGATGCAAAAGTACCTTGTCCAATACCCATTAAAGCCGCAAGCATCTGACCAGTTTGATTGTTGTCATCATCAATAGCTTGTTTACCAAGTAAAATAATGTCTGTACCTTCTTGCTCTGCGATACCTTTAAGGATTTTAGCCACTTGTAAAGGATAAGGCTTTTCATCAGTTTGAACTAAAATACCACGATCTCCACCCAAAGCTAGTGCGGCACGTATTTGCTCTTGAGATTCTTTTGGGCCAATAGAGGCAACAATAACCTCATCTACTACGCCTGCTTCTTTAAGGCGTACTGCTTCTTCTACCGCAATTTCACAAAAGGGATTAATAGACATCTTCGTATTGCTTAAATCTACAGCTGAATTATCTGCTTTAACACGAACCTTCACGTTATAGTCAATCACACGCTTAACAGCGACTAATGCTTTCATACGTTCCTCGTTTATTTATGTTATGAATTATAAAATGCGACTTTCACTCTACGGAATATAGATAGCTCAAAAACCTAATGAATTCTGAGACCTATAGTTAACTTATAATTTGACACTGATTAAACCAATAAGCTTTAGCGTCGTATTAATATATATTACTCTTTATAATGCCATTTATTTTGGTTATTGCAACCAGCAATCCTATGACATCTACAACACTTTTAATAATTATTACTAAATTAAAATAACCTTAAAATAAAAATAAACTTTGTAATAGTTATTTTTGTAATAGTTATTCAAGCTATTTGTTTTGAGCAGTGCTAGTGGTACTACTATTTTATAAAAATAGTCTAACTACTTATAATCGGCTATTTATATTGCGTGAGACATCTAGCAAGGTCAAGCTATAGCCGTGAATTAAGCGTCATGTTTTATACAACACTATTCAGAAAGTGAGGATAGCTTTGTATAGCCAAGACAAACGTTAGTTTATTGACACAAGCTTAACTACCAATCTTAGTTAAAACTCAGTATTAACGGGTTACAAAGTTGACGACTGCAAAGTTCCTGTACACGTAATTTAAAGGTATTGATAGGGACTTAATAAATAGATAAAAAAAAGACAACCGTTTGGTTGTCTTTTTACTGCATTTTTATCTTATAAGTAGATAATTCATGCTAAATTTATTGTTCAAATCTTATGGCTGATTATTCAGCTGATTCGATTTGCTCAGCTTGTGGGCCTTTTTGACCTTGACCTAAAACAAAACTAACTTTTTGACCTTCGGCTAGAGTTTTAAAACCACTGCCTTGAATAGCACTGTAGTGAGCAAATACGTCTTGACCACCGTCGTCTTGAGCGATAAAACCAAAACCTTTAGCTTCGTTGAACCACTTAACAGTACCTTGTACACGTTCTGACATAACTTATCCTAATAATAAAATTGATTAAACATTGTCATGATGCCACATGCATCAATCAGTTGAGCATGATAGCTGGTTTAACTAGATGGTAGATTATCAAACGCTTGGCCTAAACCTCATGTCTAATATATATTATCTAAATTAAACCACTGCGATGTTTTGCAGTCATGTTTGAATTCAGCTCGAAGCTGATTTTCAAAAAGTAACATACTTACTAGAAGTCATTATAACAGCTTTAACTCGCTAATCCTAATCCTATCTTTACATTTAAACGTTAAGTTTTGATGTTATTTTGTAAGATATCGATAGGCTAATCCACTTTTTGACTATTCGCATTCTAATCACTTTTAAAGAAGATAAGCCATGGGGAGACTAATATATACAGACATAATGAGAGAAAAATAATAGCAAAAGATTGGGTAAAAGCTATATATTTTGCAGGAATGATAATATCTTTTGGATTATCGGGCACCCCATTGACTCGAATCAAACGACTACCATACGCCCATCCCGCTATCGTATAGATGCCGTACGCCGCTGGTATGGCTAACGCTAATGAGTTGAGCTCCATAAAATAAACCACTGCCATGGAGACAAAAAACCATAGCGTATCTACAATTGAGCTAACATGAAAAAATTTAGAGTCTGGTATTCTTCCCTTTGTTTTTTTTAACATCTCTCCTTCGATGTAAATAATGACCGCTACCACAGCACTCAATATCACGTAGATAGATTGTTGGGATAACAGGTGGCTAAATTGTCCGAGTATGTCATTGATCATTTCTTAAAACATCCTAGTTCTATATTTCAGCTACAGTAAAGTCAGTATAGTCGAATACCCTTGATTCAGGTATTAGTTAAAAAGCAACTCATCTTAAGTACTACAGTTAACGGCTAAAGGTGCAGACTAAACGAGATTAACGCCATCACTGATTTAAAAGTATTTGAGTATATATTGAGTTAATTGTTCACTATTCAACCATGTCTACTTTTATAGTGATGGTATGCAGAGTTTAAAAAAGCCCATACACTATTTAGCATATGGGCTCATATTCATAACATAATAGTAATTAAACCAGATAAACTATCTTAAAAACCAAAGGCTTAAAAACCAAGGATTCAAATTAGTTTTTATCTTTATCGATAATTTTGTTACCGCCAATCCAAGGCATCATAGCACGCAATTTTGCTCCTGTTTTTTCGATTTCGTGTTCAGCATTGTTGCGGCGACGTGCCGTCATTGAAGGGTAGTTAGCAGCGCCTTCAGTGATAAACATTTTTGCATATTCGCCAGACTGAATACGTTTTAGTGCATTGCGCATGGCTTCGCGCGATTGCTCGTTGATGACTTCTGTACCCGTAACATACTCGCCATACTCAGCATTATTACTGATTGAATAGTTCATATCAGCAATCCCGCCTTCGTACATTAGATCAACAATAAGTTTAAGCTCATGTAAGCATTCAAAGTATGCCATTTCGGGTGCATAACCCGCTTCGGTTAACGTCTCAAAACCCATTTTGACCAGTTCTACAGCGCCACCACATAGCACCGCTTGCTCACCAAATAAATCAGTTTCCGTCTCATCTTTAAAGGTGGTTTCAATAATACCTGAACGTCCACCACCAACACCTGCAGCATAAGATAAGGCCACTTGTTTTGCTTGACCTGAAGCATCTTGATAAATTGCTATAAGATCTGGAATACCACCGCCTTTGGTAAATTCATTACGGACAGTATGACCTGGCGCTTTTGGCGCAACCATAATAACGTCTAAGTCTTTACGTGGAACAACTTGGTTATAGTGGATTGCAAAACCATGCGCAAAAGCAAGCGTCGAGCCTTCTTTAATATTCGGCTCAATTTCATTCTCATACAAGTCTTTTTGAAACTCATCTGGGGTTAAAATCATGACAACATCAGCAGCTTTTACCGCATCATCGACATTGGCAACCTTAAGACCTGCATTTTCAGCTTTTTTGCGAGAGCTAGAACCTTCACGCAATCCAACTGTGACATCAACCCCTGAATCCTTTAAGTTTAGTGCATGGGCATGACCTTGTGAACCATAACCAATAATCGCTACTTTTTTAGCTTGGATAATGGATAGATCACAATCTTTGTCATAATAAATGTTCATAATTAGTCCCTTTTAAATAATATCGTTGAAATTCAACTTTTTTAAATTAATGATTATAGAGTGGTATTCAATCAAATATACGTCACAAACGTTTAATGCCTAACGCTTAACACACAATATATTTAAACACTCAATGTCTTCTCGCCACGTAATATACCGATAACGCCTGAACGCACCACTTCTAAAATACGGTCACGACCCACAACTTCAATAAATCCATCAAGCTTGGCTTCATCGCCCACGATTTGAATTGTGTATAAATTGGCAGTAACATCAACAATTTGTGCCCTAAAAATGTCTGCATTGCGTTTCACTTCATCGCGAGCACTACCTGTCGCACGAACTTTAATAAGCATAAGCTCACGCTCAATATGAGGGTTAGGCGTTAAGTTAATAACTTTAACCACTTCAATAAGCTTGTGTAGATGTTTAGTAATCTGCTCGATCTTGTCAACTGTTGCATTGGTTCTTAAGGTCAACCGAGAAATTGATTCATCTTCAGTGGGCGCTACATTTAAAGTTTCAATATTGTAGCCCCGCTGAGAGAACAGCCCAACAAGTCGTGATAGCGAACCTGCCTCGTTTTCCATTAGTACAGAGATTAGATGTTGTTGCATTAGGTACGCTCCCCCTTGGCTAACCACATATCACGCATAGACTGCCCAGCAACTTGCATCGGATAAACATGCTCGTCAGGGTCAATGATGACGTCAATAAATACGAGTTTATCTTTGATAGCAAGTGCTGCTGCTAACTGCTCTTCTAGCTTGTCAGGGTCAGTAATTTTAACCCCCATATGACCATAACTTTCAGCCAGTTTGACAAAATCTGGTAATGACTCCATATAAGAGTGCGCATGGCGGCCTTCATATAACATGTCTTGCCACTGACTAACCATGCCTAACTGGGCATTATTAAGATTTAAAATCTTAACGGGTAAATCATATTGAAAACAAGTAGAAAGCTCTTGAATATTCATCTGAATTGAACCTTCACCGGTGATACATACCACGTCACGCTCTGGACAAGCAAGTTTCGCCGCCATGGCATAAGGCAAACCAACACCCATAGTACCTAAGCCACCAGAATTCAGCCATTGGCGAGGTTCATCATACTTATAATATAAAGCAGCAAACATTTGATGTTGACCCACATCACTGGTAATAATGGCTTTACCATTGGTTAGCTTATATAACATCTCAACCACTGCTTGTGGCTTCATGCCATTGTCAGTACTGGTATCATAACGTAGACCATGGCGTTTGCGCCATTCGTTAATTTGGGACCACCAATCATGCAAAGTAGGTTGATCCAACTGCTTATCGTCGCCTTCTAGTAAGGACAGCATTTCTGTTAATACAGCTTTAACATCACCAACAATCGGGATGTGCGAATTAATAGTTTTTGAAATTGATGCAGGGTCTACATCTATATGAATAATGTTGGCATCAGGACAGAATTTATTAACGTTATTGGTTACGCGGTCATCAAAACGTGCCCCAACTGCTAAGATGACATCAGCATGGTGCATGGTCATATTCGCTTCATAAGTACCATGCATGCCTAACATACCTAAAAACTGACGATCAGAACCTGGAAATCCGCCCAAACCCATCAGTGTGTTAGTAACAGGTAAGTTCAACTTATGAGCAAGCTGAGTTAACTGCTCATGCGCTTCACTCAAAATCACACCACCGCCTGCATAAATGATAGGACGCTTGGCACCAAGCAGTGTTTCTACCGCCTTTTTAATTTGTCCACTATGACCTCTAACCGAAGGCTGGTAGGAACGCATATATACAGAATCAGGATAGTTATATTCAAATTTTTCATGCGGCGCCGTGGTGTCTTTTGGCACATCAATAACGACAGGGCCGGGACGACCTGACTCCGCTAAATAAAACGCTTTTTTAATAATGCCAGGAATTTCACTAGCATGACGAACCTGAAAGCTATGTTTTACGATTGGACGAGATACACCAACCATATCCGTTTCTTGGAACGCATCATCGCCAATTAAGTTTCGCGGTACCTGTCCCGCGATAACGACCATTGGAATTGAGTCCATAAAGGCAGTGGCAATCGCAGTTAAAGTATTGGTTGCACCAGGACCAGAGGTTGCTAAGACAACACCCGTTTTACCCGTAACACGTGAATAAGCATCTGCCATATGTCCTGCGGCCTGTTCGTGGCGGACTAACAAATGCTCAATCGCATCTTGTTTAAACAAGGCATCATAGATGTGCAATACTGCACCGCCTGGATAGCCAAAAATATACTCTACGCCTTCATCGATTAAAGACTGGACAAGTAGCTCTCCACCAGAGAGCATCATTGGCTTATCACCATCTTCAAGTAGCTCGCGCTTTTTACCAAAATGCACTGCTAAGTGCTGATTTTGGGGGTCGCCTGTCATATTAGGGCTTTGGGTTGTTTGTGTCACTGTCATCACCTTTTTGATTGCGGGATGTTATATTAGCTATATTGGCTATTTAAAATTATTGGCTATTTAAAATTGTATCGAAATAACGTTAACCTTAGCATTTAACCTTGAATTAATATGCTAGGAAGTGATGGGTCAGTGTTTATCACAATGAAAACAATTCACAATGACAAAAACCGGTCATTCACTCTAAACGTTAATCAACAATATTCAAGACACAGTAATAGAGTCTCAGCACGCATTTGCGATGTGAAAAAAGACTTTAAGCAGACAGTGACTAAACTGAGGCACTTGCTCGAACGGCAAGGCATTATCAAAATAGTAATAGTGTGCATTTGACATTATCAAGTTAGATGAGCATTAATGCTCTCCCATCCCAAAACTGCACCTCTACTAAAAAGTATAAGAATATTATACTCATCAACCTTTGAGAAGACATAAAAGAAGATTGATTATTTAGTCATTGTAGACCGGTAAGTCCTAGAATAAATAGACAAGCATAAACTCTACTTGACTGTTTTATCCCTCACATCAAAATAGACATTATTGGGCAGACGGTAATCTTGCCGTAATGACTACTTTAAAGTCAACTCATCTTGATAGAGCGAATTAACTGACTGTATTAAATACTATAATCGTGGGTTTTAGCCGTTATGTCAATAAAATTTAATTCATACATAACCATAAATTTATTAATCATTTAATTTAAGACATTATTCAGTTGTCACTAACAAAGCATTGTAAAGTCTGACGGAATGATGAGTTAACGGAATCTATTTGGACATATGCTTAGTTAGATTAAGGGTAATCATTCAGAATTACTATGACTATAGAGATTCTCCTCTTTAATCGTCCCACTACCCTTATATTGAACTACTGGCGAATCAAACGACTTGGCTTAGGTAATAAGCTTAAATCGCTGACTCTACATGGGTTAATATCGATACCCCCACGCCTAGTGTACCATGCTCTAACCATTAGCTTAGAGGGTTCAAAGTACTGATATAGATCAGCAAATATTTGCTCAACACACTGCTCATGAAACCCATTATGCTGTCGATAACTTAAAATATAACTGAGTATATTGGCCTTATTTACTGCCGTTTTAGTTGTCATTTCGATTGCCAGTGTGCCCCAGTCGGGCTGATTGGTAACAGGGCAATTACTGCGTAATAAATTTGAATAAAGTTGATAGTCTTTTTCTGACATATCATCTCTGGCTGAGTGCGAACTGGCTGCCTCTTTCTCAACTTGCTGAGTCTTATTATCTTGTACCTCAACCAGTAAACTTGCATCAGGATGTTGTAGAATAGGTAGTTTTTGCGATAAGTTATCCAACGCCCCATCAATACAGCGTCCTAATGGGGTATCTATCATTAAACCAGATGACACATTCAGATCATTTAGTTTATATAGCGACACCTCTACCGTGCTACCTACACACATCGAAAGATCTTTAGCAATAACACCCTCAACCTCTTTTAAACTTTCAAATTCAGTAAAATTAAGGCTGTTTAGATAAAGTTTTAAAGATTTTGATTCAATAATATTAGGCGAATTGGCTGGAATACTAAATCTGGCCATCGCCACTTGAGAGACACCGTGTAAATTTAACCACGACACCTCAAAGGCATGCCACCAATCATAACCAACACTAAGATCCGCGGTCTGCTTAACATTAAAGCAGGCTGCTAGACTTTGAGAGATAGCATCTCGACCGAGTGTTCGTGGGATTGGATATAAAGTGTCGGGTTGGTATGTCTTTGGATAACGGGTTGTTTCGCCAAGTACGCCATGAATACTCATTGACTCTCCACTGGTTATTTTAAGGGTTTTGAAGGTCGCTAATCCCAAATAAGCCTATGGCATTTTATCATGAGCTAGTAGACTACGGTATGGAATTCATTAAACATCATTCATAATTAAAGTCTAAGGCGAGAGCCATCTCCAAGTAAATGGTAAGCCAGCATATAAAATAGCAGACAAAATGCGAAAATTGCGGCCATAGAATACCAAACATTCACGTCAGAATAACCTAAAATACCATATCGAAACGAGTTAACCATATAAACGATTGGATTTAAAAGTGACAGGTTCTGCCAAAATGGAGATAGGTTTTCTAGTGAATAAAACACCCCGCCAAGATAAGTTAAAGGTGTTAAAACAAAGCTGGGAATTATCGAGATATCATCAAAGGAGCGTGCAAAAACCGCATTAATAAAGCCGCCCAATGAAAAAAGAACCGATGTTCCAATCACTGAACATATGGTTACCAGCAGATTTTTAATGCCCAGCTCAGTAAAAAACAGCGCTACTATTGATACAATGATGGCAATAGCTAAACCACGGAATATTCCACCACCAATATAGCCCAATAAAATTGAATGTTTAGAAACGGGAGAAACCAATAACTCATCGATACTGCCATGAAACTTAGCGCTAAAGAAGCTGGATACCACATTAGAGTAGCTGTTAGTAATTACCGACATCATGATGAGGCCCGGCACGATAAACTGCATATAGGGAACGCCGCCCATCTCGCCGACACGAGAGCCAATCATCTTACCAAAAATGACAAAATACAAGCTCATAGTAATCACTGGAGGCAGCAAGGTTTGTGGCCAAATACGCAAAATACGCCGCACTTCTTTTAGTAGAATTGTGCGAAAGGCAATCCACTTTTGAGCAAGCGTTAATCCTTGATTTTCTGAGGTCGCTTTGATTGGGCTACTCATAATCCTGCCTCCTTCATGCTGTCTTTTTTATCAATACCTTTCTCAACTAAACGCATAAACAGCTCCTCTAGTCGGTTGGCTTTATTTCGCATACTCGAGACTTCAATACCGCGCTGGTTTAATTGGGCAAAAACACCATTTAATGATTGCCCTTCCGTCAGGGTTACCTCAAGCGTCAAGTCATCGGGCTGTTTAACATCAGTCACATCCTCAATATTTAATGACGTGGTTAAAGGAGAATCTAAGTCAAAAACGAACGTTTCGATTGAGAGTTGAGCGAGCAAATCTTTCATTTCAGTATTAATACGAATTTCGCCATGATCCAGAATCGCAATACGACGACATAACTGCTCAGCTTCTTCAAGGTAGTGCGTGGTTAATATAATGGTGGTATTTTCTTCTTCATTTATTTGCTGCATGAACTCCCACATTGAGCGGCGTAGTTCGATATCTACCCCAGCCGTTGGTTCGTCCAAAATAAGTAACTTAGGCTTATGAATCAATGCGCGTGCAATCATAAGTCGTCTTTTCATTCCTCCAGACAGTTCACGAGCTTTGTTGTCTCGTTTGTCCCAAAGGCCAAGTGCGGATAATAGTTTTTTTGCACGAGGTCTAGATTCTTTAGCAGGAATACCAAAAAAACCTGCTTGCGTTATCAAGATATCCTGCACTTTTTCAAACTGATTAAAATTAAACTCTTGAGGTACAACACCAAGATATTGCTTGGCAACAGAAGGGTTTTCTAGCAAATCAGTGCCAAAAATCTTCACACTTCCCTCAGTAGGTTTAAATAAAGAGCTAATAATACCAATCATAGTTGACTTGCCAGCACCATTTGGACCAAGTAAAGCAAAAAATCCCCCTTGTGGCACCATTAAGCTTACGTTTTTTAATGCAGTAAAGCCGTTGCTATAAACTTTAGATAAATTGTCAATTTGCAAAGCAGGGGTTAAATTTGTCATAGAGTCACAACTTTTAAGTATGAGTTTTTAATGAATGTATGGCTACCGTTTATTATGGTGGTAAAAATTTAAATTTAAACACAGTTAATCAACAGTTTGATAAGGTGCCATTTTGACGATTTTCATCCATATATTTTCAATTTATATAAGATAATGGCAGGCTCTGCCTTTCCTAAATGTGCATTTAGAGGCCTAAAAGTGGCAGTATCAGTCGATTTTTCTAGCCCCTATAATCTGTCTAAAACCTATACCAGAATCTATATAGCTATATTTTTATATCAATAAAGGTAAAGATTACTTTCAAATTAACTGACTTTTAAATTAGCTGGATTTTGAATTGGCTTTTAAACCATCGCTTCTATTTCACAATAACTAAATAAAAAACGCCCACCTTAATTAAAGGTAAGCGTCTTTTTATTAACAACCTTATCGTTACTAACTCATTTATGAATGACCTACTAACCTGATAAAATTTAAGTTAAAAAGCTAATCATTCACGTTCCGTCAAAATAGGAGTTAGCTGGATTGAGAAACCATGTAATCAACCGCATTGATCACTTCTTCGTCTGGAATATCTGCCCCGCCTTTAGCTGGCATTGCATTAAAACCATTAATTGCATGCTCGTGAAGGGTATCAGTACCTTTTGCAATACGAGGACCCCACGCCCCTGCATCGCCTATTTTTGGAGCACCAATCAAGCCTGTAGCATGACACGTTTGACATACTGCATCGTACACTGCTTTACCATCTCGAGGTTCACCATTAGCAGATCCACCCGAAGACATAACCGTTATATCACACTCTTCACCTTGGAAACAGACTTTACCATAAGGCTGAATACGCTGTACAAGCTTAGGGTATAAAGCCACTAACTTTTGAACTTGTGGTGTGTCTTGAGGAATAGGCTCCTCTTCAACAGGTGGCGCTGAAGCTTCAGCCGCCTCCCCGTCTTCAGCAGTGGTATCTTCTGCTTCTGTGTTTTCAGTATCAGTATTTGTAGCATCAGTATTTTCTGCATCTGAATCTGCAGAATCGGCACCTTCAGCAGTATTAGCAGTCATTGCTACTGCTTCAGCATTAGGATCAATGACGTCTTCAGCTTGGCTAAAAGAAATAGTTGATAGACCAAGGATGGCGGCAGCGGATAACATCACGATTTTTTTCATGCGTCACAATCTCTTATTAGAACGACATACCTAATCCACTATGGCATGATAATGGCTAAGTGGGCTTAAATAGTCGTGTATGATTGATTGAATTGTTCTAATTTATTAATCATTAAATTAGTTGAAAATTCTTTTCCCTATTATTATAAGGGAAAAATAGGGTTAAAAGCCATGTTTGAATGGTGACTCTCAGGACAAATGGCAGTTTTTTTTAACATTTATTGAGCTTTGATTGATAGTCATAAGTAGTAATGTAACAAAATACACCACTCTACGCCATTTATTAGAAGTAATAACATTGGTTTTTATAGTGGTTTTTGATAGACTAGCGGGCTCAAGTCATCTATGACATTTACTAAATTTTATGTAAACTTGGTTTATTCATATCTATATGAGTCATAGACGATTTAAAACCGCAATAATATATGCGCCTGTAGCTCAGTTGGATTAGAGTATCGGTCTCCGAAGCCGAGGGTCGTGGGTTCGATTCCCGCCAGGCGCACCACTTTTTTCAATTCTATCTCTATCAGAACTAATATCTATTCACTCTATTGAAAAGCAAATGAAAACCAAACTGTTTAAAAGTAAACAGCCATTGGTGACCCTGATATAGGATCATCAATAATTTTTCCCTTTACCTCAAACACCTCAGCAAGCATTGCTTCCGTTATAACCTGCTTTGGCGTCCCGATTTGCTTTACTTTACCCGACTTTAAGACCACTAGCCAATCACAATAGCGCGCCGCTTGATTTAAGTCATGCAGCACCACAATAATACTTTTACCTTTTTCTTTTAGTGCTCGCATCTGCTTCATAAGCTCGATCTGATATGAGATATCTAGAAAGGTAGTTGGCTCATCAAGCATTATAATATCAGTATCCTGCGCCAATATCATTGCTATCCAAACGCGTTGTCGCTGACCTCCAGATAACGTATCCAGCGGCTTATCAGCCAACGGTTGAATGGCCATCTCTGCCATGACCGCATCAACAATAATATGGTCACTATCACTTAGCCTGCCCCAGTGTGATAAATAAGGCGTCCTACCATATTCAACCAGTTGCCGCACGGTTAAACCCTCAGGAACCACTTGGGTTTGCGGTAGTACTGAAATATTTCTGGCAATGTGATTACTAGATAACTTACTTAATGCCTTATCGTGCAGATAAACCTGACCAGATTGCGCTGGCAACAAACCGCTAAGTCCTTTAAGCAAGGTAGATTTACCGCAGCCATTGGGCCCAATTAAGCCAATCACTTTATTTGATGGGAGTTCTAATGATAGATTATCAATAATTGCCTTATTATCGTCATAGCCCAGTTTTAAATTTTGCGTATGTAGCACTACCACCCCCGATAACGTGACAGTAAAAATATAAAATATGGCGCCCCAATCACTGACGTTAATACGCCAGCGGGTAACTCCACTGGTGCAAAAAGTCCACGCGCCAATATATCAGCTGTCACTAGAATAATAGCGCCAATGAGTGCTGATGCAGGCAGTAATATACGGTGGCGATGACCAAACAACAATTTAGCAATATGCGGGGCAAGCAGACCGATAAAGCTGACAGTGCCTGCAACCGATACCGCTGAACTTGCGATAATCACTGACGTTAGTAAAGCAGTGAACTCAAGCGATTTTACGCGTATTCCGAGGTGCTGAGCGGTCTGTTCACCGAGTCCCAGAACATCCAAACGCCAAGCCAAATAAAGACTCAGTGATAACAACACACTAAAGATGATTAATAACGGCGGTATGTGTTGCCAGCTACGTCCCCACAAGCTTCCTGTCAGCCATATCATGGCCGTATTGATCTCTACCGGATAAGTTACCAATAAAAAATTAATACCACTCCCTAAGAAGGCACTAATCGCCACACCAATAAGTGCCAATCTTGCTGGGGTTGGATTGGATATTTCGGCCAATAATATAATAATACTAAAAGCAAGAATACCGCCAATCAATGCGGCCACAGAGAGCCACCATGTTGGTGATGACGGCAATAGCACCAGCAGTAAAGTAGCGCAAAACCCTGCACCAGCGCTAATACCCATTAAATCAGGAGAAGCAAGTGGGTTACGAATGACGGCTTGCACCAAACAGCCTGACAACCCTAAGCTTGCCCCTACTAAGCCTGCCAAAAGCGTTCTGGGTAGTCGATGATTCCATATGATGAAGTCTCGATTTCCCTCAAAACCCTGTGTCAGGCTACCCAATACTTGCGCAATCGTCATCTGTCCTGCGCCAATAAAAAGACTACAAACGCCTAAGACCAGTAATGAGGCAATAATTAAACCCAGCGTTATCCCGATAACATGTGAGTGAAACCATGATTTCGAATGGCGTGAAGAGGTTGATAGCGTCATTATTTTTACTTAATTATAGTGAGTGTGATACACGTAAAGACTTGGATTTAAACATCTTTTAGTGGGAATAAAGTTTAACTGACAATAGCGATATTACGCTATCTCAGTGAATGCGCTTAACCAAACAACTAAGCGCTCCTGCCTAGCTTCTGCCTAGCTCTTATCTAAATTTTACTTAGCTACTGCCTAACTCTTACCTAGCTCTTACTTAATGATTGGCCGGCATCTCTTGAGGCGACTAAAGCATGACTGACTTAAAGTGTTATCTTTTTACGACAGGCTAAAGCGATAAAGACAGGCGTACCAATCAGTGCTGTTAAAAGACCAACGGGTGTTTCAGCAGGATAAACAATAGATCGGGACAGCACATCCGCCCATACTAATAAAATACTGCCCAAGACAGCCGTAAGAGGT
Source organism: Psychrobacter sp. CX97 (assembly GCF_057396285.1). Taxonomy (NCBI): domain Bacteria; kingdom Pseudomonadati; phylum Pseudomonadota; class Gammaproteobacteria; order Moraxellales; family Moraxellaceae; genus Psychrobacter; species Psychrobacter sp. CX97. The sequence continues at coordinate 58,600 of NZ_JBXYJE010000010.1, read as the reverse complement.
ACTAAAATGTTATAGGAAATCCGTGACATTAGACCCAGTAAACGCTTTGAGACATGAGGAATAATAAGACCGACAAAAGCGATCGGACCGGCTACCGCTACGCTAATCGCAGATAATGAAATAATTAAAATAGCGCAAATCCATTGTAGCCTGATTAAGTTTACACCTAAGCTTTTTGCCACATCATCCCCTAATAGCAGCACATTAAGCTTAGGAGATATCCATACTGTACAGCCAATAGCGAGCAGTGAAATAATAACCAAAGGCGGTAATGACTCCCAATTACTATTGGCAATTGAGCCAGCTAGCCAATAAAGCACGCCATAAGCTTGCTCATCCGTCATAATCAGCGCCGCTCTAGTGATACCAATAAGCAGGGCATTAATAGCAACGCCAGATAAGATAAGACGCACTGGATTGGCACGTCCTTTGGAAAAATAACCGGCCAACATAGCCACCAAAAAGCTGGCAATAATGGCGCCAATCATTGCTTGCAAATAGGTAGAGGATAGCCAAGCAAATCCTATACCGATCGAGGATAAGGCGACGACACAAGCAGCACCTGAATTGATACCCAGTACAGCTGGCGAGGCAAGCGTGTTTCTGGTCATAACCTGCATCAGCAAACCTGCCAAGGCTAAGTTCGCACCCACAAAAATAGCCGTCACGACCCTAGGTGCCCGAAGCTCGATAATCAACTGCATGGCAACGCTTAAGTTGCTATCCCCCTCTGCACTTAAAAGCTGGGCTACCAGCTGACTGAGCGACAAGTCAAACTCAGAATACACCGTGAGACCCTGACCAATGCCAACCAGTAATAGCACAAAAAGCACACCCCATATAAGGGTATGCTTTATCGTATTTTGGGTGCCATTAAAATGTTTTTTATTTATCTTACTTCGCAATCTCTAGCACCTTATTGGCAATATGCTCAGCGGATTGCATACTACGATTTAAAGCCCAATAATTGGGATCAACTTCAATCACCTGATTATTTTTAACCGCGGTAAGCTGCTGGAATAAAGGCGATGTTTTCCAATCATCAAATGCGGTATGGTCATTATAACGACCGATTAATAGCCAATCTGGATCTGCTGCCACTAACTGCTCTAAGCTTGTTGGGATATAGGCTTGCTGAGTCTGGTTTGGTATGGGGCTTTTAATACCAAGCTGGGTAAGTAAGCTGCCTGCATAAGAACTAGGGCCATGTAACCACATACCTTTATCGGAAATAATAGCAAATTGTACACTTTTATCCCTCATAGGCGTTGCAATGAGTTTGGCTTTTATCTGCCCTAGATGGTGTAGATGCGACTCAATCGCTTGGGTCATTTTTTCATCCTGATGCACTAGATGACCTACCAACTGCGCTGTTTGTAAGTTTTCTTCATACGTCTCACCGCGACTTTTTAAGATAACGGCTGGTGCTATTTGATTTAGACTATCTTCGATGACTGCATGACGCTCTTTATCAGCAATAATCAAGTCCGGTTTAAGGTCAGCTATCGCCTCTAAACTGGGTTGGTAACGTGACCCGACTGAGGTATAAGCGCCTAAGTGTTCTGAAAATTCAGGAATAATGGTTTCAGGTTTATTGTCATCGGCTATACCAATAGGGGTTAATCCAACCGCCATTAGGTCGCCTAAAAAAGAGTACTCCATCGCTACGATACGTTTAGGATCTGTAGGATATCTCTCAAGGTTAGGTAGTTGCTCACTTATTTGTGATTCTGATAATAAAGTCACATCGATAGAAGCCTCAGGTAAGCTGGCATCAGAATGTTCTGCTGATGCGTTGTTTTCTGTGACCGACTTTGACTGGCTATTAGCCTGCTTATCTTGTTGACTCACAATAAAAAGTCCGCCACCGATGATAATGACTGCGATAATAATAAGCGGTAGCAAGGTAGTCAGTTTTAGATGTTTTTGCATGTTAAACCCTTATAAACAGGCTTATATATTGGAAGACTTTTAGAAGAATTTTGACTTCATTAAGGTCTGCTTAAACCTATAGCCTTTATTAAAATTCATAGTTATAAGTCAATAACCACGTACGCGGTGCGCCCATACCAATTTGATTTTTACCAGCAATGCCATTGGTTGCGCCTAAGGCATATTCTTTATCAAAGGCGTTATTTAGATTTAATTGGATATTGTGTGGGCCGACGCTATAGGCGGTCATCAAATCGACTGTCGTATAGTTATCTAATGTCACTGCCTCGTTATTACCGACATATCGGTCACTAACATAGTTGACGCCGCCGCCTACTCGCCACTGTTCAGTGGGTTGATACGCCGTCCACAGTGAGAACGTATTTTTAGGCACCTCATTGGGTGTTAATCCTGTTTTTTTGTCTTCTGCATCAAGATAGCTATAGCCAACAGAGACGTCCCAGTTATCAGTGATTTTACCCCGTGCCTCAAGCTCTAACCCTTGATGACGAAACTCATCTTTATCGATCACTTCTCGTCGATCGTTGGTTTTAGGCTCTTCTTTATCAATACGATAAACCGAGGCATTTAGCATAATGTTGTCATTGTTCAGATAAGACTTAACGCCCAACTCTTTTAAGTCCGTTTGATATAGTGCGGCAAGGTTAGGATTGATATAAATACCGGAATAAGGCAGCTGCCATGAGCGTGCCACAGTCGCATAGGCTGACGTGGAGTCATTGAAATTATATACCGCACCTGCACGGTAGCTTAATTTATCCTCTTTAAGATCACTATCCTTACCTTTGAAGGTTTGTTCGAGTTTAAAATCGTCATATCGAACATTACCGACTAGTGACCAGTTACCGATATGAAAGACATCTTGTGCAAAAAGACCGACGCTTTGGGTGCTATTATCGCGAAAGGCTGGAAAGCCTGGATTTAGTGTATTGCCATGCTGTGGGTTCAAAATGTCCTTGGAAGGCAAATCTTTTAGCGTTGCCAATGTTAAATCAATATCTATCTTATTAAAGTCGGCGCCAAATAATAGCTCATGGTTATCCAGTTGCCACGCTAGCTCAGACTGAAGGGTGGTCGTGGTTCTTGGGTCATAACCAAAGTTATTGACCGTTTGTGCTACTTTATTGTCAACAATGTCACCCGACGCTTGGCGTGTACCTTTCTGCTCTAATTCAATATGGCTATACGAGGCTCGGTTGGTCAACGTTATATTATCTTTAATATCAAACTCATGGTTAATACTGGCATTCCACGTATCTGACTCTTGGTAATCGTTGTCACTGCCATAATAAGTACTGACAGGCACATCGATAGGCTTTCCGTCTTTGGAGGGTATCCCGCGGTAAGGTACTAAACGTTGATGCATAAAGTCTACCGAGGCATCTACAGTATGCTGCTCATTGGGTTGCCAACGAACTGTCGGTGCAATAAATATATCTTTTGAATCGACTTCATCGACAAATGAGTCACTGCGGCGAACCTCAGCATTCAGCCTTGCATTTACCGTATCTGATAACTTATGTGAGCTGTCTAATCGTCCAACCGCCAATCCATCACTTCCGATTTGCGCCTGTACTTTATCAAACTCTTGACCCGTCGCTTTCTTAGTTATTAAATTAATGATACCGCCGGCACTACCCCGTCCATATAAAGCCCCTGCTGGTCCTTTAACCACTTCAACACGCTCCACATTAGCGAGGCTGCGATAGGACTGCAACTTACCATCATCTCTCATACCATCGCTATAGATATCATTTAAACCATTGAAACCTCGCAATACAAACTCATCACGGCTACCCTCTCCTAATGTATTACTAAGTCCAGCAACACCTTTCATAGCATCCAAAACACGCACTGCACCTCTGTCTTCAAGCTCCGTTTTAGTAACGACTGACACCGATTGCGGCACCTCTAGCCATTCTGTATCCGTTTTGGTGCCTGAGGTTGGGGTATATTCTGCATAACCTTCATATTGCTTACCAACAACCAGAATTGGCTCGAAGGTTGCTGTCGGCACTGAAGTATCTTGAATTTCTGTCGCTAAACTGTCTTGGGCCATTGCATATTGCCCAAGTGGTAGTAGACAACCCGCTGTCATCATGCAAAGCACACGCGGAGTGCGAAGCTTTAGTAGTTGAAATTTCTGAGTAAGAATAACGTATGAAGGTTGTTTCATATATTGCCCATTAATAAATTAAAAGATATTCAAATAGTTAAGAGAACAAAGATATTTAAAACTTTGTAAATGATAATGAAAATCGTTTATAATTACAATATAGTAATGAAAATTAACCTAATTTAGGACTTTATTTTACAAAGAGCCGATTCTTTTACACGTTATTAACAGGAGCTATAATGACCATTCATCCCTCTCGTTCTGCCCTATGTATTGCCATTCTTCTATGTATCCATCAAAACAGTTTTGCTGATATTAGCTCCGAACCTGTATCCAATCTTACTCGTTACTCCAATGTGCTCAATGCCCAAAACGGTCAAAGCAGTCAAAATGATAATGACGTCGTGCCTACGGCGATATTTAATGAAATCACCGTGACTGCTGATATTTTAGGAGACTCAAGTAGCAATGAGGTCAAAGAATTTGCGGGTAATCGAACCGTCCTTGATAAAGCTGATATTCAAAAGACAGCCAGTCATTCAATTGATAGCGCTTTGCAATTTGTACCCGGCGTTAAAGTTCATGATGAAACAGGTACCGGCGTACTTCCCAATATCTCAATCCGAGGGCTGCATGCCAGCCGTAGTGGTCAAGCCCAGTTTTTAATGGATGGCATACCTTTGACGCTTGCGCCCTATAGCCATACAGGACAATCAATTTTTCCTGCTACATTAGACAATATTGAGCGTATGGATGTGGTTCGAGGCGGTGCGGCTACTCAGTATGGCCCCAATAACGTGGGCGGCGTTATTAATCTCATTACTAAGCCTATAGAATCTGGTACTCATAGTGAGCTTTCGAGTGATGTGACTCTTTTTGAAGAAAATGGTAAGCCATTAACCAGCGTGTATGCTCGTCATAGCCGCTGGTTGACCGATGACTTGGGTGTACAAATTGAGGCAAACGGCATTAAAGGCGATAGTTTTAGAGACCACTCAGATACCGAGGTTACCAATGTGCAAGCAAAGGCGCTTTGGTATATTGATGACAATCAAGAACTTGAAGGGTTTTTACAATATTATGATGCAGATACGCAAATGCCGGGAGCATTATCACCTGATGCCTACAAACAAGATGTTGAACAATCCCAGCGACCTCATGAAGCCTATCAAGGTAAATCGACCCGCTGGCATGCCAAATACAAAAACTACTTAAATCTAGGCAATGAGGCCGTACTGGATTTAACCACATTTGGTCATCACGCCACTCGCAACTTTGAATGGGGGTTTAACTCCCAGTTTAAAAACCAAGGCGTCCATTGGGCAGACCCTGCTGTTGCCTCTGACACGCTTAGAACCTCGCCTCGTGAATTTGATGTTTACGGCATTGAACCTAAGTTTTCAATAGACTTTGGAGACCCAGACACTATCAGTCACCATCTCATTAGTGGGGTGCGTTACGTGAATGAGGATGTGGATTATCAATTAAAACAGACTAAATTAGACGATAACACCACTTCTACACCGAGAGACTGGCATCTTGAAACAGATGCGTGGGCCGCTTATGTGAGTGATGAGATGGGCTTTATGGATGATCGGTTAAAAATTACACCAGGTATTCGCTATGAACGTGCCGAAATGGATTTTGAAGATCTAGGCAATGATACTAAAACAGATAACACGGCGACTGAATGGTTACCCGGACTAACTGCCTCTTATGATTTAATCCAATCTAATGACAAGATTTGGACGGTATATGGAAATACTCAAAGGTCGCTTCGTACGCCGCAGATAGCTTATATTCGCGGTAAAGGAGAAGAAGGTAGCGAATTAGCTTGGAACTATGAACTCGGCACACGATACACCACTGACAATCTTCAAGCCAATCTAGGACTGTATCGTATTGACTTTGATGACCAGCTGCAATGGAACAGTGCCGAGCAAAGCTTTGATAATGTCGGACATACCCTACATCAAGGGGTAGAGGCCGCCATAGATTACACCCCAGAACAGTATAAAAATTTAAATGTAGGGCTAAGTTACAACTATTTAGATGCGACTTTGGAAGAAGGAGAGTTTAAGGATAACAAGCTACCCTATAGCTCTAAACATCAACTTGGGTGGCACGCCAGCTATAACAGAGATGACTTAGTTACCACCTTATCTGGCGTCTATTACTCTAAGGCCTATGCTGATAATGCCAATACGACCAAAGAGAGCATCGATGGGGGTAAAGGCGAAATTCCAGATTATATGCTTTGGAATTTAAGCGTCCAGAAAACGATAAAAGAAACCGAAAATGAAAAGTTTGCCCTGCAATTTGGTGTCAATAACCTATTCGATGAAGAGTATTACTTCCGCGGTATCGATACCAGTCCAGTCGGTCGCTATCCTGCGCCAGGTCGTGCTTATAAACTTGGGGTTAATTATCAGTTTTAAATACTAACACTCTAAACGTTAAGAGTCCCCCATAGGTTTTCTCAAAACAGTTGATCCCTGCAATCGCTATAGGCTGATTTATACGAGCTCAAATCTCAAACCCAACCTGATATTCCCCTTATCACTTTGGACAACTGGCAGATTGGGTTTGAGTAGTATAGATTAGCCAGTGACTACTCTACTGACACCCCATTGTCTTTTTCTAATCCCAAAACAATTTTCTGCCAATCTTCACGCTCAGGCTCACCCTCAGCACGCTCACCAAAAAAAGTAATAATGCTGGTACCGTATTCATCAAAACCTTCAACGCAAGTTACTATACCGTCTTTAGTGGGTCGTCTAATACACCATATCTGGTCCAATTTACTATCGTTTAGATGTAGAGTAAAGTCGGTCTCTTTTTTATCTAAAATATTTATCCATTCGCCCATACGCTTTACGTTATGCACTTTTCCAGTTTGAATTTGTACCACACCAGTATTTCCAACAAAGGTCATTAATAGACAATCTTGTTCTTTTACTGCCAACAACATACTCTCAAGGGCTCCTTTGTCTAACTGTGTCGTCATACCTTGTGGGGCTTGACGATAACTACTAGCACGGTCAATATCTAGCTTTTGTAATAAGAAATAGAACTGGTGAATATCCGTTAACTGATTCCATTTTGTCTGTAACTCTACTACCTTATCATCATCTAACGCTTTATATTGCCATAGCGCTTTGCCATTTTCATTTACTGGCTCAAGTGTTAGTTCATCTACTTCTACAGTCGCTTTTTGTACAGAAACAATCTCCTGCCATTTTTGTAAATTCTGTTCTAAAGTATCTCGTAAAAATACTTTATTGATAGCATTGCCATGTTTATCAAAAAATTGAAAGCTATAGGAGGCTAAAGTATTCTTATCTGCCTTACTTTCATCTTTTACCGCTAAAACATGCGCCCATTGATTCATAAAGAAACGCAAGTCAAGTCCACCTACATTGATCGCAAGCCCCATCTTCCCTCCAAGCTTTAAGTTATGATAAAGGCCAATTTTCTCATGTACCGCTAACTTATTACGAACAATGCTTTCAACGTTACCAAACCCTTCTAGCTGCATTAAAACGTCTTTACAGTTGGAGCCAATATACTCACTAAAAGGAGAGGCCAAAACTAACTCAAGCTCACTAACGCCTAGTAAGTTTGCCCCTTCTGTTGGAAATAACATTCGATTATTTGCCTTTTCCAGTTGGTAATTTTTCCAAAGCTCATTATTTTTACTGGTAAGCGATATTGTCGTCATACTTATAACCCCTCATTTTATTTTAGTTTCAAAGCCTTACGAAATCATTAGATTTAAGCGTAGTGTCTCACATGCAATCGAGCATCATAGTATGACGAGAATATTTGATTAATCTGTTGATCAGGTAGATTAACGCCATCTAAGGTCATAGCGACTCGGTTACCATCAACTCCTCGAATGGCATAACCCTTGTTACCATACCGCCCTACTTCAGCCACACTGATTTCAGTATTATTGCGTACCAAATCTTGTTGGCTTTCAATTTAATGATCACTAATATCCTTAGCAGATACTATGTCTTCTGTAGCCTCAGTGGCCTCATCTGATTTTTCAGCTATAACAATAATCTTGTCAAAAATTTGCAACAGGCTTATTGTTTAATTCTGTACCTGTAGCCGCTAAAGCATTTTGCACCATTAGAGTGCTAATCATTAAGCTTTGTAAAGAGCAGCTAAATATTGTATTTTGAGGATTTATCTTTTGAGAGTTTCTCGAGAAGGTTAAGTTTTTGGAAATTCAATGGATTTACGTTTATTACTCATACAAAATATCACTTATTGGTGGCAGATTACTTTATAAGTAATGTTGCTAAAATATGCTTGTTTAGGCGCAGCAACCTCAACCCGTTTAGCGGTAAAGACACACCTCTGTTAAGCAACCTAAAATCAAATCAAACACTTTGTATTGATATAGATAGGTAACCTAGTCCGCAATAACCATGCACCAGTTATGATAGTAAGACGTGATTCTCTCAACCCTTCCCTCTTACCAAAACCGAATCGACTGCATTAATAGCTTTAGCAAGATACCTAAATGTATTTTAAACAAATACAGTGGTATTGATGAGAAGGTGTACACCTTAATACTAAACGGCTAGCTTTAACATGGAAGGTATGATTCAGACATAAAATATTACTCGTCTCTAAAACTTAAGCTCTATCTTTAACTCTTCAGCGCTTGGTATATCATGAAAATTAATAACAATAACCTCACCTAAACGGCGACGACCGATTGCAGCAGTCTTATCCACCGTTAACATAGCAATTTTTTTTGATTGATACTCTATAATCAAATGATGCTGTCTTAAGCTTGTGGTTAATTCAGGAAAATACTTTGATACTCTCTTTTTAAGCTTAACCAGCTTTGCATCAGGTAAATTCTGTAATATCCCTGGCTTACTCTTGAATATAGCCTTGTCTTTGACCTTAACTTTTAATGTAGTCTTATTGCTGCCTTGGGTGTCAGGCTTCGATCTTTTTGAACTTGCAATTACAAATAAAATTAACGCACAGGCAACAATAATGCCAAGTAACATCAGCCCACTATAAGTTTGATTCATATATCCTCCTGAGGTTTACCGTATTCATTTATCCAGTATGACTTATATATCTTAATAAGCGACACTTAGTACTAGTACCTGTATTCACAATTGGCTATTTTTTGCCTAACATAAGCCACTACTTTATTGATATTAGGATGAAATAGAATGACTATTCAACCTGTCAACCTGCGCTTTTTCCTTAATGGTACCTCGTATTGTTTTATTTTTCTAAAAACACCCTAGCTTTAGCTTATTAATACAAGTTGTGAATTAAATAGCTAATATAGAGAATGAGGGTATGATATATTTGATACCCAATTATCTCGATGCCTTTATATCTGTCAACCTTTGTCCACCCCTGTCCACTAATAAGATACCCTGTTAAATATCCTTATACCTAAAGACAGTTATATATAAAGGGATTTTCAATACAGGGGTTACCAATACATATTGTAAAATAGAGTGCGTTAAGTAAAACCAGTATCGAATTTATAGGTAAGTGACTGATTTATAGACAATTGAGTAGATAAATGACTGATAGTATAATGAATGATAATGCAATGAATAACAATACATCTCAACCGATAGACCAAGCAGTAAAATGGCTACGCCAAGCAAATCGCATCTGCATTCTCACAGGTGCAGGTATTTCTGCAGAGAGTGGTATTCCAACATTTAGAGACAAACAAACAGGACTTTGGGAAAACTACCGTGCTGAAGATTTAGCCAATATTGATGCGTTTGAGCGTAATCCTAAAATGGTGTGGTCTTGGTATCAATGGCGTCGTAACTTAGTTAAAGATAAGCGGCCAAACCCTGCACATTATGCCTTAAATGACCTACAACAATGGGCAGATAACCACTCAAAGAAACTTGAGTTAATTACTCAGAATGTTGATGACTTGCACGAACAAGCAGGGAGCCAAGCGACTCATTTGCATGGGCATTTATGGCGCAACAAATGTAGCCAATGTGATACACCTTATACAGATTCTATAGATTATCAGCAATCATCACTTATAAGTTGTAAATTATGTAAGGGTTACATCCGTCCAGATATAGTTTGGTTTGGCGAAATGTTACCGCAAAGCGAGTGGCAACATGCCGAAATTGCCAGTGAAAAATGTGATATTTTCATCAGTATTGGTACATCAAGCTTGGTCTATCCTGCGGCTGGTTTGGCACAACTTGCAAAACAAAATGGTGCTAAAATTATTGAAGTGAATTTAAACCCAACTCAAAGCCCACTTATTGATATTGTTATTGCTGGTAAAGCAGGAGAGGTTTTGCCCAAACTGGTCAATCACATCATCGCAACATGATAAATCATGGGAGAATTAAGCAGAATAATTAAACACTAAACACCAAATAATCAAACCATCAAATAAAGTAAGCATAATCGTTTTCAATAAAAAACGTTTTCAATAAGATATACTAGAACATCCACTTAACAGACTACTATTTTAAAAATACCACTGTATCAGACAATTCATTACCTTCTGGATCGTGCTCTAAGTAATAATGCTGTCTTAGTAATAAACCAATCTCATCGAGTAAGCACGCTAAGCTCTCCTCCATCTTACCTTTAGACATGCCTGCGAGTGCTTTATCACACATTGCCCGCCAAACGGTATGGCTCACTTGAGAATTGATCCCACGGTCTGCTACAATTTCTAGAGCATGTTCGCATACATTAACATATACCAGCACACCCGTATTCTCTTCGGTATCCCATACACGATAAACACTAAATAAATCGATTGCCCGTTCGCGTGCATTAATATGGTAAGCCATATTAATAGGTAAGCTATTTTCAATGACTAAAAACACCTCACCTCGATGCCCCATCTCTGCCTGCGTTACCTTCTGAGTTAAACGGGAACGCACGTCATCTGTTAACCAGCGATTATGAATGATGGGTACAAATTTAGCTTGACGCCACCATCTGGCAAAGCTTGGTTTACTGATGGCGGTATGACCTTCTGCCACATTGGGGTGTGCGACTGAGCTGGTAGATGATGCGTCAGATTTGGCATGATGTTGCATGTCGTCGTACCTCAAAGCTTTTAAGACTAATATAAAGTTTAGGGAGGCTATAGAATTCAAAATAGACAGCATCAGGGTTGAACATTATCCCCTCCCTTATAAATAATGTGAGAAAGTGCGATTATTAAATGTAATTATTATAATTAATAAATTGCAGAATCATTTAAGCGAAATTTTGGTCAGCTTACCACGATCCGCCAGCACCGCCGCCGCCGAAGCCACCGCCACCGCCGCCGAAGCCGCCACCACCAAAACCGCCGCCGCCGAAGCCGCCGCCACTACCACCAAAACCGCCCCCAGGCACAAATACAATACCGCCACCACGGCCACCTTTTCCGCCTTTCCCTCCTTTTCCACCACCAGAGCTACGTGCTGATAGAAACATCCACAAAAATACGGCCATGAAAATCGTCATTAAAATACTACCACCTGTTGCCAATGATATAGCAACAAATCCACCAGTAGCGAATAGTGAGCCTAGAATACGACCAAAAACTGAGGTTAAGAAAATACCACCAATCAAGGCAATAATAAAGGTGCCAAATACAGAGGGAGAATCGGCGTTACTAACCCCACTTTCAGCTCTCTCTTTAGCAATGGCATCAGACTGAGCCAATACTTCAGGATCAGCAACCAACCTTTCCTCTATTCTATTTATGCCTTTAATAAGACCACCAGCGTAGTCGCCTTGTTTAAATGAGGGGGTAATGTCACTATCAATGATACGATTTAGAACCGCATCAGGGAGTACACCTTCAAGCCCATAGCCTGAGAGGATATACATATTGCGATCATTAACCGCTACCAAAATCAATAGGCCATCATCAGTATCGGCTTCACCAAGTTGCCACTTTTCAGCAACTTGCAAACTGTATTGAAAAATATCCATGCCATTTGTGGAGGGCACCGTTACTAAGGCAGCTTGAGCTAAGCCCTGATCATAAAGATGCTTTAAGCGCTGAGTCAGCATTTGCTTCTCTTGAGGGCTAAATATTTCAGCTTGATCCACAACGGGTGCATTGAGAATAAGCTTATCACTATCCACACTTTGCGCTGTAGATTGGCGTGGCGTGGGCTGCGCTGATTCTACTTGATTACTATCTTGGCTATCAGAGCCCATACCTACTGCTTCGCCCAATTGAGGCATGTTATCTCTAATAGCCTCGTTACCAAGAACCGCGTCATTTATGGCTTCATTGTTCTTGCCAACTTGGGCAATCGCAATTAAGTCTTCAGCATTTTGGTTTTGATTCTGGTTAGGCTCATTTTCAGCAAAACTTAAAGGCGTTGCTAAGAGACCTGCAACTATAATAAGCGCAACTTTACGAGCTGCAACTTTACTAGAGAGTACTGAAATTAAGAGTACTGACACCTTTTTTCTTAAGTTTCGCATGTATATCTTGACCACTCGTTTTTGATGATTTTAATTGCAAACTCTAAAGCTGATGACTTTTATAACAAAAGTTCTACTGGGCAGTGGCTTCAGCAGAGTCGCCAAAATCAACTGTCGGTGCTTTAGAAATGGCTGCTTCGTCTTCAACACTAAAGTTAGGCTTAACATCCATGCCAAATACTTTAGCAGTAATATTGGTTGGAAATTGGCGAACCGTCGTGTTGTAGCCTTGCACTTCTTGAATATAACGGTTACGTGCAACAGTAATACGGTTTTCAGTACCTTCTAACTGAGCCTGTAAATCTTGGAACAACTTATCTGATTTAAGCTCTGGATAACGTTCTGAAACAGCCATTAATCGTGACAATGCGCCGGTCATTTCTGCCTGAGCCGCTTGGTAGTTTGCCATCGCTTCAGGGTCATTTAACACCTCTGGGGTTAACTGAATACTACCTGCTCTAGAGCGTGCGGCAGCCACTTCGGTAAATACCTCTTGTTCTTGGTCAGCATATTGCTTAACTACTTTAACTAAATTTGGAACCAAATCATCACGGCGTTGGTATTGGTTGACTACCTCAGACCATGCCGCCGTAACCTGCTCATCTTGCGCTTGTAAGTTATTATAACCACAGCCCGTCAGACTGACAGATGAGATACCTATAACAACGGATAAAAACAATGGTTTTAAAATAGATTGACGTGACATAAACATTTCTCCTAAAATTTAAACATTATAAATATGACTATACAAATAAGTCAGTAATAATTAATTTAATTCAATACTTCATCAATAATCGCATAAAAACTCAATAAAATTATCATATTTAATAATTGCTAAAGTATATTTGTGCCAATTGTACAGTCTTAATGGGATTGACCGCTATTAATACCAATTATTGTTACCTAATTACAACCTTTTATTATGCCAACGAGGTATGAAAAATTTGATAAAAACCACATTTGTAGAGCATAAATAGTGAAAATAATGACAGCAAGCGCAAAAATTAAGCTAGTAATTACTTTTTTTTTATGGCAAATTGCAGTTACTAAGACATACGTTAACGTAACATTTGACTATATATAGTTACATTATAGAGTTAAGCTTATTAAAATGTGTGTCTTAATCATTATTGCTTATTTAATTATTTGAGTGAGAAATTCGTTTAATCAAATAAGCCTTGTATGCATTCTAACCCTTCAAAAAAACTGAGTTAGGAACAAGCATCTCAGTTTTATCTATATTAGGAAGATTCACTATGGAAGGCATTGTTAGTGCTTTAAACAATATTATCTGGAGCCCCGCACTGATCTATCTGTGTCTGGGTGCTGGTTTATTTTACTCAATCATGACGCGGTTTGTACAAGTGCGTCTTTTCAAAGAAATGTTTAGGCTTTTATTCAAAGGTAAACCTGACAATGATGGCATTTCATCATTTCAGGCGTTAGCGGTTTCGTTAGCGGGCCGTGTAGGTATGGGTAACATCGCTGGTGTTGCTGCTGCAATTGGCTTTGGTGGTCCTGGTGCGGTGTTTTGGATGTGGGTTGTTGCCTTCTTAGGTGCTTCTACTGCATACGTTGAATCAACACTCGGTCAAATTTATAAAGAGCGTGATGTTGTCACTGGCGAATACCGTGGTGGCCCAGCTTACTATTTTGAGAAGGCATTGGGTCAAAAATGGTATGGAATTTTATTCGCCATTTCATCGATTATCGCTTGTGGTATCTTCTTGCCTGGCGTACAGGCCAATGGTGTTGTTAATGCCGTTGCGCAGGTAGCTGGTGAAGGTTCTATGATGAACATCATGGGTATGGATGTGGGTTCAACCCGTATTTATGCACTAGGTATTATTCTTGTGGTTCTTGGTTTTATTATCTTCGGTGGTATTAAACGTATTGCTCGATTCACTGAGTATGCTGTTCCGTTTATGGCACTGGGTTATATCATTCTTGCCTTATTGATCATGTTTACCAACTTCAGTAAAGTGCCCGAAGTATTTGGTATGATTATTGGCGATGCATTTACTGCACAAGCAGGCTTTGGTGCAGCTATTGGTTGGGGTGTTAAACGTGGTGTTTACTCTAACGAAGCAGGACAAGGTACAGGCCCTCATGCTGCTGCCGCTGCTGCTGTCGACCATCCTGCACAGCAAGGATTGGTTCAGGCATTCTCAGTTTATGTAGATACCTTATTAGTTTGTTCTGCAACAGCCTTTATGATTCTATCAACCGGTATGTACAACATTCAAGGTAGTTTACCAGACGGCCAATTCATCGTGCAAAATGTTGCCGCCGATACGGCTATTAGCTCTCCCTCATTTACCCAAATGGCAATGGAGTCTGTGTATGGTACTTTCGGTGATTCATTCATCGCAATCGCTGTATTCTTCTTTGCCTTTACCACAATACTCGCCTACTACTATATTGCAGAGGTTAATATTTCATATTTAACTCGCTTTATGGGTAAAGGGGCCAGTAAAGGTGGCTTATTTGCCGTTAAAGTAATTATTATGATTATGGTAGCGTACGGTGCATTAAATACATCGGGTTACATCTGGGGCTTAGGTGATGTGGGTGTTGGTCTAATGGCCTGGTTAAACATTATCGGTATTATCATTGTCTTCTTTGTGGCGCGTCCTGCTCTTGATATTCTTAAAGATTATGAAGCACAGCTGAAAACGGGCGGTGGTACTAGTCACAAACGCTTTGTTTTCAACCCTGCCAAGTTCGGTATCAAGAATGCCACTTACTGGGAAGAACGTCATAAAGAAAAAGAAAGTCTTGATGTTAAGCGTGACGATGTTGTCTAATGTTGTCGAAAGCAACCTCGCAACGCTGTATAACAAGTTGTTTATAATCGCTTTATTATAAACAACTTACAAACAAAGCCCGATACGCTAACATTTAGGTATCGGGCTTTTTGTTGTACGCCAGTTAGACGATTGTAGATTAAAAACTAATAGAAATAGAAACCATTCCAATTGCCCTAATTAAGTGGCTATGAAACCACCAGACTAGGTCGGCATCCTTGGATTCTAAATAATGCCTCAGCCAAGAATTAATCGTAGAATTGATTACAGTATTCATTAGAGAGTACGCCAAAGAATAAATCAAAAATCTCATTAACTAGCAGGAAACATTACCCTATCAATCACATGTACGGTGCCAGTTTTAGTCACAATATTTGGCTTAACAATTGTGACAGTGCGTCCTTTACCATCTAATAAACTCCGTTGAGGAGTTACTGTCAGCTTTTTTTTGCCAATAGTGGATAGCTGACCATAGGGCAACTCGGTTACTAACAAAGGCCCCTTCTCTTTTACCACATGATAAGCCAATATTGACCGTAGTAATGACTTGTTATTAAGTAGCTTTTGTTTGGTAAGGTTGGTTTGACTAAAAAATGCCTCAAACGCCGCATTATTAGGGGCAAAAATGGTATAATCATTACCTGCAAAAGTTATCATACCGGTAAGTCCAGTGCCTTCTAAAACCTCTACTAAAATAGATAAGTCTGGGTTACGCTTCGCCATTTGTATAGCATCTACTGAAGCATATTGGGTAATTACTTGAGTTTGATTGGTTATCAGGCTCTTTTGTTTTGACTCGGTTTGCTGCTTATTGGCATTATTGCTAACCGTGCTGTTAGTAGAGCTGCTACCTCTCATTACTTGAGCGTTATTGCTATTATTGGATGTTTTGAGCGTGCTTTGACACCCCGCAGTAGCTAATAAAGCGATCGTCAGAGGCAATATCGTTAATCTTTTTACCATGCCTAATATCCTCATACCTTTTGTGATATCTTTTATGTCTGTTAATGGGTCCTTTAAAGTTTAATATTCAATTAACGGCGGCTATGTTTTATGCAAAGGCTGACATAGTCTTTAATAATTTAACAGCATCATTCAAAAACGTAAATCACAAGCATAAATCATGACCGATTAATAAATTTGCATTTAAGTACGCTATATCATGATTTGCTAATATAGCATCTAATTGCCTAAAATCTAACCTAATGTACTCCACCCTACTGTATAAGAAATCAACACATGTATTGCTCTCACCCCGAACATAACGAAAAGCTCAATGCCACACTTAGCAACAATGCCAATGTAGATCGAGACCCCTCAGCTGAACTGGTCAAAAAAGGTCACAATCCTGATAACTTCAATCTAGTGCCGCCAGCAGAGTTTCCGTTTAAAGAACAACAGCTAACGTCTCGCCAGCGCATTGAAGCCCAATTGGCTCAGCGTATTTTAATGCTTGATGGCGCAATGGGCACTCAAATCCAGACCTTTGAGCTACAAGAGGCGGATTATCGCGGTAAGAGATTCGCAGATATAGAACAAGATGTACAGGGCAATAATGATTTGCTGGTACTCACTCAGCCAGAGATTATCAAAAACATTCATCGAGACCATCTGGAGGCGGGTGCTGATATCATTGAAACCAATAGTTTTAATGGTACGCAGATTTCTATGGCCGATTATGATATGCAATATCTGGTACCTGAGATTAATCGTGAGGCTGCTAAATTAGCACGAGAAACCGCCGACGAATTTACCGCAAAGAATCCAGATAAGCCTAGATTTGTGGCCGGTGTTATTGGGCCAACGTCTCGTACCTGCTCGTTATCGCCTGATGTCAATGATCCTGCCTTTCGTAATGTAACTTTTGATGAGTTGGTGGATAACTATACAGAGGCGACTTATGCACTAATTGAAGGTGGTGTTGACCTTATTTTGATCGAGACCATTTTTGATACCCTAAACGCCAAAGCGGCTATTTTTGCAGTGACCGGTGTGTTTGAAACCATCGGGTTTGAGTTGCCTATTATGATATCAGGTACGATTACTGATGCGTCTGGACGTACACTATCCGGCCAAACTGCCGAAGCGTTTTATAACTCTATTCGCCATGCCAAACCTTTATCCGTTGGTTTTAACTGTGCCCTAGGCGCCGATGCCCTCAAGCCGCATATTCAAACCTTATCTGATATTGCCGACACTTATGTATCTGCTCACCCTAATGCGGGCTTGCCGAACGAATTTGGCGAATATGATGAAACACCAGAGGAGACCGCTGCCCTACTCGATGGTTTCGGTAAATCAGGACTGCTTAATATCGTTGGAGGCTGTTGTGGTACTCGACCGGAGCATATCAAAGCCATTGCTGACGTGATGCAGCAATATAAGCCTCGTGAAATCCCAACCATTCCCCCTGCCTGCCGTTTGTCTGGCTTAGAGCCCTTTACCATCAATCAAGATAGCTTGTTTGTTAACGTTGGCGAGCGTACCAATGTGACAGGCTCGAAGAAATTCCTACGCCTAATCAAAACAGGCGAATTTACCGAAGCACTAGAAGTCGCCTTAAACCAAGTTGAGGGCGGTGCGCAAATCGTCGATATCAATATGGATGAGGGCATGCTCGACTCCAAAGGGGCGATGATTCACTTCTTAAACTTAGTCGCAGGCGAGCCTGATATTAGCCGTGTACCATTGATGATTGATTCCTCAAAATGGGACATCATTGAAGAGGGCTTAAAACGTACTCAGGGTAAAGCGGTCGTCAACTCAATTTCCTTAAAAGAAGGGTATGAAGAATTTGTCGAACGTGCCAAGCTATGTATGCGCTATGGTGCTGCGGTCATTGTTATGGCATTTGATGAAGAGGGTCAGGCCGATACGTATGAGCGCAAAATCGATATCTGTAAGCGCAGTTATGACATTTTAGTCGATGAAGTTGGCTTCCCTTCTGAAGACATTATCTTTGACCCTAATATCTTTGCGGTCGCAACGGGTATCGTTGAGCACAACAACTACGGCGCTGACTTTATTAATGCCACCAAATGGATCACGGATAACCTTCCTAATGCTATGGTATCAGGGGGCGTGTCAAACGTCTCGTTTAGCTTCCGAGGTAACCCAATTCGTGAAGCCATCAATGCCGTGTTCTTATATCACGCCATTAAGGCGGGCCTTACCATGGGTATCGTCAACCCTGCCATGCTTGAAGTGTACGACGAGATTCCAAAGGAAGCTCGGGATGCCATCGAAGATGTGATGCTCAATCGCAATCAAGGTGACAGCGGACAAGATGCCACCGAACGCTTAATGACCGTCGCCGAAGGCTATGTGGCTGGCGGCAAAAAGAATGATGGCACCGTTGACTTATCGTGGCGTGAGCAGTCAGTTGAAAAACGTATCGAACACGCCCTAGTCAAAGGTATTACCACTTATATTGATGAAGACACGGAAGAAGCTCGACAAAAATATGCGAAACCGCTAGAGGTCATCGAAGGCCCACTCATGGACGGCATGAACGTGGTCGGCGATTTATTCGGTGCGGGTAAAATGTTCCTACCGCAAGTGGTCAAATCCGCCCGTGTTATGAAACGCTCGGTTACGGTGTTAAATCCCTATATCGAAGCTGAAAAAGTCGAAGGCGAGGTTAAAGGTAAGGTGGTCATGGCGACTGTCAAAGGCGACGTACACGATATCGGAAAAAACATCGTCGGCGTGGTACTTGGTTGTAACGGCTATGACGTTGTCGACCTTGGGGTGATGGTGCCTTGCGATAAGATTCTGGACACGGCCATAGCGGAAAAAGCCGATATCATTGGTTTATCTGGGCTGATTACCCCGAGCCTTGATGAAATGGTGTATGTCGCCAAACAAATGCAAGAACGTGGCATGACCCTACCGCTAATGATTGGTGGCGCCACCACTTCTAAAGCCCATACTGCGGTCAAAATCGAACCCCATTATCAAAATGATGCAGTGATTTACGTCACCGATGCCTCCCGCTCTGTCGGTGTCGTCACCAAACTGCTGTCAAAAGAACACCGAGTCGATCTGATTAAAGAGACCCGTGAAGAGTATGAAAAAGTACGTCAACGTCTGGCAAACCGCAAACCTAAAGCAGCCAAACTAAGCTATGCCGAAGCGATTGAACAAGGCTTTCAGTTTAATTGGGCAGACTACACGCCGCCCACACCAAACCAGCAAGGGCAAGTCATCCTAGACGACTACCCTATCGTCAACCTACTGTCTTATATTGACTGGACGCCCTTCTTTATCTCATGGGGCTTGGTCGGTAAATATCCCAAAATCTTTGACGATGATGTGGTCGGCGCCGAGGCCAAAGACCTGTTTGGCAATGCCAAAGAGTTACTTCAACGCTTCATTGATGAGGGATTGGTCACCGCAAAAGGCGTGTTTAAAATCATGCCTGCCAAGCGTACCGATCACGATACAGTGACTGTATATGATAAACCAATATCTGAGGGTGGTAAGCCCACTCATGTGTTCGAGCACTTACGCCAGCAGTCTGACAAAGCAAGCGGCAAACCGAACTTTAGCTTGGCAGACTTTATCTCTCCTTTGGACGATCACACCGACTATTTGGGTGGATTTACGGTCTCTATTGAAGGTGCTCAAGAGCTATCTGACAGCTTTAAGGAAGCGGGTAACGACTACAATGCCATCATGGTTCAAGCATTATGTGACCGCCTTGCAGAAGCCTTTGCTGAGCATCTACATGAATTGATTCGTACTCAATACTGGGGTTATCAACCACAAGAACAGCTGACCAATGAAGAGCTGATTAAAGAAAAATACGTCGGCATCCGCCCTGCCCCGGGCTATCCTGCCTGCCCTGAACACACCGAAAAGGGTAAGCTATTTGATTGGCTCGACACCCAAAACGCCATCGGCACTTATCTGACTGAAAGCTATGCGATGTGGCCGGCGTCTTCGGTCAGTGGCTTCTATTACTCGCATCCTGAAAGTGTGTATTTCAATGTCGGTAAAATTGACCGTGATCAGTTAGAGGACTACGCCAAGCGTAAGGATTGGAATATGCAGACGGCTGAGAAGTGGTTAAATCCGAATTTGGCTTAGGTGTTTGTTGTTCAAATTTAGTAATTGCTAAATAATGCTTGTTTACACCCCTGTCATTAACTATAATAGACCTCAACAGCACCGCCACCTCTACCTAATCTTTCTGGCAACATTGAATTAGGAAATGTGGCGGTTTTCTATTGCCTATTGTCTTGGTTACTACAGATTTAACAAGAAATGAACGTTACCAATCGTTCCAAGAAGTGAACCCTATATCATCTAGTTTGATAGCATTATTTTCTGGTATGGGGAAGTCAAAGAGTAAACTTTCTACTTCATTTTGCCAACTGCTATCAGGTTCAATAACCGTCAACAAGTGCTTCATTATAATCAAATAAAAGAATAACCGTTTATTGTCCGCTGATGACAGCCCTAAAAAGCTACTATCAACTTTTGCAACAACATCTATATTTGTATTCCATAATCTCGAATGGTGTGCACATATGTTGCGAATATAGTTCAATGATTTTAGCCAGCTTTCAAAAAAACCTGCATTATCGACACCGTAACCTTGAGATATTTGCTTTTGTTGTCTGCCTTTTAAACCTGAATACAATACCGATAAGCTACCAAAATCCATTACCTCAACCCCCACCCAAATCGGCAGGTCTTTATAAGTTGCAAGGTGATGTTTGATAAAAGGACTCTTTTTTGAGCGACGTATCTGAGATTCATATTTCTTTAACCACAAGTCATAACTTATTTGTTTGTCTTTACCTTGTACAAAATTTTGGTCAAAGTTGTTTTTATCTAGATGCGCAATAGGGCTAATACGACCAAAGGTGTGAGCAATACTGGTTCTGACAGACATTTCAATAACCTCAAGCGCCTGCAAACACAGTATTCTAAGCTTTTTATCAAAGTTATAAATATTTAAGACATCGCTAAACTTTGTGCTTTCACGAAAATCACTTTTTCTTGAATTGTTAGTCAGTTGTCTAAACGGATACCAATAACCACTTAATCGATAATAATTTACTTGCGATAGGATATGCTTAGCGTGTACCTTATCATCAAATATCATACCTCTATTTTCGAGCAGTTCTATTTGTTGCTTGAGTGAGTGCCAAGGCTTACAGGTTTGTTTTGGGGCTGGGCTTGTTGTTTGTTTCAAGAAAGTTTTTCCAATGAATAGCAAGCTAAAATGCCATCATAGCATTAAACTTTCATTAAGACTTAATTCGTCTAGTTGTGATACAGGAGTTGTCGCATTAGGTTCGTGACACTCTATTAATATTGATTTGCAGGGATAATAGGGTATGAAAGTCGCAAAAGTGGTTAAATCCGAACTTGTAGCTGATCCTGCTATCCGCTTTTATCTTGGCTTGCACAGGGGCGGTCGCTAATAGTAAGGGTTATTCCTGACTCAGCGATAACACCCCTTCTTAAGCGTCCGCAACCCTGTGCTGCACCAAGTATACCCGCTACTATCAGGGCTAGCGGTGACATCGAGTTCTTGCTGGTATTTATCGTGGTTCGGCTTTGGCTATCTTTAAAGCGTGGGTTGTACTTAACGCATCCAAGCTTTCTAAAAACAACTGTGTCGTGTATCAAATTGAGATATTAGATGATATAAAATTGGCTGAACCGATTATTTTCGTTAAGATTATAAATACCGCCAAAACCTGCTACTATAAGTATCAAAGGTAAATGCTGGTTTAAAAAGGGGTATCATATGAGCCAAATCACGCTAACCATAGATAGAGAAATAGAAGACGTTATTAAGCAATTAGCACAGTCTGAAAACTTAGCTCCCAGCGAATGGCTTAGTCAGTTTGTTGAACGTCAGATCAAGCATCATCAAGATTGGTCACCCGAGGTCAAAGCACTAGCGGGTAGCTGGAATGACTTCCCAAGCTTAGAGAATATTCGTGATAATCAAGGTATGGATAGCATGCGTGAATCTCTATGAAGTATGTACTCGATACTAATACCTTAATCTATTTCTTTAAAGGTGTGGGGCAAGTTGCTTCACACCTTTATTTACATTCGCCCAATGATATTTATATACCCAGCGTCGTTTTGTATGAACTATAGGTGGGTATTGAAAAATCCACTCAGCCCGAAAAACGTACTAATCAACTGGCCACGCTATTAACTCAAGTTCAAGTGTTGCCCTTCGCTAATTTAGAGGCTCAAATATCTGCACGAATTCGAGCAAATCTTGAGCGTCAGGGAACACCAATTGGACATTAAGATATTCAAATTGCAGGATGTGCGTTGTCAAATAACGCTACCTTAGTAACGCATAATTTTAAGGAGTTTCAACGAGTGGCTGGCTTGCTACTCGTTGATTGGTTCTAAGTTACTCACTAAATCTTTAGATTTAAACTTGAATAGTCATGACCAATTAGAGGATTACGCCAAGCGTAAGGATTGGGATATGCAGACGGCTGAGAAGTGGTTAAATCCGAATTTCGCTTAGGTGTTGGTTAGAATTTTCTATCATATTTTTGAAGCGGGATTGGTTTTTGTAGCTGCTCCTGCTTTTTGCTACTATCAGGGCTAGATTGCTGCTTCGATTCACGTTTACTCTAACAACCAAAAGGATTTGAGTCTATGTTAAAAAGTTTTTTCGCTAAACGTCGTCAAAAATATATGCAGAAAGCAGAAAGTCCTTGGGATATATTTTATTCCTATCTTGACCAAGTAAAAAATGACACGCCAGAAGAGTACGAAGGCATGCACTATGAACTGTTGACAGTATCCTACTTTTTAATCAGCACAGAATATGCCGATGTTGTACAACAATTTAATAGCCATATCGGCTCTTACTACAATTTACCTAAAATAATAGCTACGGTAGACTGCCATAACGATTCAACCGAGTCTAATACTGAAACTTGTTTGCATACCCTAACTTATAAAGACAATACTATCTCATGGCAAAACATACCAAGCGTATTAGATGATGAATTTAAAGTCTTTATGATAAGCAAACTGGTCGCTGATGATATCGATATACGACTAGAAGTGGCTTCTACTGCGCAAGATGACCGTAATTGGTTTGCCCTTCATTATGATGTTTGGCAAAAATTGGAGGATGAGTTTGGTCAGGAGTTTGTCCGCAGTCTTTTTGAGCCAACACCAGCGCAGTTTTATGAACCTGATTATGATTTTAAAATGGTAAGTTCCACTCTTTAAAAAAACCATCGCCACTCGTCTAGACCATCAGTACATTCGCTATAATAGGGCAAAACCGCTCTTTCGATGCTAAGTTTAACTATTATTGAATCGAATTTAGGCAAATCATACAAGGGTGCGTCGTTCGCACTATTATTACAGGCCATTTATCACAATCTATTAATTTAATTATCACAAACTTTTAAGTTATTTATGTCATAGCTTTAACTTAAATAATGCGCGGGGCGTAGCCAGTCTACTTAACTTAAATTAGCCATTTTTATAACGGTCTGTTATATTTGATTCAAAGATTAGAAAGGTAGATTATGAATATTTACTAAATTGTAATTAATGGCATTTAGGACGAGTTTAATGAAAAAAATATCAGTTAAAGTTAGTGGGAACATTATTCATGAGTTTTCTGAAAAAGTACCTAGCTATATGTTCGCTATTAATGAAATCTTAAAAAATAGCTATGATGCGTGTGCCACAGTAATTGATATAATTTACGACTCAGATAATCACGTTTTAGAAATACAAGACAACGGAGACGGCATATCCTCCAATGATATCGAATCACTATTTCATATCTCAAATAGTACTAAAAGCTACGGTAAAAAAATCTGTTTTGAAAGATATACTCAAGGTGAAAAAGGATTAGGCTTGTTATCGGTATTTAAATTTGGTGAAGAAATACATTGGCAAACTAAACATAAGGACTACCCTGAAGCAGTAATTTTTAGTGTAAGTAAGTCTACATTAGCTTCAATGAACAATATTACTGATTACGAAATCCCTTTAACTTATTCTAAAGTGAAAAATTTCAAAGGTACTAGAATTATAATAAAGGCAATTTCTTCTGATGAACAAAAGGAAATTAGAAGTTTTTTTGAATTAAGTGAAAACTATGATAAATTTTCTAACCTTTTCCTCGATAAAACTATTGAGGTTAACTTCAAACTTAAGAAAAGGTCATCACAGCCAAGTTTGCTAAAGGAAACGAGCTTGAATGTTTCTGAAGCAATGAATTCTGCTAATGGTTTAAGAAGGTTTGATATTAAGTTTAACTCAGAGACAAATATTGTAACCTATGTAGTAAATGAAAGAGTCTACAAAGAGATAAAATTCGATAAATCAACTTTACCAGAAGGTATTACAATTGACGCAAATTTAAAAGTGTTAGATCTTACTGGCTCAGGAGTTAATAATGTTAACTCTTTGTTTAGAATTACTAGACCAGTAAGAGCTAGTCTAAGACCGTTAATTTACTTTAATAAAGTATTATTTAATAATTACGAACTATTTGATCCAGAGATATCAAGAGGGAGTCAATCTAGTAAATCTTTACCTCAAATTATAGGATACTTGGATATTCGGACTAGCAGTCCAAAAATAGCTTTTAATGCTGACAGAACTAAACTAATTGAAAATCATGCTTCAAAACAACTTATTAATTTCTTAGTTAAATTAAACTTATTTATTCAAGATATCGGAAGCCAAGTTTCAAAAGAGTTAAAGAAAAAGCAGAACAACAATAACGACTCAAATCAAAATAACGACTCAAATCAAAATAACGACTCAAATCAAAATAACGACTCAAATCAAAATAATGACTCAAATCAAAATAATGACTCAAATCAAAATAATGACTCAAATCAAAATAATGACTCAAATCAAAATAATAACTCAAATCAAAATAATGACACAGAAAAAGCAGGAGTTAATAATTGCATTCTATTAAATGAGACTCATTATTGTGTCAAGTTTTACCATTCATCTCCTACATTAAACTTGATGGACTTTGTTAGTTCTGCTGTAGATACTAATGGCAATAATATTCATTATGACGATATTAAAGTTTATGTAGATGGAATAAAATATGATAGCCGGACGATTTCAGATATATCGGAATCTGTTGAGAGAATTGTAGTATATAAATTTCATGATATAGAAAACACTATAGTTAGTTCTGAACTAAGATTGGTATTTAAAAAAATAAAATCGGCTTTGAAGCCCTCAGACAATAAAGAATTCTTAATAAAATCTTTTAGCCACCAGTACGAAGTAAGCTTGCCAACTGTTGGAGAGTTAATTCAACAAATTAACGATCTATGGTCGAAAAACCAAGACTATAAAGTAATAATTGCTACTTCTTTAAGGGTTATATTTGATTTATGCTGTAAATACTTAGAAGATTATGATACTCAGTTTAAAGTAGAAAACGGTCTTGAGAATAAAGTTTGTAGTGCTGTTAAATACATAAGTACTTATAAAGGCTCAGATAACGAATTCTATAAGCATTTAGGTCAATCATTTAATACTTTTAAGAACTATTTTATACCTGAAGACTTTAAAGCTAAAGTAAAGAAATCTAATCTTGGCTCTCATGGTGCAACAGATAAACTTGATAAAGATGATATTGAAACAATCGCTCGAAGTGCAGGATATTTCGCCCAACTTGTTGATGCGTATTTGAAAGATAAGGGCTATATCTAAAATGAATATATCATTTCAAGACTATCGGAAAAACGATATACATGGGGCTAGTCTATACCCTGCAACGATGATTGCACCTGTCCAAAATTTAGTTATGAAGAGTATTTTTGAGGCAGATACTATTCAAAGCATTTATGATCCTTACCATGGTTCTGGTACATCTCTTTATGAAGCTTTAAAAATTAATAATAACTGTTCGGTTTATGGTTTTGATATCAATCCTCTAGCTCATCTTTTAACGTTAATAAAGTTAAAAGGAGTAACAAATAATATACGTAATGATATTTCTGAAATTGAATATTTACTATCTATTTCATCAACCCCTGATTTTGAGTTCCAAAACATTGAAAAGTGGTTTAGAAAAGATATTATATCTAGTTTATCCCAAATTAGATGGGCCATTATTCAAACAAAAAGTAAGCGTAATAGGCTATATTTCTGGTCTATATTTTCGAAGTTAGTTAGAAAATATAGCAATACACGCTCTTCAACGTACAAGTTACATATTAAAAAGCCTGAAGATATAGCTAGAATGAAGAATAATGTGATTAGAGACTTTTTAGCTGAGATAAAACTCCACGCCGATAAGTTTTATGTAAAATCTAAAAATGTGAATTTGATTAAAGGCGACGTACTTAAACTTGGTCATAAAATAGTACCTAGCTCAATTGACCTTACAATTACTAGTCCACCGTATGGTGATAACCAAACAACAGTAACCTATGGGCAATTTTCATCCTTATCACTTTTTTGGATTGATAAGAAAGACCTAGAACTTGAAGGTTGGGAGCTGGATAATTATTCAATAATTGATCGCAAGAGTCTTGGTGGAAGTAGTAAGAACCAGTTGAGTAAATTAGGTTTTAAGCTTATTGAACCTTACTTGGCCAATATAGCCAAACCGAAGCAAACTAAGATAATAAACTTTTTTGCTGATTACTTTTTGTCTCTAGATCACATTTGTGAAGTAACTCGAAAATACATCGTAATGACCTTAGGTAATCGCACTGTAGATGGTGTGAACATCGATCTAACATCAATAACGTCTTCATACTTAGAGTTAAAAGGCTTTAAAAACTTACAACTATTAGATAGAGATATACCCAATAAACGGATGGCCAGAATCATCTCTTATAATGAAGGTGTGGCTGTAAAATCAATGAATAAAGAGTATGTGGTAATTCATAAAAAAAACAGCCTTAACCATACGAACGATAGCTTTGCTTCAAATATATTAAATTCATTGTAATAGTCCCCGTAGGGTGCGCCCCGCGCATCAATCGTAATTTAAATAGTACGCAGGACGTACCCTAACATAGCCTATTCCAGATTCATGACAAAACCATCAGGGAAATCAACCTCACTTACTTCCCCAATACGCTGAATAACTACCCTCTTTTACCAATCTATGAAAACTTAAAGACTGCCAAGCTGCAACGTTGTCTACTAACCGATGTTTGACAGGGTATGAATGTAAATAATCCATTAAACTTAGCATTAATTAATTAATTAGTGCGCCCCGCGCACCCTTCAGATAAGCATTATAAAAACGCAAACTTTGCCATGACAAGGCTTTTCAGCCCCGATTGTAGCGGATATACTGCTTGGCTAGGCGAGCTGCAATGGCAGGGTTTGGATTGGCTACGCGAAGCAAGAGACAATACAAACCCTCAGCCAGTGCATCGCCTAGATAAGCAGATAGTAGCGTAAAGCAGGAAATAGCTACATGAGAAAACAATAAAAAAGGCTTAAGCCAGTACAGTGCAAAACTTTAGTGCCAAAACTGACACAGGCTTATTTGTCATTACCGGCTTTTTGTTGTTGCAAGGCTGCATATCCTGTGAGGCGTTTGCGCTCGGTGTCATTAAATAATTGTTTTTCGAGTTGCTCTATCTGCATCTTTACTTGTGCTGGATCGGTATTTTCACTGAGCAGACGCTGTTTTTGGCTTTGATATTGCTGAAAGCGGTTATCAAAGTTGGCGTTTTCTGCATCCAAATTTGCCAATCTTTTCGCTGCTGGCGCACCCACCAATGCTTTACGCATATTAAAGAGTGCCTCAGCGCTGGCACCTTCAGCTTGCATTTGCTCAGTACGGGTAATCAGCTCATTTAAGTTAGCTTGCTGTTGGATGTTTGCTTTGATTTCATTGTCTGGCATACGGCTAATATAGTCCTGCTTGGCCGCTTCTTTTTGCGCGTCAGTCATTTGTGTGTTTTGCTCAATCCTAATGAGCGCCATACTATACTTATCATACTCATCGTCAGCACTAAAGAAAGCGTCAATGGTTGGTTTATCAAAGAACTGCTGACGGAGCGTGGTCACATCTCGCTTTTTCTGAGCTACTGCATTGAGATCCAGTTTGCCACTTTGGGTCGCCTGCAATTGCAAATGACCATATTGCTTTTCTAACTCAGGTATCGCTTTAAGATAAGCAACATATTGATGAAATATGGTAATGGCTTGGCTGGCGGCAGGCTCTGGTGTATGACTACGGATATACGTTTCTACTCGAGCAACGATGACTGCGTCGTCCTCTTCGCCCGTGGCAGATAAGAAATAGTCGAACAAGCGACGCAAGCCTTCGGTAACGACTAATTGTTTGTTTTGGTCTATGATGATTTCGCCATCGACATCTGTCCCTTGTAGCGAGCGTGGTAAGTTTTCAAGGCCTGTAACCATATCCATATTGCTTTGAGCCAAGGTAGATATATCTTGACTATTATGGGTATCTAAGTCATCTACCGCGGTCATATCCGGGTCATTTTGGGGGCTTATAGAGCTCACTTGCGGAGAATCAATAGCGTTTTGTTTGGGTTTAAACCATGCAATGAGTACCACGGTAAAAACAATGATGAGGACAATGATAATGATTTGAAAATAGGGTATACGACGAGTATTTGACATGGCAATAGCTTATTAAATTAATCGGTTTCGAGAGTATAGTGATAAACCATAGAATGGCGAGACACCATAGAATAATGAAAAACAATAGGGTAATGAAATACAATAGGATAGTGGTAAAATACGATGTAGGAGTACTCAATAAAAAAGAGGCCAAACTAAGATCAATAGTGACATACGGCACTCATAAACATAGCATAAATATAAATAGGGCCAACAATGTTGACCCTGTATTCAGTCTAACTATTTTTAGTCTGGCTACTTAACCAGTTAGATCTAAGCCAGTTGTTAGGTCTAAGCCGGTTTTAGGTCTAAGATAGTTTTAGGTCTAAGCCAGTTTTAGGTCTAAGCCAGTTTTAGGTCTAAGATAGTTGCTAGGTCTAATATAATAGTCCGGCTGTTAGTTTACAGCTGTGAGTTTTTAAGACGGTTGACATGAGTACGATACACTGTCTTAGGATTGGTATGACCCCAAGCCACCATGCCAAACAGTTGATTGACAATGTCTAAGTGATTCATTTTATAGTCATCTCTGATAACGTGACCCAGACGACTAGAACAAGCAGAAACTAGGCCATCGTTAGGATCACCTTCAAAAGTTAAGGCCGAAGCTGCAAACACATAATCGGTAACGTCAGAAATATTAGTGCTCTGACCCACACCGCTAAACGAATAATAATCAATGCCATCCACGCGCGTATCGACTGGCTGACCACAGTAGCTGGCAGGCAAAGCAGCGGGGTATTTTGCATTAAAGGTTTTCATGTTTTCAGCTGAAAATGACTGCACTGCTGCCCAACCATCTTGATCCTGCAATTGGTCAAGTGGAATACCAGAGCCGACATCCATAAAGCCCCCAACAAAGTTAAAAAAGCCTATGACTGCCTCAGATGCTGGGTTAAACTCGCCTTCAGGGAAACCATCTTCTGCACTGCCATTAACTATCTGATCAATAACCCAGTCAGCCATTGCTGAGCCTTGCTGTGGGCTGGCGACTGCCGTTACAGAAGCCACGTAATTGGGTTCCACAGCAGCAACATAGCGAATATCATGACCGCCATGGCTATGGCCAAATAGGTTTACCTTTGGGCTTCCCGTAATGGCGGAGATGGTTTTTACTTGCTGTAACAACTGCTCGCCACGCACTTCGCTGGCATTAAGCGATGAGGTCTTAGTGGCGTAAACCTCTGAACCACCACGCATCAAGGTTTGCGGAATACCATAAAAATAATCGATAGTCCCAAACAATTTAGTCCAACCGCCTAAACCGTGAGCCATGACAATTGGGTATTTTGTTTCTGTGTGCTTAGATGTCAAATATTTGGTGCTGACCAATTGACAGCCTGTGGCATTTGCACAGTTATAATAATGACCAGCAGCTTGAGCAGAGCTTGTTTGCACGGTCATTAACACGAGGCCAGTGCTAAGGGCACTTAGGGTAGGTAATAGCTTTTTCAGCGAT
Organism: Psychrobacter sp. CX97; assembly: GCF_057396285.1. Taxonomy (NCBI): domain Bacteria; kingdom Pseudomonadati; phylum Pseudomonadota; class Gammaproteobacteria; order Moraxellales; family Moraxellaceae; genus Psychrobacter; species Psychrobacter sp. CX97. The sequence continues at coordinate 28,167 of NZ_JBXYJE010000010.1, read as the reverse complement.
AACGCCAGGTCGAGAGAGTTCTTGCCTTTCATAGCAACATCCTTGTAATAATTAAGATCAGTCATCCTTGACTATGGCTATCCAAATGACTTAATACTAGCCATAAGCATAAAGAAGTATTGCTAATTCGTTTAGCAATACAAAACACCATACGTCTATAAAGTTAAACTTTCAATTTTTTGTAGACATTTATGACATATTTTCATGACTTTACAGTCATAGTTTAATAGGGTCTGTTGAATATCCAAACACGTCACTGGCGAAGACTGTTATTAAAGAATGGGTTCTCAAGCCATACGCAGTGGCATTTTGGACGACGAATCTTTTAAATTAGAATTTGCGATATTTTGCTCTAAATAGTCCCACCCCTCTCGATTACCGCTCTTACCTTTGAAAGTGAACTTAGTGTCTGGCATAACTTTAGTGGTGCGCTGGTGGCGAACTTCTTTGTGCGTAAAGATAAAGGCAAGGAGTGATTGGCTAGGGCGTGTCCTCATTTTGAAAATGGAGATAGAAATAAGATAAATCGCAGTCAGACAAGGAAAATGATGCCGTTAATATCAAGATATTTACCCGTTATTTGACGCAGTATGACAAGATTTAGCTATTTTTAGCCCATTTAAATCTAATGGTGCGAATTGAGGGCACGCCCCAGTATTTAAAGATTATTAAGCGTTTAAGTTGCCACCTATTTTGCGGCAAATTTTTTTAAGTTTATTTGTCTACTATACACCCCTACTCTGGCTTCTCAACACCCTCATAGGTTTTCACCCGTCGGCATCTATCCGAGCAATACACCATACTGTCCCAGTTTTTATCCAGCTTTTTACTCCAACTGAATTCTCGCTGGCAGACAGGGCATTCTTTTTTACGGACGTTCTTTTTCTTATGCGCCATAGGGGCAACCTTATCTTAAGCATCAACAAAAAGGCCAAGTCAAACGACTCAGCCTTAGGTTGAGAATAGTCAATAAACTTAGAAACGCTTTTTAAACTCTGGTGGCAAGTTCTTTTGAACGTCTTGTAACTGCTTTTCCATATCTTCTTTGCTTGGCATACTGTTAGGGTCTAGGCCAAATGGTGGCATACCTCCCATAGCTTGCTTTCCAGCTGATTTACCCGCACCGCCACCAAATAACGGACCACCGCCGCCAGACGCACCACCGCCCATGCCAGTTAAGCCCTGCATGGCTTTCATCATCTTACCAAGTCCTTCTGGCTTTGAGATCATCTTCATCATTTTGGCCATTTGCTTGTGCTGTTTCAGCAAACGGTTGATGTCTTGGATTTGCTTGCCAGAACCCGCTGCGATACGGCGTTTACGGCTTGGGTTAATTTTATCTGGGTTTTTACGCTCAAATGGGGTCATGGAGTTGATAAGCGCTTCCATTTCACGCACTTTTTCTTCTGGCTTGGCTTCTTCTAATGCTTTTTGCATATCGCCACCGCCCATGCCCGGCATTTTGTCTAAAAAGCCTGCCATACCACCCATGCTTTTCATTTGTTGGAACTGTGTTAATAAATCTTCGAGGTCAAAGTCCCCGCCTTTCTGCATCTTTTTAGCCATCTTTTCGGCTTTTTCACGATCGATCTTTTGTTCGACCTCTTCCACCAAGCTAAGCACATCGCCCATACCCAAGATACGTTGGGCAACACGCTCTGGGTGGAACGCCTCTAACGCATCTAGCTGCTCACCTCGGCCCAAGAACTTAATGGGTTTACCAGTAATCGCACGTACAGATAGCGCTGCACCACCTCGGGCATCACCATCGGTTTTGGTTAAAATAACACCCGTTAATGGTAGCGCATCATTAAAGGCTTTTGCCGTATTGGCCGCATCTTGACCCGTCATGGAGTCAACGACAAATAAAGTTTCTGATGGGTTAGCCGCCGCCGTTAAGGCTTTGATCTCATCCATCATCATCTCATCAATGTGCAAGCGACCTGCGGTATCGATAATAAGAATGTCTTGATATTGTAGTTTCGCCTCTTCTATTGCTCGCTTGGCAATGTCAATCGGGTTTTCATCTGTGCTTGAGTTAACAAACTTAGCATTAACCTGACCCGCTACTTGCTCAAGCTGCTTAATCGCTGCTGGACGATAAACGTCAGCAGACACCAGCATGACCTTTTTCTTTTGGCGCTCTTGTAAATATTTAGCCAGTTTACCAGCCGTCGTGGTTTTACCCGCCCCTTGCAGGCCAGCTAGTAAATAAACCACTGGCGGCTTACCAGTCATCTCTAGCTGTTGGTTGGCACTGCCCATCATTTCCGTTAATTCGTCATAAACAATCTTAACAAAAGCCTGACCAGGGGCCAGTTCTTTTAAAACTTCCTGACCTAAGGCTTGTTCTTTTACCCGTTTCACAAAATCACGAGCGATAGGCAGGGCAACATCAGCTTCCAATAACGCCATGCGAACTTCACGCAGGGTATCTTTGATATTGTCTTCAGTGAGCTGACCTGAGCCTGATAGTTTACGCAGACTGGTCGATAATCGTTCGGTTAAAGTATCAAACATAATGCTGTCTCGAAAAATCGTAAGTTATTTTCTAGGGTAACCAGATAGCTTGAGCAACCTGATAGAGTGCTATGGTTAAATATTCAGATTATTGTACAAAACCTAATGGTTTGCTACTGTTAGCCGTATAGGAATAGGCTAAGAAACAAATCAAATAAGCTAAAAGCACAGTTTTGCTTAACAGTTATCGCAAATACGTATCATTCTATGCTAAATTAGAGCATAGTTATTAGAAGAGCATAGCTATTAGATTAGAGTAACTTTTTTCTATAGTACTTTTCTATAGTAACTATTTATTATAGTAACTTTATCCATTGTTTATTTAGAAAAGGTTAGTATCTGTTTCGCTTCTATAAAATGGCATGTATAAAGCCACTGATGAGTAAGCTTGTATAATGATTGACGAATCACTGATAACGTTATTTGTTTACTATCATACATTAATGTCACACAATGTTATCTAGTCGCTAGATAAATGATAAGTTAACCATTATACACAATATCAAGGTCTGCTTATAAACCCAATTTATATCCTTAATATTGTACATCGCATTTCTATTAAATTGACATGCTGATTTAATCAGCTAAGACACCAGAGAGTTTAGGAAAAATTCGTGTTGCTTGCCTATATTATTGCACTTATTGCATACCTTATTGTTAGCCTACACTTATATTGGGCGCTTGTACGTACCAAGCCTATTGCTAAGGGGTTTACTTTAGCTATGCTTACGGTGGGCTTAGTGGCTCACTCGGTAGTCTTATACCCTCATATTGCTACCATTTATGGATTAAACTTCAACTTATTTAATATCTTGAGTTTGACCAGCTGCTTTTTTCTCTTATTCTATCTGCTATTTTGCTTATATCGTCCAATCCTAAGCTTAGGTGTATTAGCGGTACCTACCGCTATTATTGGTTTAAGTCTAGGCTACTTTGGTACTGCCCCCTATAGTCCATTAAGCGATATTAGCGCTGGCTTAGAGGCACATATATTATTATCTATAGCGGCCTATTGTGTTTTACTTATGGCGGCCTTTCAAGCACTGATCATGCGGTTTCAAATACGAGATCTAAAACATAAAACCGTACATCGATATTGGGTTAATAAGTTACCGCCCTTACAAAGCATGGAATCTGTATTGTTCGATATGATTTTAGCTGGATTTGTTCTGCTTACCCTAGCACTGGCTATTGGCTTTATGTATGTTAATGATTTAATGGCACAGCATATTGCCCACAAAACCGTGCTCAGTGTGATTTCTTGGTTATTATTTGGTGGGTTATTAATTGGGCATTGGCAATCAGGCTGGCGAGGCCGTCGAGCGGCTAACATGACTATTCTCGCTTTTGTACTACTGGCCATAGGCTTTGTTGGTAGTAAGTTTGTTTTGGAAGTAGTATTGTGACCAAGAAACCTTTGTCATTTAGCCATGACTATATTGTGAACAATGGCATGGCCTTTAATGGGCTTGGTTAATGTGCAGATGCTTCTTTATGGCTTATAGCACTTAGGTTAAACCTTATAGCACTTGGGCTAAACATAGCGCATACATTATAAATAGCATTTGACATGCTATCAATTAACGGCTTACAAGCTATTTTGCTCGCTATCTTAAATGTATCGCTAACTTCATACGTGATATCTTTACCTAAATCCATCACTTTATAAAACCCCTAAGTAAGTCACTTAGGGGTTTTATGTTAGCCTCTACCCCTTATTAAAGTAGACTCGTTTTGTCGACTTAGTTGAGCTTGGAGCTGGTGTATTTACTATGATATCCATGTAATCATTGGGAGCACAGTTGTTGTAAGTAATCGTATATTTAACTTCAGAATTTGGCACCTGACCTCTGCCTAAATTCACGTTGTTAGGAACCGTCAAATAACCCTCAACTAATTCTGCCTCACAGGTAGCGTCGTTATCCTCTGTTTTATCTGTCGTATTAACCGCTATACTAGTACCTGAAGGCATGCTCACTGTTTTAGCAGAATTACCATACATATTAAAGTTTAGTTGTTTGGGCTTTGATTGATCAGTGCCAATGATATTTGCCCGAACAGAATTAGACATACCCTCAAATACAGGTTTATCATCGGCAAGACCTAAAATGGCTTGATAACGTAATGTGGCCTCTAACTCATTACTACAAGTGTTGCTAATATTAGGGTATGTAAAGAGTGAAGAGCCACAGGCTTGTGTTGACTGACCGCGGCGATAGATAAACTCGCCCTTATCAGCATCATATTTGTTATTTTCGTTATCATCTCTAAAAAAGCTACCAATATTAACAGAGAATTTGTCTGTACCTGGGGTGTACATATTATTACCATCAATATCTATATAGTTTTTTTCGCCTTCCACATAAGCAAGAATTGTCACTCGACTATCCAGAGGTCGCGGATTTTGAGTTCTGAATTCAATTGAACATGCGCCGTTTGTCGTGTTACAGTTCGGATCTATACTGCCGCCTTCACTCACAAAGCTAACCACCGTACCATCTGGCACAGGATTGCCAACTCGATCTACCAAACGAACGGTAACATTAGCGGTATCTCCATCAATACCCTTAGCTAAAACATTTTTAGTAAACGATAAACTGATACCATCTTGTACAGGTCGACCCGTGGCTACCGAAACATTTTTGGACAGTGCAAAGATATTTGGATTAGACTTAAGTGTTGCTTTAAGCTCTACAGGCCCAGGCAATGCACCTGGATAAATCGGCATGACTACCTTACCCTCAGAATTACTTTTAACGGTTTGTGGCATATGGTTTCGACGATTGTAGAAACTAAAATCTGCTGGCGCTTGCACTTTACTAATAATCACATCTTTATTAGCCGCAGGCACACCATTGGCATAAACGGTAAATTCGAGCATACTCGCCATTGAGGTGCCACTATTAACGGTGCCTAACTTGATGCTCTCATTGGAGGTGTAAAGCAAAGCGTTTGCTTCCACACGTTCAATAGTGACGGTTACAGTCTTGGTAGCAGAGGTGTTATTGATTGGTGTTGCTGTAATGGTTTGAATGCCCTCACATAAAATACCATCTTCTCCGATAGCCTTATAGGTGGTTGTAATATTTCCTTGATTTGTGGAGGCAACAGATGAGTCGCTAAACGTGCCACAAGTAGTGGCAAAGTTTACCGTGGTATTGTTTTGCTTAAAATTACTATTTGCGTCTACCGTAACCAGCGTCAGGTTTGTTGTCTCGCCTGACTCAATAATAGGCTTTTCCGCTTTAAAGTCATTAATAATAATATTGGCGGGCTGAATAGCAACGTTATAAGCATCAGACTTGACAATATTATCTTTAACAATAGCCGTTGCAGTCAGTTGATAACTACCCGTATCACTTGGGTCTTTAGGTCTTACTGAAATTGTCGCCTCTCCATCCGTATTGGTTAGCACTGCACCATTAGAGGTACCAAATACGACCCCTAAACCCTCAAAAGTGACTAAGGCACTACTAATACCATTGCCTTGTTCATCGGTAACACTCACTTTTGCCATCGCCCCTTGGCTAGTAATGGTTCTAGTCGCATTATTATTAGCATCGTAAACCCTGATTTCACTGATCACAATACTATTCAGTGCATCCTTATCAGAATCATTGTCATTTGAATCTGGATTCCTATCAGGGATTGGCTTGATCGTATCAACTGTATTGCCATTACCACCACCTCCGCAGGCTGTGAGGGCAAGGGCCATTGATAGTGCAGAAATTTTAATAACTTTGCGCGTATTCAACAAAGGGTTAACTAGCATAACAAGCCTCTTAGATTTAAAATCCGTATGATTCAAAATAGTTTTAATACGATGGCAATAATCGAGAAGAGCGTTGTCAATCACTTACTCATTTCTTTCGTGCTCTATTACAGAATACTCAATTATTTAATGAATGTAACTTTACTGTTTTTATTTGTCACTTACAACCTAATTGGCTTGCGAATTAACTATTTATATTAATTTTTCCATAAAACCAAAGAATAAATATGAAATACAGTGACACCTTGCAGCCGACTATTTTGCCATACATTTATTTATAAAATATGGGATAATAAATAACCAACTCGGTTGAAAAATTTTAAATAACGTGGTATAAATACGCCCTTAAATTTTTTAGCAGGTCACCCACTTTTCGTTGTGGCGATTAAAGGGTACGACCGCAAACTTTCTGTTAACATTTTATTTAAGTTTCAGTCCTCTGTGTCCATAGCCTCATTGTGATTTGTTATTTAAATAGAGTAAGACTGCATTTGTAGCGTGACCGTGCTTGACACGTCACCTCATGTGTCTTACAACTTTATTAGGAGTCCGTCATGTCTCGAGTATGCCAAGTGACAGGAAAGCGCCCTGCGGTGGGTAACAACGTTTCGCACGCGAATAACAAGACCCGTCGTCGCTTTTTACCAAATCTACATAACCATCGTTTTTGGGTAGAGTCTGAAAACCGTTTTGTTCGTCTTCGTGTTTCTACTAAAGGTATGCGTATTATCGATAAGCATGGTATCGACAAAGTGCTAGCTGATATGCGCGCAGCAGGTCAAAAAGTATAGTCTATCTATACTTCCAGCCTCTGACTTTAAAACTTAAATAGGAAATCATCATGAGAGACAAGATTAAATTAGTATCTACCGCAGGTACTGGGTATTTTTATACCACAACTAAAAACAAGCGTACTATGCCAGGTAAAATGGAGATCAAAAAGTTTGATCCTAAAGTACGTAAGCATGTTGTATTCAAAGAAGCCAAAATTAAATAAGCTTTTCTTTGCTTATAAAAAAAGGGTTAATCACTTAAGATAAACCCTTTTTTTATGCTTAGATTGTATGACTAGAGATAATAGAATAATGATTAACGAACAACGTAGTTACTAATGTCCCAGTTCACTTAGACTAAGAGGCGCTAAAATCAAAAGCAATTGAGCCTAATAGCCCCAACTTAACTAAAGTGTTCAGGCTGCTCGTCATACACATTAGCATGCCATTGACTGAATTGCTTTTGCATAACTGCTTGAATAGCCGCATGTACCATTTGATGACCAATAAATTGGATATCACTACCCAATACATCTTGAACCTTTGAAGAAAAATCAATGGTCACTAATGGATCTTCAGAATCATTCGCATCTCTAAGAACAATCTGCCCTTTATCATTTTCAGCCAGCTCTAGCACGGTCTCTTGCGCAAAGCCTTTACGAAACCTAGTCTCTTTAGACTCAGAGTCTGCCTCTATAGTGTCTTGCTTATAGTTGTCTTTTTCAGAATCATACACCATGCTTAACCACCTTATCTAGCAATTTCTTATAATGTATACAATGGATGCTTTTACGCTGAATTTCAAGGGTTATCTTTTAATAAGCTATTCAATATAATTCATGAAGTTGAGTACATAACTTCTCAAGTAAGCTTGCAGAAAGCCTTTAACTTATTATAGAACCTTTAACTTAGCTATTGCCTAAAGGAGTGGTCGTATTCAATGAAGGATGAGTTATCCACTTACTTAAAAGTACCCTAAACCGATTTAGTCATCGTATAAAGTGGCAGGCCTATAAACTCAAAGCAGCCTGCAAAATAAAACCAAGGTATGGTAATTAACCAGAGGATTTTGTAAGTTAACGCCAATAACGCATTTTGGCTAACATAAACAATAATGCCACAAACATACCTAGATAATAGGCGTTTTTTAGCTCAAAAGTTGGGTCACGATACTTAAATGGTAATGCAACGGTTGCAGTGGCCGCTGGAAAAATAATCAACATTACTAACCAGTTTTCAAAAACGTATAACCAACCTTGCCAGCCCGACCCTTTACTGAGCCCAGCCAAACCGAACAATAAGCAGGCAATAACAAGTGACCTAATTAAACCCTTTGGTATGGTTTTAGGATAAGGGTAATAAAAAGAATTTGGATCAAACAATGACAAAGCTAAGTCCTTAAAAAAGTGAGAGACTTTATAATAAGCTTAATGATAGGAAAATGTTAGGCGCTAAATTGGCATGTTGGTTTCTTTAAACCGGCGACTGTCATTAAACAAGTGAGGGTTAGGTTGATAACACTAAAACCAATTAAAACATCAGCTATACACACCCATTAACCACAGCATAGTAACACATGAAAGCAACCAACCTAATGTCAAAGCGTTGCGCTTTTTTATATCAGTACCTTTCACTTTATTCATGATAAGTGCCCCCAACCAAAATAGGAGTGGATAGACAATAACAAAAGCAGGAACCAGAACAGCGGCCTGCAATAGGACATCACTGACTGGCTCTCCAGCTATCAATCGAAAACCATAGCCAGCAACGCTTAACACAAATGCAAATATGGCTAAGCCAATAGTTACACCTATAGGCACTAAACTAGGATCACTCTTGTTTTGTGAATCTTGAGTCATACTGTCCCTTATTTTATGTCACTCTTATCTCTAATATATAGCAGATGCCTATACATTAGAGGGATAGTTAAGACATTAGAGGGTTAGTTAAGAGACTTAGACGCTTGTTGAACCAACAAGGCTCAGTTCATGACGCATGGCATCAATTGCCACTTTATAATCCTCATGATTGAATATTGCCGAGCCCGCCACAAACATATCGGCGCCTGCTTCGGCAATCTGTCTAATATTGCTGGCTTTAACGCCACCGTCTACTTCTAAACGGATATCTCTACCGCTAACATCAATAAGCTTGCGTACTTGACGAATCTTATCTATTGTACTCTCGATAAAGGACTGACCGCCAAACCCAGGGTTAACACTCATAAGCAAGATTTGATCAACCTTATCCAGTACATAATCAAGATGATGAAGTGGCGCAGCAGGATTTAATACTAACCCACATTTTGCACCGCCATCTTTAATCATTTGTAATGAGCGATCGACATGATGAGTGGCTTCTGGATGAAAGGTAATGATACTTGCTCCTGCCTCTAAAAACTGCTCAATCATACTGTCTACAGGCGTTACCATCAGATGCACATCAATAGGCACATCAATCCCATAGTCCCGTAATGCTTTACAAATCATGCTACCAAAAGTTAAGTTTGGTACATAATGATTGTCCATAACGTCAAAATGAATGACATCTGCACCTGCTTTTAATACATTCTCCACTTCCTGACCAAGACGAGCAAAATCCGCTGATAAGATTGATGGGGCTATTAAATATGGCTTTGATGCAGGGGTCATAATATGGCTACCTATATATTCATTTAGATGTTCATTTGGGTTCAGTTCAAATCATGCCAGATGTCTTAGTTTCTTACGAAAACTTAGCTGTATCTCAGAGCGGCTTTAAAGTGGTGCTTAATATGGTCGTCAATGACCGTCTGGATAAAATAATAGCCATGTTCTGAGCCTGCATGATAACGTAAAGTTAACGGCTGCTCCACCTCTCGACACACTTTATGCAACATTTCTGGATTAAGATTGCCTTGATGATAGTACTCGTCATCGTTACCCTGATCCACTAGAATTGAATCATATTGGCTGCCAGCCGTTAAGATGGACTGAGTAGCATCATATTCACTTAATTGCCCTTCGCCTAAATAAGCGTTTAAAGCAACTGCGCCCCACTCTGATTCGCTGGCCACACACACGGGCGCAATGGCCGAAACACTGACAAACTTGCTTGGATATTTGAATCCAAACATCAATGCACCATGCCCTCCCATTGAATGTCCCATGATACCAATACTGTTAATCGGAAAAAAATGACGGACTAACTCATAGAATTCATCAACAATATAAGTTTCCATCTTGTAATGGTCACGCCATGGCTCTTTGGTGGCATCTACATAAAAGCTCGCTGCTTGCCCCACATAAAAGCGGTCATCATCAGCCACATTGTCGCCCCTTGGAGAGGTATCTGGGGCAATAAATATAACCCCTAACTCACTGCATATTTTTTGAAAATGTGCCTTGAGTGTCACGTTATCTGGGCTGCATGTTAACCCTGACAAATACATCACTGCTGGACACGTTTTACCTACCAGCGCTTCGTCAGGTAAATAAATACTAAATGTCATTGTGGTATTGGTTGAGGATGACTGATGCGTATAGTAGCGTTGCTCGCCTTCAAAACAGCGATTATTACTTTTCAGCTCTAGACCTTTGGGATTAATTTTAGACATATTAGAGACCTATTTTTAGAGTTGTATTTTATTATTTAAATTAATAATAAACTGACCTTTATCTCTGTCTTTATAAAAATAAGACAGCACGCAGTTTATTATTTTGTACGGATCTTTTATATTGATAACTGATTTTATTTTTTAACATTCGATTATTAGACATTCATTTAGTAAACAATGGCGCTATTAATAAACAATCACACTACGAATACATTCTGGATCATGCAAAAGCTCAAAACCTTTGTTGATTTCTTCATGGCTTAAAGTATGAGTAATCAGTGAATCCACATCAATTTTGCCTTCCATATACCAATCTACAATAGTCGGCACATCGGTACGGCCTCTAGCACCACCAAATGCAGAGCCTTCCCACTTACGGCCAGTTACCAGCTGGAATGGGCGGGTACTAATCTCTTGTCCCGCTCCAGCAACGCCAATAATGAAGCTGCGCCCCCAGCCTTTATGGGTACACTCTAACGCTTGGCGCATAACCTCGACATTGCCGATACATTCATACGAATAGTCAACACCGCCGCCTGTCATTTGTACGATACGGTCAACGATACTCTCGCCTTTATCCAAATCTTTTGGATTGATAAAATCAGTCATACCAAAGCGGCGACCCCATGCTTCACGACTTGGATCAAGATCAATGCCGATAATACGCCGAGCACCAACCAGTTTCGCACCTTGAATAACGTTTAAACCAATACCGCCAAGCCCAAATACAGCCACAGTGGTACCAGCTTCCATTTTGGCACTATAAACCACCGCGCCAACACCTGTCGTTACCCCACAACCGATATAGCAAACTTTGTCAAACGGCGCATCTTTACGAATTTTGGCCACGGCAATTTCAGGAAGTACGGTGTGCCGAGCAAACGTTGAAGTGCCCATATAATGCATAATAGGCTGACCATCAAGACTAAACCGAGAGGTACCGTCTGGCATTAGACCCTTGCCTTGAGTATCTCGAATCGCCTGACAAAGGTTTGTCGCTGGATGTAAACAAAAATCACACTCACGGCACTCAGGTGTATAGAGTGGAATAACATGATCACCCACCTCTACACTTTTTACGTTTTTACCTACTTCCACCACTATACCTGCTCCTTCATGACCTAAGATGGCGGGAAAAACTCCTTCAGGGTCAGCACCTGACCAAGTATAGTAATCAGTGTGACAAATTCCTGTCGCTTTAAGCTCAATTAAAACTTCGTTATCTTTTGGACCTTCAAGGTCAACTTCATGTAAGCTTAATGGTTTGTTGGCTTCCCATGCGATGGCAGCTGTGGTCTTCATGGCTATGCTATCCTCTTAATTTTTATCGTCTGATGATTTTGTTAACTGTCTACTTATTAGTTATTTGTTGTTAGATACTTATTGAATGCATTAGAAGTTCATTAAGTTTGATTCTAACATAGCCAATATTTTTTGAAAGTAAGTCCTCGTTAGCAGGGTGTAACCTAATCCTTTTCTCATTTGGTTTTGAATAATCAATGTGATGGACAGCTGCTATTTAGCACGATCAACTATTAAAAAATAGAGTCCTCAACTTAGAGGTTAGCGCCTTGAACTCAATATGAATTGACAGTGTTGTTTTATCCCTACCCCTGCACCGAAACAAAACAATATTTTGTTTTATTAATAATATTGGTGCATTTTTGGGGCTATTAGTGAGCGATTTTGTCGGTTACTATGACTCAGTTACTATGAATAAGGCGATGGCACATAATTTGTAACAACAACATAACTCATCAATTATTTTCAACGACTAAATGGTTATTTTAGCGTTTGGGACAAAAGCCACAGAGCAAATATTATTTAAGAATTAATTACTATAAACAAACCTAATTTACCTAGCTTGTAACAACAAAAGTGATAAATTACTTCCGATGACCTAGCTGTTACCTCATCAGTAGCTAAGTAACTAATTTACAAAGAATTATCACTTAGATAATACGGGTAGTAGATTTTGGCTGACTAACTGTTTAAATAGCGTTGTAAACAACTATTTGGATAGCTTTTTAAACAGTTTACTTTTAGGAAAACGCAATCTTGACATGGCTCTCCTCACTCAACCTAAGCTTTGATTATGTGACTGCCAGCCAAAAAACTCGGCTTTGCACCCGTGCCCATTCAGGTGCATTAATGGTACAACGTCCCTTGTATCCTGAGTCAAATAAGCAGACAGGTATCTGTCATATCTATGTCCTTTACCCACCCGCTGGTATCGCCGAAGGGGATCAGTTAACAGTCGACCTTCAGCTGCAAGAGAACAGTCATGCAGTGATTACCACACCCGGCGCTGGTAAATGGTATGGTCGTAAAAAAGTGAATAGTGCTGATCTGTCTTCTCGCTCTCAGGCAAATAGCTCTCAGGCAAATAGTGACAATATAAATAGTATCATTACAAAAAAAATTGCCAGTCAAAATATTAGCGCAAAAATTCAGGCGAATGCGACCCTAGAGTGGCTACCCCAAGAGAGTATCTATTACGATAATTCGTTCTCAAATGCATTTAACCGTTTTGAGTTGTCACAAACAGCGGGCTTGCTAACGTGGGATATTGCTGTGTTTGGGCGTCAAGCATACAACGAGACGTTTATCAGCGGAGAGTACAGTAATCGTTTAGAGATATGGCGAGATAAACAATTACTTATCAGTGAGCATACTTGCCAGCGTGCTTCATCGCGATGGTTTAAGTCGCCACTTGGGTTGAACAGCCAGCATGTACATGGCTCATTTTGGGCAGTACCAAGCTGTGAGGTTGTTGACAGTGCACAGCGTCACAATCCATTAAAACTTGGGCAGTATTTAGATGACACTATCATTGATATACGCGCACTGATTGAGAAACATGCTTTACCAATTGATTGTACGCATAATTATCAAGCCATTAATTGTCGCTATTTAGGCGTGGATGTCAGAGCCTGTTTTGAAGCATTTTATCTCATACGTGAGCTATTGAGGGCAAAATGGTACAAGCTTGAACCACATCGACCTAGAATTTGGGACACTTGATTAAGTAAAAGATAACCTTTAAGGAATAGCTATGCAACTGACTCCTACTGAAAAAGATAAACTTATGTTATTCACTGCTGGTATGGTTGCCGAACGCCGTAAAAATCGAGGCGTTAAGCTCAACTACCCTGAAGCCGTCGCCTATATCAGTATGTTACTGATGGAAGGGGCACGTGACGGTAAAACTGTGGCACAACTTATGAGCGAAGGGACGACTTATTTATCGGCTGAAGATGTCATGGAGGGCGTGCCAGATATGATATCAGACGTTCAAATTGAAGCGACTTTTCCAGATGGTACCAAACTGGTAACCGTGCATAACCCTATTATTTAATGTCATATTAGACGCGTTATTCGATGAACTGTTAAATGAAGTGTTAAATAAATTATTGAATGAACTATTTGGTCAATAAATAAGGTAACATTATGAAAGTAGGCGAATATAAAGTAAAAGCCGGTGTTATGACCTTAAATGCAGGTCGCAGCGTACTAACCATAGAGGTGGTCAACACTGGCGACCGTCCAATTCAGATTGGGTCACATTATCATTTTTATGAAGTCAATGAAGCACTAAGATTTGATAGAGAAGTAACCAAGGGCTACCGCTTAAACATCTTATCGGGTACTGCGGTACGCTTCGAGCCTGGTCAATCTCGCGAAGTCGAACTTGTTGCTATAAGCGGGAAGCAAAACGTCTATGGCTTTTCAGGTAAAGTGATGGGCAATGCTGAGGTAAAACAAACCAAGCAAACCTCACAGAAACGTATCGACCGCCGTATTTATGCGGAACATTTTGGTCCTACTACTGGCGACAAAGTACGCTTAGCAGACACCGATCTATGGCTAGAAGTAGAGTACGATTTGACCAATCAAATGGATGCCAAGTCAGATTTACAGGCAAATAGTGATTCAAATGAGCAATCCACTTCCCAATCCACTCACACCGCTCTCTCCTCAACTAGCGAATCAATCTCAATCAGCGGTTCAGCGCATGCTGAAGAAGACTCTCAAAGTTTAGCCAGTAATGGTTCAACCGACTCACAACCCAACATTAATATTGGTGAAGAGGTAAAATTTGGCGGCGGTAAAGTTATCCGCGATGGCATGGGACAGTCTCAATTAATGGGGGTTGACGTTGCAGAAACAGTGATTACCAATGCACTTATCGTTGACTATACTGGTATTTACAAAGCTGATGTTGCGCTTAAAAATGGACGTATCAGCGGTATCGGCAAAGCAGGTAATCCAGATATTCAGCCTGATGTTACTCTCCCAATTGGCGCATCAACTGAGATTATTGCAGGTGAAGGTAAAATCTTAACCGCAGGCGGGATCGACAGCCATATCCACTTTATCGCCCCCCAACAATGTGAAACCGCTTTGATGTCAGGGGTAACTACCATGCTCGGTGGTGGTACAGGACCCGCTCAAGGCACTCTGGCAACAACCTGTACACCTGGCGCTTATCATATTCACAGTATGTTAAAAGCTACCGATGCTATCCCTATGAATATTGGCTTGTTGGGCAAAGGCAATGTCAGCTTACCTGATCCTGTTGTGGAGCAAATTGAAGCAGGGGCTATTGGTCTAAAACTGCATGAAGATTGGGGCACAACGCCTCAAGCTATCGATAATTGCTTAAGTGTGGCTGAGAAATATGATGTACAGGTGGCTATTCATACGGACACCCTAAATGAAAGTGGCTATTTAGAGAGCACACTAGGCGCATTTAAAGGTCGCTGTATCCATACCTTCCATACCGAAGGCGCTGGGGGTGGACATGCCCCAGATATCTTAAAAGCAATTGGACAACCGCACGTTCTCCCCTCCTCGACCAACCCGACTCGTCCCTTTACCATCAATACCATTGATGAGCATCTCGACATGCTCATGGTATGTCATCACTTAAGTCCCGCTATTGCAGAAGATGTCGCCTTTGCAGAGAGCCGCATCCGTAAAGAGACCATCGCTGCTGAAGATATCCTACATGATACAGGCGCTATCTCTATGATGAGCAGTGACTCACAAGCGATGGGCCGTGTGGGTGAGGTTATTATCCGTACTTGGCAAACTGCTGATAAGATGAAAGCTCAACGAGGACATTTAAGTCCAGATAAGTCAGCCCTAAGTGAACAAAACGCGGGGCATATTAACCTATCCCAAACAGATTTCAGTGAAGACAATGATAACTTCCGTATCAAGCGCTATATCGCCAAATACACCATCAATCCTGCCATCACTCACGGTATCAGTGATGTGGTGGGCTCAGTTGAAGTAGGTAAGTGGGCGGATTTAATTCTCTGGACACCTGCCTTCTTTGGGGTTAAACCGGACTGCATTATTAAAGGCGGTCTAATAGCTGCCGCGCCAATGGGAGATATCAATGCCTCTATTTCAACACCGCAGCCGGTACATTACCGTAGTATGTTTGGTAGTTATCCAAAGACAGTGGCTCAAACCTGTATTGCTTTTATGTCACAAACAGCGATAGATAAGGGCGTCGCTACCGAGCTTAAGCTTAATAAAGTCATTTCACCTGTTCATAATATTCGCCAAGTACGTAAAAGTGATATGAAGCTCAATAGTCATTGTCCTGATATGGATATTAATCCTGAAACCTATGAAGTTCATGCCGATGGTAAGCTATTGACTTGTGAGGCTGCGGAGCATCTACCAATGGCTCAACGCTACTTTTTATTTTAACGCAGGATTATTTTAGAGCCAAATCAACCTAGAGCGCTTTGTATTTTGAAGCACTTTTATATGAGACCTTATCCTATCAAATAGACTCTATTGACTATGAAAATTTATTCGCAACGCCTTGATGATACCGATTTAACCCCTGAGCAACGCTCATTAATTGAAGAGCAGAAGCAGAACAATCACTATCTATATTTGGACTTTGATACCCGCCAGCGTAGCCGTTTTAAAGCCAATACTGTATTAAATGAATCAGTGGCTATTGACTTGCCACGTACTGAGACGTTAAAAGACGGTTGCGTGCTGTCTACTGCTGCTGGAGAGCTTATTCAAGTAAAAGCTGCTAAGCAAACGTTGGTCTGCGTAACCGCTGACGATGGGTTTAATTTAATGAAGGGAGCCTATCACTTAGGTAACCGTCATGTGCCGCTTATGATTACTCCAACCGCACTCTACTTTGAGCCTGACCATGTCCTTGAGTCAATGCTACAAAATATTGGCTTACATACAGAGCAAGTACAGGCTCTCTTTGAACCAGAAACAGGGGCTTACAAAGGTGGACATGGTCATTCGCACAGCAGTCATTCACATGATCATGCTTCTACGCACAGTCACGAGAAAGAGCATTCACATGACTGATGCAAAAGTAGAAACCCTACCCTTAAGCGCAGACGAAGATGCTCTAGATAAAGATGTTACAGGTCGGTTGCTGATGCTGGCTTCAAGTAACCTGCCTATTGGTAGTTATACCTATTCGCAAGGTATAGAGCCTGCCATAGAATCAGGCCTTATTCATGATGAAGACAGTACCCTACAATTCATGCAAGACTACCTAGAGCTTGCATTAGTGGGTTATGAGCTTCCGCTATTGGCTTTGATGGTAAACGCGCTAACTGACGACAATGAGGACTTAGCCAAGGCCTTGGGTGCTGACTATCATGCCAGCCGTGAAAGCAAAGAGTTTGTCTATGAGTCTAGCCAACTTGCCATTTCACTATCTGCGTGGCTGGATGAGGTATTAGATCTAAATGTTCCTGAAGAGCTAGTCACTCATGGATTTCTGCCACTGTTTGCGAACATCAGTGCGCATTGGCAGATTAAACCCGAGCAAGCGATGATCACTTATGCTTTTGGTCAAATCGAGAATATGGTATTGGCTGCGGTAAAAACTGTGCCACTGGGTCAAATGGCAGGACAACGTATTATTTGGCAGTTGCAGCAAAAGCTGGAGCATTTTACTCAAAAAATAAGTTCTGAAGTCCGTCACGTTTATCTCGATTATCAACATTTTCAAACCCATCAAACAGCCTTTTACGAGCAAAATAAAGACTCTGATAGGATTGACTTCAACCCAACAGCACCCCCTCTTAATTTGTTATATCAACCACTAAATATGTCGGCTAACTTGCCCAATTTAGCCAAGCTGTCTTGTCAACATGAACGACAATACAGCCGTTTATTCCGTTCGTAATATAAGTAAACCAGTATTATGACTTATAAAATTATTTTTATAATAGCCCATTAAAAATTAAGGAAGCATTCTATGGCGCTTACGCCCAAAACTCAAAATACTAATAACACTACCACATTATCTCCACTTCGTTTAGGTATCGGTGGTCCCGTTGGCTCTGGCAAAACCGCTTTAACGTTAAGATTATGCCAGTGCCTACGCGATGAGATCAATATGGCGGTCGTTACCAATGACATTTACACCAAAGAAGATTCCGAGTTTTTAACTCGAAATAATGCCATGCCGGCGGAACGTATTCGCGGTGTTGAAACAGGTGGCTGCCCTCATACTGCCATTCGTGAAGATGCCTCCATTAACCTATCGGCAATTGCAGAATTACAAAGTCAGTTTCCTGAACTAGAGTTAATCATCATTGAATCTGGTGGAGACAACCTAGCAGCAACGTTTAGCCCTGAATTATCAGATCTAACTTTGTACGTCATTGATGTCTCGGCAGGCGACAAGATACCGCGCAAAGGTGGTCCAGGCATTATGAAATCTGACCTACTTATTATTAATAAGACAGATTTGGCCCCTTTAGTTGGGGCATCTCTTGAGGTCATGGCACGTGATGCCAAAAAAATGCGTGGTAAAAAACCTGTCGTATTTAGCAATATGAAAACGGGAGAAGGCTTGGATGAGATTGTGGCTTTTATCAAAGATAAGGGCATGATCGGCACAGCATAAGGTGCGGCATAAGTAAACAATGATATTAATGAAAGTGTGACTATTTAAGTGTGAATATTTAATTTAAGTGTGAATATGTAGTAGTAAGAAAACCGACTTACTTCATTAATTAAGGAATTTATCATGATAGTAAATAACGCAAAGTTAATTAACCTTTCAAATACAGCGACTAAACCCGCAACATTTAGTTTATTCACGTTACTCTCTTTGCTACCAACACTTGCATTTGCACATCCTGGGCAAGGTTTATTCCTATCCGACGGCTCATTTTCTTCCTCTGTTTTATCTGGAGTTATACACTCATTAACTGGACTTGATCATCTGATGCTAGCGCTAGGAATGGGCATACTTTTTAGTCAAATGCACAGCTTTAAAAAAGGATTTGCCTTCTTAAGCATTGGTTTAATAGCGGGTTTTGCACTTAGCTTAAGTGTGAATTTAAACAGTCAATTTATCGAAGCGGGTATCATGTTATCGATCGTATTATTAACCATAGCGCTTATGAGCCGATACTTTAACCCTGCGCTAACCGAGCACTCGCAAACCTCTGTTAAGACAATGTATAACACAATTATTATTGGTTTTGGTGCGTTAGCAATGTTTCATGGTGCAGCGCATGCTATTGAAGTCCCTGCCAACAGTATCATTACAGGTTTCTTTATCGGTATGATTGTGGCCATGTTGGGTCTTTACGCTTTCGGTAGCGTCATGGCTAAGTATTTAATTAATAATATTCAAAACAGCATAATTGTTCAACGAGTCATGGCAATTGTTGGATTATGCGCGGTATTATTTAGCTAATAACAAATCTAGAAATTAACCTATCAAGGAAAGCGAGTGCAAACGCTACAAATAGTAGGTTTAATGAGCTTGACAAAGATAGGTTATTTTATAGAAAAGGTATAACCTTTACTGATAAACGCTCACGATTTACATTTAATCAGTACCGGTGCTTTTACTTTCCTATTCGCTTTTACCTATCTATGGACGGGTATTAATCAATTTTTAAATACAGATTCAAAAGGGTTAGGATGGTTTTGCCTGTTTGTCAGTTTAACCGCTTTATCTGTTGCACTAAACGCCACGTTTAAAATAAGCATGGAATTTAGTGTTTGGGACATCTACAACTGGTATGCTTGGGCTGTGCTATGGTTTTTAGACTTTGTTATGCTCAGCTTATCAAAAAACATCCAAAAACAAGTTGGCATGTATGCCGTTTTTTGTGCGATTACAACAGGGTGGATACCGGGGCTATTAATACTACAGGAGCTCTATGTTATTTATTAAAAAATATCGAGTTTAAATATAATAAGACAAAAAAAGGAGACTCAATTTGAGTCTCCTTTTATTTATAAACTTACCGCTCAAATTCTGCTAGCGCTTAGCCTATTTTTTCATCTAAAACCACATCGCCCACAATATCTGGGCCTTCATGACCCAACCAAGCGTAGATGCCACCACCAATTGCACCGCCAATGATTGGAGCCACCCAAAACATCCACAACTGAGATAATGCGCCACCGCCAACAAATAGAGCGACAGCTGTTGAACGAGCTGGATTGACTGAAGTATTGGTAATAGGAATACTAATTAAATGAATTAACGTTAGCCCTAAGCCAATAGCAATTGGCGCAAATCCTATTGGGGCACGATGATGGGTTGAGCCCATAATGATAATTAAAAAAATAGCGGTTAAAACCACTTCGGCTATCAAGGCCGCCATCATGCTATAACCACCTGGAGATAAGGCTCCAAAACCATTGGTCGCAAAAGCCCCTGCAGCTGTTGGGTCAATTGCAAAGCCTGCTTGGCCACTGGCTATAATATAAATAAAGAAAGCACCTAATAAACCGCCCAATACTTGAGCAATAATATAGGGCATAAGATGCGCCATAGGAAATCGCTTACCAATAGCTAAGCCCACGCTTACTGCGGGGTTGAAGTGACCGCCTGAAATGTGACCAAAAGCATACGCCCCAGTCAGTACCGTTAGACCAAACGCCAAAGCAACACCGACAAACCCTATCCCTAGGGGGTTGCCCTCGCCACCAAAGTTTGCAGCAAACACAGCGCTACCACACCCACCTAAAACCAACCACATTGTGCCTAAAAATTCGGCAGCCAATTTCTTTGACATTGTCATATTGAACTTTCCTTTATAATAACACCCAAAGTGTCTATTAATAGATTGATAAGTAAATCTATTTGCAATAATGAAATAAGCAAAAACTGTGCCAGTATGTTATCGACACATAAGCACAAACTTCAATAGTATGCCTAAGAGACTGTCCAGTTGCATTGTTATCTTCACATCTATTATTCATGTCTATTAATAAAGACAACAGTTGCTTTAATACCTGCAGACTAAACAAAGCTAGACCAAAAACAATATTATTGTAGAATATCCATATCCAAACTACGGGTTGAAAAGCACATTTGAATTATATTAATTGTTAAGCAAATGACTACCACTCAATAAATAAAATAGAGTTGAACTCAAATAATTTCGCTACAAGGCAACAGACCGTAGATAATCCAAGTCGTACATTCAGGAAGGTCAACGCCTTAGTGTATTTTTTTGAGACAAACTATAATAACGGGCGTTAATATAACTACTATTAATTTTTCTTACCCACCGACCCCAACCGATGCGTTAAAAGTCATTGAATTCTGGTTTGACAAAGAGCAGATGTCTTTTAAACACTGCTTATAAACACAAGGTTCTTATAAATAGAACACTCAATTGCTATTACTGCTGTTTACTGAGATTAATTCAACGGTTATCATCTTTCTAATGACATTCTATAGTAGCCATTAAAAACTGGGCATTAATAGCATAAGATTAAATCAACTATACTGATAAACTATACTGATAAACAGTATTAGCCTAACTAATTACGGAGTAACCTATGGGTTTACTAATCGAAGGTAAGTGGCACGATCAATGGTACGATACAGAGGCAACTGGTGGTCGTTTCCAGAGAGATATCTCTAGATTTAGAAATTGGATAACCTCCGATGGTAGTGCTGGGCCTTCAGGAAGTGCTGGGTTTAATGCAGAACCTAATCGCTATCATCTGTATGTATCATTAGCCTGCCCTTGGGCGCATCGCACCCTCATCTATCGTAAGCTAAAAGGCTTAGAGGACTTGATAACGCTCTCAGTGGTTCATCCTTTAATGCACAGTAACGGCTGGACTTTTCAAGAAGGTGAAGGTGTCATTGCGGATCCTATATTTAACGCTAAATATATGCATGAAATATATACAGCTGCCAAGTCAGATTATACGGGACGTGTTACAGTACCAGTCTTATGGGACAAAAAAAATAACACCATAGTCAGTAATGAATCCTCAGAAATCATTCGCATGTTTAACTCAGCTTTTGATGCAGTAGGTGGCAATAAAGACGTTAATTTTTTACCCGATACATTAAGAGATGAGATTGACGAACTAAACGACTTTATCTACCCCAATATTAATAATGGCGTTTATAAATCTGGTTTCGCGACCACTCAAGATGCCTATGATGAAGCGGTCATTGATCTATTCGCCGCTTTAGACAAAATTGAAGAACGCTTAGCAACGCGCCGCTATCTCACTGGCGATACCATCACAGAAGCAGACTGGCGATTATTTACCACCCTTGTCCGCTTTGACCCTGTCTATGTAGGCCATTTCAAATGTAATATTAGACGTATTGTCGACTACCCTAACATGTGGGGTTACTTACGTGACTTATACCAAGTGCCGGGAGTGGCCGCATCCGTTAATATGGCCCATATAAAATCGCACTACTATGGTAGTCATGACACCATCAACCCCACATTGATCGTGCCTCGTGGTCCAGAGATAGACTTTACCACCCCACATGGCCGACAAAATCTGTCTGCATAAGCAGTAACTCATAATTTACTGAGGCGTATCCCCCAGTCTCAACTTTGAAAAGCTTAAAATTTGTAGCTCATCACGCTTTTCGCTACTATCTTGGTTGTTCACTGGGGCGTGGGCTAAGGCTAGAAGCGTTTCATTATTCAAGCAAACCCATCTAGCCAAAGCCCGCGCAGCCCAGTGCCCCACCAAGTATATCCGCTACAATCGTGGCTAAACCGCTCTTGCTTTGAGCATGGATACGTTATCTTTTATACGCCAATGTCTACACACCCGTGCGGTAAAAATTACCCCATACCAATGGCAAAAAAGCTATTACTATTAAGGGCTATCTATATCAAACACTTGCCGCAAATATGCCAGATAAGTGTCATTATTAATCATCGTTTTTCCCGGGCTATCTGATAGTTTAGCCACCGGCTGACCATTACACTCCACGAGCTTTAAAACAATATTTAGCTGAGTCAGCCCCATGTCATTGGTCAAATTTGTGCCAATGCCAAAACTGGTTTGAATACGGTCCTTAAAATATTGATGCAACTGCCACGCTTTTTCAATATCAAGCCCATCGCTAAAAGTTAGCACTTTTGTCTTCGGGTCAATCTTAAGTTTTCTATAGTGAGCGACCGCCTTATCGCCCCACTCGTAAGGGTCGCCACTATCATGACGCAAGCCATCAAATAATTTCGCAAAATACAAATCAAAATCCCTCAAAAAGGCATCCATCCCCACCACATCAGTTAAGGCAATTCCCAAATCGCCTCGATACTCGTGTACCCATGCTTCAAGAGCCGCCTTTTGCGAATCTCGTAAGCGCACATCCAAAGCTTGAAATGCCTGCATAAACTCATGCGCCATCGTTCCTATAGGGGTTATTTTTAACTTTTTGGCCAGATAGACGTTAGAAGTCCCCCGGACAATATTGGGAGCGGCTTTGTGTAATGTTTCAACCACATGTGCTTGCCATTCTTTATTAAAACGACGACGCGTACCAAAATCAGCAATGATGAATTCAGGTTCACCTCTTACCTGTTTTGCTGCATAGTGCTGGAGTTTTGCCACTTTTTGTTGGAGACGCTTCTCGCCCTCTTCTAAAACTGCTGGCGTCGTTAATCTTTGGTAATAAAGTTCGTTGACAATCGCTAATACAAAAATCTCAAAAAACATGGCCTGAATCATAGGGCCTTCAATATCGATACATAGCCTATTTTTTCTGTCAATAACAACCTTGATATGACGACGTTTAAGCTGGAATAACTCTAAGTAATCGATAAAGTCAGAACGAATAAAACGTAAATTGCTTAAATAATCTAACTCTTCCGCAGTAAAGTTCAGACTGCATAGGCAATCGAGTTGCGCGTCAAGTTCATCTTTAATCTCTGCAAGAGGATAAGCGGTATCCTTGTAATTTCGGCAACGAAAGCGATAGACACTATGGGTTTGTGGAAACTGATGTAACATGGCTTGTAGCATCGTGAATTTGTATAGATCGTTATCAAGCAATGAGGTAATAATAGGTTGCTTAGCAGAGGTCATAGCTTATCCATAATGGCTAACTGTAAAAATATTTTTGTAAAATGCTGGGCTTTATTTTGGCGTTGTTTATATCCATACTGTTTTATATCAATATTGACAGCTATAGTCACAGGCAAGTAAAGCAGACAGGCAAATGAGGTACATAGCGACCAACCGCAGATGCTATGAGTAGTATATTTAGTTTAATCAACACCGTAACTCTTCATTTTGCCTTTGACTCTATTATGAAAAATCCGCCAGCCTTTTAATACCGGTAGAATCCATGGCGAATATGAAGAGTTACCTTAACATAAAGCAATCTTCCTCTATTATGCCAATGCTTGCACAATAACCTAACCTGAAAACCCATGGTAATGGCTAAAAGTAGAACAACTCCCCTTTTTTAAGTCATTACTCAGGATCACTTAGGTGAGGGGAGATCGATCCACATTTTGGATAGCATTTGAGCCAGATTAGATCTGGCCTATAAGTTTAACTCTTCTTTCATTGCCTCAACGATTTTAAATTTCTGTATTTTACCCGTAACAGTCATGGGGTATTCTTCTACAAATCGAATATACGCTGGAATTTTAAAGTGAGCAATATGGTTACGACAAAACTCTCTAACCTCTTGTTCAGTTAGGGTTTCGCCACGCTTTGGAATAATCCAAGCAGCCAGCTCCTCACCATACTTTTCAGATGGTACACCGACTATTTGTACATCCAGTATTTTTGGATGACGATAAAGGTAGTTTTCCACCTCAATCGGATAAATATTTTCGCCACCACGGATAATCATATCTTTGCTGCGACCCACAATAGTGATATAGCCCTCTTCATCCATCTGGCCTAAATCGCCGGTGTGCATCCAACCATCCACAATAGCCTCAGACGTTTTAATAGTGTCGTTCCAATAACCAAGCATTACAGCGTAGCCCTTAGTCATTACTTCGCCCACTTGATTTATAGGTAGTGTTTCTTTGGTGTCACTATCGACAATCTTAACCTGCAAATGAGCTTGCACCAGACCCACTGTAGAGATACGCTTCTCAAGGGAGGTTATCGGTAATGTTTGAGTGGCTTTAGGACTGGTTTCCGTCATACCATAGGCAATGGTCAGCTCATCCATGTGCATGTCAGTAATGATACGCTGCATCAGCTCCATCGGACAGCTTGAACCACCTGAGATTCCCGTTCGCAATGTTGACACATCGTATTGATCAAAGTCAGGATGGTTCAAAATACTCAAAAACATACTCGGCACAGAATGCAATACTGTACAGCCCTCTTCGCTCACAGCTTGCAACACCGCCAAAGGCTCAAAACTGGTACTCGGATACACAATCGTACCACCATGACTGAGCATGGTTAAGTTACCCAACACCATGGCAAAGCAGTGATAAAGCGGTAATGGCAGGCACAGCTTATCTTCTGGTGTTAAGCACAGCGTCTGCCCGCAATGATAGGCGTTATTTAGTAGGTTTTTATGAGTAAGCGTTGCCCCTTTCGGCACGCCTGTTGTGCCACTGGTAAATTGAATGTTAATGGGATCAGAGGGTTTCAGCTGTTTACTACGCTCTGCTAATAAAGGGTCATTCGCATCGCCCTCGCTGAGCCAATCCGAAAACTTTTGCATATAGCGAATGTTTTCTGTGCTTTCAGGCTCATCAATCCATATTAAACGTTTAAGATTTGGCAAAGAGACGAGCTCAAGATACTTATAATCTTGGCGATAAATCTCTGGTGCCATCTCTTGCAGCATTTCTGCATAGTCACTGGTTTTGAAATGACGCATGACGACCAGAACCTTACAATCTACTTTATTTAATGCGTATTCAAGTTCAAAAATACGATAAGCTGGATTAATGTTTACCAAAATAATGCCGGCTTTGGCGGTCGCTAACTGCATGAGTAGCCATTCAACGTTGTTATGCGACCAGATGCCGATACGATCGCCTTTAACAAGCCCCGTTCTTATCATGGCACTTGCAAGCTGGTTGGCTTTTTCTTGCAGTTCTTTATATGTCCAACGAATACCTTGATGACGTGAGACAATGGCTTCTTTGTTGGGATACTTTTCCGCAACACTGTCGAAATAATCGCCAATGGTTTGGTCAATAAGCGGTGTATCGGTTGGGCCAATGTCATGACTCATGGTAAGCGGCGCATTTCTTGAGGCCGCATTAGGGAAGCGCTGGTGTAATAGATCTCTAAACATAATCACATCCTTGTTTTTTATGACGATTGCTTAATAACTGAGGTTAAGTCGCTTGTTAAATAGCTGGGGTTAAATGACTTTTTAATCAGCGACCATCTAATAAACTTAGGTTAACTGGGTAAATAAAAGCGATGGCACTAATGATAATTATGTTTTAACAAATCCTTTGTTAAACGCTTAATCTGACTAATACTTTAATTTAACTCAACGCCAAATGGAATAGCTTAAAACAACCACAACCCTAAAATTTAACAAGTTAGGCAATATTTCATATTTCTTAATCCTTTAAAGCATCCAAAGGTGCTCATTTTCATGTCAATACTTATACTGAATATATACTATATGTATATAAGGGCAACTACCATCTGGGTTTTTAAAATGAAATTTAATATCTCATTATAAGCATATTTACAGCCACGCTATCAAGAGCCAAATGAAGGTTTTTAAATAGACATAACCATGTTAAAGGTGTATTAAGATATATTTAGGCTACTCTTTGAGGTTCTTTTGAAAAAAATCGCATAAAAAAAGGACTCGTTTTGAACTGACCCCCAAAAGTTGGACGGTTTAAGTCTATCTCAAGGACTGAATTCTGTACTTCACAGGACTCAGTCCTTTAAGTTTAAGCTGAATACGCTCATGATTGTAATAATGAATGTACTCATGAATTTGCTTTTCTAGTTCATCAATAGTTTTAGGCTTTTCAATATAGATGGTCTCACACTTCAGTGTGCCAAAGAAGCTCTCCATTAACGCATTATCTATGCAGTTGCCTTTTCTACTCATGCTTTGTCTTATCTTATGCTTTTTAAGCGTCTTTCTAAAAGGCTTCATTTGATAATGCCAGCCTTGATCAGAGTGAAGCATTAACTTTTTATGACGACTTGTTTTCGTCTTATCTAGCGCAAAATCTAGCATTTTACTTACCACATCATAGGTTGGTCTTTTAGATAAGGTATAACTGACTATTTCATTATTATAGCAATCAAGAATCGGAGATAGATATAATTTATTGTCACCCACCTTAAACTCAGTAATGTCTGTTAACCAGCGTTTATTGGGTTTACCAGCATGGAAGCGACGCTTTAAATAGTTCTTTGCTATTTTTCCCTGTTGACCTTTATAGGATCGATACTTCTTTCTTCTGATCTTCGCATTAAGATTTAACTGCTTCATAAGCTTGGCAATAAGCTTATGGTTATGATGCATGCCTAACTGCTTTAATGCGGCTGTGATTCTACGATAGCCATACCGACCTTTATGTTGGTAATATAGCTCGATGATACGCTGCTTTAAATCAGCGTATTTGTCTTCAGCATCAAACTGACACCTATGGTAATAAAAGACACTTTTAGGCATATCAGCTATCTTAAGTAAAGCTGATATGCAATATTTATCCCTTAGTCCTTCGATGAGCCTTGCTTTGTCTCGGCTTGTTCCCTCTCCCTGAGCAAGGCATCGAGCTTTTTTAGGTAGGCATTCTCCGCACGAAGATATTCATTCTCACGTTTCAGCTCTGCTAATATCTTTTCATCATCTGGTTTGTCTGTGATAAATGGTTTGCTCATGGCCGCTCTACCTTTACGTTTAGATATGAGTCCAGACATACCCTGTAGTCGATAAGCTTTGTGCCACTGGCTGATTAAAGCTGGTGAGCTGATGTTATACCTTAGAGCAACTTCCAATTGACTTAGGCCTTGGGTAAGCATCGTTGTTAGTACGTTAAGTTTAAACTCACTACTGTATTTGGCTTTGCTTGTCTTTGGCTTAATAGCCTTTATACCACCGCTTTGATATTGCTTGACCCATTTACTTACAAATCTTGGATTCACTTTAAACTTCTTTGCTGTGGCATGACCGGTATGTCCTTGCTTATAGTATCCTATGACTTTGATCTTAAAATCTAGATTGTAACGCATAAAAATACCCCATAAGTTGTGTCCAACTTTTGGGGGTCAGTTCA